>CAYYBO010000007.1:20961-33554 GCA_964470125.1 uncultured Planctomycetaceae bacterium | reverse complement strand
GGTTCGACAGTGCGAAAAAAAGTTAAAAATCCGATAGCTTCGTAACTTGGGTTAGGGCACCCTATCAGCCCGGTGGTGCGAGAATCCGACTCGCCCTTGACGGAGCGAAGCGAGGTCAAGGCTCTCGCACCCACGGCCGCGGGAATCCTCCCGGCGTACTCTCCGCCGGGCAATCAGGGGAAGATTGGCTTGGGAGGCGGGGATTGGGCACGCGCCGATGCCGAGGGCCGCCTGGAAGCCGATCTCCTCTCCCGCCAAGGCGGACCAGGTGATGACCGGCTGCTGGGGGGTACCTGCGGTCGAGCATGATCGAGCCGTGCTGGAGGATGGCGTTGGGCGTGCTCCCGCAGGCGGATGAAGGCGGCCGGGGCGGCTGGTTCCCCGGGATGAATGGCCCGCTCCCGGGGGTGAGCGGCCTGCGTCCACGCACGAGCGGCTCGTCCGCAGGCACGGATGGCGCGCCCGTACGGACGGATGGCTCGTCCGCACATACGAATGGCGCGCCCGCACGCACGAATGGACGCCGCAAACGGCGGTTTGGGCGGCCCCCAGGAAGGGGGAAACCACGCTGACCCAGGCACCAATGGAAGATGAGCGGCGTCTTTCAGGCAGAAACGCCGCCCACGTCGGCATTCTGCGGGCCCCGGCGCGAAACTCTTGACGTGGCAAGAGCGACAGCCCCGCGTTGTCGGCTCTTCGGGCCGTCCAAGGCGGATTCCACCCGCCGTCCCACGCGTACTATGGCATTTCACGCTCGCCTGTGGCAGCCGTCAGGGCAGCGGCCTAGCCCCTGCTCGGCCGTGAGGGCAGGACGGCCGGCCAGGAAGGTCGGTCGCCGCCGCCACACGCCAGCGTGAACCGCCATAGTGACGATGTGCCTCTCCGTCGGTCGTGGCCGCGGACTTCAGTGCTCCATTTCAACCCGCGCATTCGGGGCATGTTGCTGCTGCCACGCGAGAAGTGACACCAAGGCCCAGAGGCAGAAGTTGTGATCGGCGCGGCCGGCGGTGTGGTCGTCGAGGGTCTGCGCCGCTCCCTCGCGGCTTAGCAGCGTGCCGAAGAAGCACTTGTCGGCGGCGATCAGGTCACCAGCCATGCGGTTGAGCGGGCCGCGGAGCCAGGGGCCGACGGGCACCTCGAAACCCTTCTTGGGGCGGTTGTGCAGGAGCGGCGGCAGATCTGCCCGGTAGGCCTCGATGAGCATGTGCTTTTTTCGCCAGCCGTGCAGCTTCCACCGCCACGGCAGTGGGAAGACGAAGTCCGCCACGCGATGGTCAAGGAACGGCGAGCGGACCTCCAAGGCGTGGGCCATGGACATCAGGTCCACCTTGGTCAGCATGTCGTCGGGAAGCGACAGACTCCATTCAGTCCGCAGATGGCAGTTGAGGTCGTTGGCCTCCCTCGGCCGGCCGCGATGTTCCCATAGCAGGCTCGCGATCTCGTCGACGAAGGCGGCGCACTGCCGCGGTTCGTGAAGCAGCCTGGCGAGCGTGCCATCGTCGCTGGTCCTCATCCAGTTCGCGTAGCGGTGCGGCAGGCGGCGGTCGATCGAGCGGATCGCCCGCTTAAGCTGGCTGACCATGCCGCCGATCTTTCGCTCTCGCCGGGCGGGCAGACGCTCGATGATGCCGCGGGCGAGGCCGTAGAGGGGCGTGCCGGCGAACCAGCCGAACCTGTCGATCAGCGTGGTGGCGGCGTACCGGTTGTAGCCGGCGAAGAGCTCGTCGGCCCCGTCGCCGCTGAGGGCCACGGTCACGTGCCGCCGCGTCAAGCGGCTGAGCAAGTAGGTCGGCAGGGCGGAGCTGTCCGCGAACGGCTCGCCGAGATGGCCCTGGACCGCGGGGATAGTCTCGCGGACCTCGTCGATGGAGACCGGCAGGACCGTGTGCTCGGTGCCGTGCATCTCCGCGACCGCCTTTGCGTAGCGGGTCTCATCGTAAAAGGGCTGGCCGGGGAAGCCGATGGAGAATGTCTTAACGCGGCTGCCGGCCACCTTCGAGGCGACGGCGGTGATGATGCTGGAGTCGATCCCGCCGGAGAGGAACACGCCGACGGGCACATCGGCGATCAGCCGCCCTTTGACCGCGTCGGCGATGATCTCGCGAAGCAGCCCCAGGGCCTCCCGGAAATCGGCGGCCGCCGGCTGGGGCGGCGGTTGAGGCGCCCAGCTCTCGACGGTGATCGCGCCGTTCCGGCAGCGTAGCAGGTGCCCGGGCGGCAGCTTGCTGACTTGGTGGAAGATCGTCCGCGGAGCAGCGATGAAACCCAGGGTCAGCAGTTGCACCACGGCCCGGGGGTCGATGGTCGGACCGGCAATGAGCGGCCGGAGGGCCGCCATCTCCGAGGCGAACGCAAGCCCGCCAGGCAGCGGGGCATACAGCAGCGGCTTGACGCCCGTGCGGTCACGAACCAGCGTGAGGGTCTCCGTCGGCGCGTGCCACACGGCAAAGGCGAACATGCCGTTCAGCTTAGGCAGAAAGGCCAACGCTGGGTCGCGGCGGCATAGCTCCAGCAGGACTTCGGTGTCGCCCGTCGACTGGAACCGTGAGCCGGTGGCTCGCAATTCTTCGCGAAGGGCCTGGAAGTTGTAGATTTCGCCGTTGTAGATCAGCGTCGTGGCGCCGTCGGCGCTGCGCATCGGCTGGTGGGCAGCCTCGGTGAGGTCCAGCACTTTCAGGCGGGTGTGGGCAAGAGCGACTCCGCAAGCGGGGTCGGTCCATTCGCCAAGTCCGTCGGGGCCGCGATGGGCGACGGCGGCCTGCATCCGGCGCAAGACGGAACCGTCCAGCAGGCCGTTCTGTCGTATGTACCCCGCGATGCCGCACATCAAGGTCCGATGATAGAGGGCGGCGATGGCCCCGCCAAGTCTGCGGGTCCACGCGCTATGGGGCGGGCAGGGATGTGAGGAGCAAACGTGCCGCCCGACGGCGCAATCGCAACGGCGCCCGCAGCACAAGACGGCGAAGCTGTCGCTGCGCGTAGCCGTTCGGCGCGGTCAAAACAAACCAACCCCGTCGGCTATCACGGGCTGCGTAACCTCCAGCCGTATCGGCCGGTCCGCGGTATTGGGGTTGCTTAGTCGGTTCGTCGGTGCTTCGACTTCTCGGCGTCTTCTTACATCATGGCGGCGAGTCTGACCGCCAAGTCACAGACGCGGTTGCTGAAGCCCCACTCGTTATCGTACCAGCTCATGAGCTTGAGCAGCTTGCCCTTGCCCTTCGGCACGGTCATGGTCTGTGTCGAGTCGAAGATGCTGCTGTGGGGGTTTCCGATGATGTCGCTGCTGACCAGGGCCTCGGTGTTGTACTGCAGGATGCCCTTGAATCGCGGGCTGGCCGCCGCCTTCTTGAAGACTTCGTTGACCTGGGCAACCTCGACTTCCTTTTCCAAGGCCACCGTCAGATCGACCACGCTGCCGTCCACGACCGGCACGCGAAGAGCGAATCCGTCCAGCCGTATATTCGCGCTGGGCACCACCAGGCCGATGGCCCGAGCGGCGCCGGTGGTCGACGGGATGATGTTCATCGCCGCAGTTCGGGCGCGATAGAGGTCCTCGCCGTGGACCTGATCGAGGATTCGCTGGTCGTTGGTATAGGCGTGAATGGTGGTCATCGCGCCGTCGATCTTGGCGCCGAACACATCGGGGTTGTCGGCCAGGATTTTGATCAACGGGGCCAGGCAGTTCGTCGTGCAACTCCCGTTGCTGACGAAAGTGTGCTGGGGTTTGAGGACCTCGTCATTGACGCCAAGGACCACGGTGGCGTCGATGGTGTCCTTGGCGGGGGCGGAGAGGATAACCTTCTTGGCACCGGCCTTGATGTGGTCGTCGTAGCCGGCTTTCTTGCCGTCGTTCTTCTTGGTGAAGGCCCCGGTGGATTCGATGACCACGGTTGCGCCGAGCTCTCTCCACGGCAGCTTCGCCGGGTCCTTCTCGGTCAGCACTCTGATTCGATCGCCGTTAATGACCAGGGAAGTCTCGTCGTGCTCGACGGTCCCGTTCCATTTGCCGTGAGTCGTGTCGTACTTGAACAGGTGAGCGTGTACCTTCGGCGACGAGCCTACGTCGTTGATCGCTACGAGGTCGAACTCTCCCTTTCGGGAGGCCATCACCCGGGCCAGCAAGCGCCCGATCCGCCCAAAACCGTTGATTCCCACCTTTACAGCCGCCATGTTCGATCTCCTTGCCGGCGTGCGCCGCTTTGCTGCCCCGCCGGTCATCTCGCCCAGCGAGACGACCGGGGCAAGACTATACTAGTCGTGAGATTGGACGATACGAGCCTGGCGGCGGGGCGTCAAGGAGCACGACGAAGCCCCGAATCCGGCAATGTCCCGCGCAGGTTGCTCGGGCGCGGCCGGGCGACATGGAGCGACGGTGCAGTCGCGGAGGTCCTTTTGGGGGGGTACCAGTGCCCCCTCACGATCCATTCGCACTCCCGCGATTCGGCGTCAGGCGGATCGCCGGGAAAGGTCGACTGGCGGGAAGCTGCGGACGCAGGGCCCACGGGCAGCGTCAAGGATGGGAGATCGGACTCTGCTTTCCTTTGATCATTCACGAGCGCCGGTCGCGATGGCCGGGGCGAAGACGGCCGGGATCAGCGGCCGTTGCGACCAAGATCAAGCGGCGGGCGGCCGGTCCGGCCTGCCCGGCCGAGGGGGGCTGGCGCGGCGGCAGGCGGTAAGGTGTTGGAAAAACATGTTGACAGGCTCTTTCGTGTCCTGCACACTCCCGGACGGAGGCAGAGTATCAGTCTCTACATTGGCTGCCGCGGGCTTCGACGTTCGGGTATGGGTCGGTGGCTGGCCTAACAGCGAGGGGAAAGGTCCGCCGGGCTCTGCGGCTGCGCGTGGAGGCGCTGGAGTTCGAGGTGGCTCCACCAGGTCTGCAGAGATGAGGCCGGCGGCGGGAAGTGTGCTGCGAACCCGCGGGAGTCCTGCGGGAAAGGTTGAGGTGCAAGCGTTCATGGTCGGAAAGAGACCAGGTGCTTTCCGTCAGGGCGAAGGGTGGCCTGAGTCGGCGAGGCGAGGGAGCCTCAAGGCGTAGTGACGATGAACATCTTCATGCTTGGTTGGGAATTCCCCCCCTTCATCAGCGGTGGTCTCGGCACAGCCTGTTATGGTTTGACGCGAGCCTTGAACGAGTTGGGGCACCGCATCACCTTCGTGCTGCCCCAGCCGATCGGGGCACAATATGCCTCTCATGTGCGTCTGAAGACGCCTCCCTCGGGCAACCCGCAGTTGGCTTATGCCAGCTACAGCATCGAGGGGCTCCAGAACGTTGAGTTTCGCTCGATCCCGTCCTCTCTGCAGGCCTATGCGTCGCCGACTTCGGACCGGTCCGCCGCATCGCAGGGCGGCCCCGGCGCTAACGGCGACGGCCCAGGCGGCGGCTCCTACTCCGTCCTGTGGGCCGCCCAGTCGAAGGGGATCGGCCCCGGGCTGTACGGTGGAGACATGTTCGGCGAGGTCGAGCGCTACGCGGCCATCGCCGTCTTCCTCGCCCAACACGAGGATTTCGATGTTGTCCACGCCCACGATTGGATGACCTACCCGGCGGGAATCGCGGTGGCGGCGGCGACGCGCAAGCCGCTGGTGGTTCACGTCCACTCGACCGAATTCGACCGCAGCGGCGAGCACGTCAATCAACGGATATATGACATCGAACGCGCCGGCATGCACGCCGCCCATCGAGTGATTTGCGTCAGCCACCTGACACGCAACATTGTTCTCCGTCGCTACGGCGCCGCTCCCGAGAAGGTCGAGGTAGTCTACAACGCCATAGAGAACAACGGGGCAGACACACCCTTGCCGCCGCGAATCGACAAACACGAGAAGATCGTCCTCTTCCTGGGCCGCATCACCATGCAGAAGGGGCCGGAGTACTTTCTCGCCGCGGCTCGCAAGGTGCTTGAGTATGAGCAGAACGTGCGATTCGTGATGGCCGGCAGCGGCGACATGATTCGTCGTTCGATCGAGTTGGCGGCGGAGATGGGAATCGGCCACAAGGTCATCTTCACCGGCTTCCTGCGCGGCGACGACGTCAGTCGCGTGTTCAAGATGGCGGATTTGTACGTGATGCCCAGCGTCAGCGAGCCTTTCGGCATAGCCCCGTTGGAGGCCCTCTCGCATGACGTTCCTGTGTTGATCTCCAAACAATCGGGCGTCTCGGAAGTGTTGGCCCACGTCCTGAAGGTGGATTTCTGGGACGTCAACGAGATGGCCAACAAGATCATCGCGGTTTTGCGGCACCCGCCGCTGCAGTCCACCCTCCGCGAGCACGGCAGCTTCGAGATCAAGAAGCTCACCTGGAAAGACTCCGCCCAGGGCTGTGTGCGCGTCTACGGCACCGCCATCTCCTCGGTCAACGGCGGAAATCGCTGAGCGAGCCGCGGCGGCAGATCCGCCGTCCTTCGGACTTCCGCGGGCACGGCGACGGCGCTGCGACTCCACCGGCGAACTCGCCGTTCGGCGGCTTGGCGATTCGCGCGAGGGGCGCGCGCTTCCCCGCGGCTCGGAGGTTCTCCGCCGGCGAAGGCGCGGGGGGAGACTCTCTCGCTCCGCCTCTGAACTGCAGCTCGCGCCGATTCAAGGTTGTCGTTTTTCCGCCGATCCGTACAATGCTCCCATCGCCGTCAACCTCAGGAACAAAACGCCATGGCGTCGGTTTGCCTCTATTTTCAAGTACATCAGCCTTTCCGCCTGCGCCGATACTCCGTCTTTGACCTGGACTCCAACTACTTCGACGACCATACAAACGCGGGCATCTGCCGCAAGGTGACCGCGAAGTGTTACCTGCCCGCGAACCAGTGCATCCTCGACTTGATCAACCGGCACGGCGGTCGATTCCGCGTCACCTATTCCCTCACCGGCGTCGTCCTGGAGCAGTTCGAGGCCTATGCCCCAGAGGTCCTGGAGGGTTTCCAGCGCCTCGCCGCCACCGGCTGCGTGGAGTTCCTGGCTGAAACCTACCACCACAGCCTGGCCTTCTTGTACTCGCGCGACGAGTTCAACGCCCAAGTAGCCCAACACCAGTCCAAGATCCGCGCCCTCTTGGGGGCCCAGAGCACGACCTTCCGCAACACCGAATTGATTTACAACAACGAGGTGGCGGAGGCGGCGCATCAGCTCGGCTTCTCGGCCATCATGGCCGAGGGCGCCGACCACGTTCTGGGCTACAAGACCCCCAATCGCGTGTATCAAGCCCCGGGGCTCCCCATCCGCGTCTTGCTCAAGAACTACAAGCTGTCCGACGACATTGCCTTCCGCTTCAGCAATCGCGCCTGGCTGGAGTGGCCGCTGACGCCGGAGAAGTACGTCGCCTGGCTCAACCGCGAAGCCGCCAACGGATCGGTGATCAATCTGTTCATGGACTACGAGACGTTCGGGGAACATCAGTGGGCGGATACGGGCATCCTCGAGTTCCTTTCCCGGATGCCGGAGGAGGTTCTCCGCGGCGAAGGCCACACGTTCAAGACCGCCAGTGAATTGGCCGCCCAAGAGGAGCCCGCGGGCGAGTTCAACTGCCCCTACCTGATAAGCTGGGCCGACACCGAGCGCGATCTCTCCGCTTGGCTGGGCAACGCGATGCAGTCCAACGCACTGCAGGAACTCTATTCCTTGGAGGAGGCCGTGAAAGCCAAGGGGGACGAGCGACTGCTGAGCGACTGGCGGCGGCTTCAGACCGCGGATCATTTCTATTACATGTGTACGAAATACCTGGCCGACGGCGAAGTTCACCGCTACTTCAACCCGTATGAATCACCTTATGACAGCTACATTAACTTCATGAACGTGCTCGACAACCTTGCCGCCAGGGCGCAGTAGTCGGCTGAGTTACCGCGAATCAGTTCCGAAAATCGCCGCCTGCTGTCCATAGGGGGCCCCGCCACCCAGTCAAGCACCTCCGCCGCCGCGGTCGTCGAGGCCGCCAGGGAGATCGGCTTCAAGATCCCCGGGGTGGTCCGCCTGTAAGGCACGAACGCCGAGCGCGCCCGCGAGCCGCTCACCGAGGCCAAGAACAGCTCGCTGATTGCGGCCACCGACCTCACCGACGCCGCCAACAAAGTCTGCCGCGCGGTGCGGTAGCGGGGGCAGTCCGCGCCGGCTTGGGAATGTGCGCCCCACGTCTTGGTGGTGGAGCCGGAAGTGATGAGCCGAAGCTGCAGTCTTGGCTTGCGCCGGCGGGACCTCACTTGAGTGGTTCCCGATTCGATGGATGAGCGCCGCCAGCAGGCGTGATGAACGGCCGTCACGCCCTCGCCGGCGCTTCAGGCTGGTAGAGACTGCCGCCTGTGGTCCACTGATCCGGGAACCGCTGCGGGTCACTCCTGCGGCCCAGGCGGGCTGACCTTGAAGTCGATTTTCCTCTCGCGAAGCCAATCCGAAGCGATGATCTGCGTCATGGTCGTTGCTCCGGTGTTGCCGGCCGAGCACAGCATGCACTCCCTGGCCTGATCCTCGTCGTTTCTGGCCTGGAAGAAACACCCTGCGAAATACCACATGTTGGCGGCCCTCATCTTGTCCGAGTGCTCGACGATCCTCTCCACGACGGACACGCTCATAGCACCCTCTCCGTCGGACGTGAGATGCTCCTGCATGAGGTTGATGAGCTGCACCATCGGCGAGGCCGGTTCGTCCGGCTTTTCAGGGTAGGCCACACTCATGGCATTGAGGATTCTGTCGCGATCCTCCGCCAAGCCCAAGCTGTCTTGAATCGTCGCAACAAACATCCCGGAAAGAAGGTCGCCATCGAGTTTGTAGGATCGCTCGAACGTCGCCAAGGCCTTCTTGGGCCTCTTGGTCAATAAGTAATACGTACCGGCCTGGTTGAGTGGAGGTGGTGTCGCCTCCGATGAAGTGAGCGAATCCAGGCGGCGCTCGGCGTCCCTCGCGGCCGCCTCCAAGTGGCCGCGGCCGGTGCGTTTGCACCAGAGGAACCACTTCATCGCCACCAGATCATAGCGATCGCCGAGTCGCTTGGCCCATCGTTCGGCGTCGTCCCATCTCTCAAGGGCCTCGTTGCAGCGCAGCGCGGTATCCATCCCTCGAAACGCCCAGGATTGCGCGGCCTGCTCGGCGTATGGCAGAGCTTCCTTGTACTTTCCTTCCGACATCAAGAAATCGGCGATGTCGCATCTCGCGCTGACATCCTCAAGGCCGTGACTCTCGCACTTCAGGAAATCTTCAAGCGTGCTCCTCCATCTCTTCCGATTGCCCTGAGCCAAAGCGTTGTCCGCCCGCAGCTTGAATGCCCAGTAGTCGGGAGACTTGCGAATGTACTTCCGCAGGCAAGCCTCGGCCTTCTTGTACTCCTTCAACTCGGAGTACTTCTGAGCCAGGGCCTTGGCGAACGTAACGTGATGGATGTAGAGCGGTTCCCATTCGACAATCTGGTTTTTGCAGTTCTCCCAATCCGTCTCGATGTAGTTTGCGAAGACCATCGGCGATTGGGGGCTTATATCCCGCAACAGGTCCGCCCAGGCTTTACGTTTGTCACCCTGCGTGCGGGCCATCCTCGAGCACACGTCGCCCGCAATCGGATCGATGTGATAGGTCGCGTCACGCCAGATGGACCGCCTTAAGTTCATGCCGGGATCGGACAGGTAGAAGAGGATCGTTGAGAACGGCTTCTCCATGTTGAGATTCGCATCGACAACCTTGATGGACTGCATGACCGACATCATCTCGGCGGCACGCACCCGAGCGTCCATGTCCATCGCTCGCACAACGCCGGCGTACGGATGGGCTTTGATGAGGGGAAAAGCTTCGACGATGAATTCATGGGGGGAGACGTTCCACGGGCATACCATGAATTCAGCCCGTCGATACATCTGAATGAACAGCAGTTCCTCGATAATCCGCCCCAGTGTCTGCCATGATGGCTGGCCGGCATCTTTGGACGTGGCCTTGCCGTGGACCAGGGCCTTGACCACGCCGGGGACACGGACGCAGTATCCGGCGGCGTCCATCCCAGCCAACGCCCTGTCTGTTTCCTCTGATTCCTCGTCCTCGTCGTCCGCCTGAGCCAGTTGCCTGGCGATCCTTTCCAGCCTCGACTGCTCGGCTTCGCTTGGCGTCTTGGGTTTGGCGCTGCTGGGAAGGCCAGGGATCTCGTTGAGCCGCGAGAGAAACGTCTTGCCGAGTGCTTCAGGCCCAATCATCGTGGCTCGGTGCAAGTTGCTCACCCCGCCCACGTCGCACATGACGTCGTAGACTCGAAAGCAGTCGGGTTGCTCGCTCAGGACCTCATGCCCGATCTTCAGGGTGATGTCTTTCTCGCCGCTGAACTCCACGGTCAGGAGCGCCATGTAAGTCGCCAGCAACCTGGCCGTCTTGTTCAGCTTGGCAGCTTTCTTCAGGTCCGACGTGCGGTATTCGCAAAGCGGTCGCAGGAGCATGGCCCAGGGCGGATCATCCTTCATACTCTCGCCGCCGTCGTCGTTGGACTCGGAGGCCTGGTTGGCCAAGATGCGGAGGTCCCCAAGGGCGGCGCCGTGCATCCCCGTCATCGCTCTGGCATACGCTCGATGCCAGCGAGCCTCTCGGGAGGCCTGGTAAGCGACCATGAAACGTTCGGCGCACAGAAGCGACCTCGCCAGAAAGACCTTGGGCGTGGAGTTCCAAAAGAAGCCGGTCAAATCGCCGAGGTTTGCGTAGCCCCGAGTCAACCCGCCCAGGATTGCCGACGATTGGCCCTGCTCCTGCATCGCCTTGTGGATTTCGCGAAGGGCGGCGAATTGATCAACGATGCTCATCTTGTCGAGCTTGTCGCGGATCGCCGACGGAAGAGGGGCGTCCTTCGGCTCCACGCGCTCGGCGACAGGAATGCCGGCCGCCTTGATCGCCTCCACGAAGCCCGCCCGCGACAATGCCTCCGCTCGCGTGATGAGGTCAGGGAGGTCGACATAGTAGAACTGCGTATTGGGGGTCAAGGGGAGATCGTTGGTCCAGACCTCCTTCTCGGTCTTGTCCGTGATGCGAATCTTGACCGAGTTGCCCGGTGTCGGCGTGACATCGATGGTCAAGTGGCGGCCATCGCCCAGCTCGACGGGGGGGGACTCGCGCAGAGCCGCATCGCGAACAATGAGCCCGGCATCCGTCGCCGCAAGCCAGAAAGCCTGGCGCACAATCTCCCGCGCCAGGATACCGCCGTCCCATGCCTTCTCCTTCCAGTGCGATTCGACGAAATCAATGAAGACAGTCTGGGCGGCGTCCTCCGCCTTCTGGTCGACGGCAGTCGAAGGAGTTGCTCCGGTGAACGCTGCCGCAATGACGACTCCTGCAACCCAAGACAGCCTTGAAGTTCGCGTGTGTGCGGTTGACATCTCAGACGCTCCAATCACACCACCACGGTCTGCGTGCCCCGCGCTTGACGACCGGCCATAAGGGTCGTGTTGTCGTGAACATGTTTCGTCGACGTCACGAAATGATGGTCCTTCGCCCCGCAGGCGAGGACTTTGGCGACCGCCGCTGGCGCTGATATCGAGGTCACTATGCCGCATGAGTGACCCTCCATCTGATGAGAAGAAACGAAAGCCGGTGTTGGCTACCTCCAAAGTAATGTAATTGCGGGCAGGGGGCGATACAAGCATCGACGAAGACTCCCGCTGTCACCGTCATGGACCTGTCCTCATCGACGACCGGTGGAAGAGGCTCGCGAGATCATCGCACCTCGCCGGGTTGCACAGCGCGATCGAAACCAAGAGTCACGGCCTCGCCGGACGCCGGCCGCGAACCCCGACGGCCGACGCCTTGGAGTTGCCGGAGCAAGACTGCCGCCGGGGCCGGGCACTGCCCTTTGAACACGCCCAGGCTCGCAGGAAAAGTGTACAGACCCGGCCGCGTTGACACCTTGACGCGGCCTCCGTAGAGTTGGATCGGCTGCGCGTCATCGGAACAGCACGCGCGAACGCTGCGCCGCCGGCGAAAAGCGGTCTTGAGATCGCCGCCGGCCGGGGCGCCGGCCCTTTCGGGCGTGGCGGAGCAACTTGCGAGCAAGAAGATCATCCGGAATCAACCACCATCCGGTTGAAGGAGCAACAACGATGGCAGCGAAGTTCGTGTATTTCTTCGGCAACGGCAGAGCGGACGGCAAGGGCACTCAGAAGGAGCTTTTGGGCGGCAAGGGGGCCGGCTTGGCTGAAATGACCAACATCGGCCTGCCGGTGCCCGCCGGCTTCACCATCACCACGGAAGCCTGCAGGCTGTTCTACGAACAAGACCGCAAGTGGCCCGCTGGTCTGGACAAGCAGGTCCGAGAGGCCCTGGCCAGGTTGGAGAAGGTCTGCAAGAAGCGGCTGGGCGACACGAAGGACCCCTTGCTGGTCTCGGTGCGTTCCGGCGCTGCCGCGTCAATGCCGGGCATGATGGAGACGGTTTTGAACCTGGGCTTGAACGACCGGTCGGTCGAGGCCCTGGCTCAGGCGTCGAACAACCCTCGTTTTGCGTGGGACTCATATCGCCGGTTCATCCAGATGTACTCAACGGTGGTGGTCGGGCTGTCCAAGGACGTGCTCGAAGGCAAGCTGCACCATATGAAACAACGGTTGGGCGTTGTGCAGGACACCGAGCTCACGGCAGAGAATCTCCGCGAGCTG
>CAYYBO010000007.1:3954-20951 GCA_964470125.1 uncultured Planctomycetaceae bacterium | reverse complement strand
TGGAATGTTGACCATATTTAAAAAAGGTTTGGGGGTTTGCATGTCAACGTGCTAACGGGATTTAATATCCGCGAGCTGGGCGGCGCCTTAAAGGACTTCTATCGCGAGCAGCAGAACGAGGAATTCCCTCAGGAACCGTGGAAGCAGCTCGTCGGGGCCATCTCCGCGGTGTTCAACTCATGGATGGCCGAGAAGGCCGTGAAGTACCGGGAAGTGGAGAAGATCGTCGGCCTGCCGGGGACGGCGGTGAATATCTGCCAGATGGTCTTCGGCAACATGGGCGAGGACAGCGGATCCGGCGTTTGCTTTACCCGAGATCCAAGCACGGGCGAGAACATCTTCTACGGCGACCTGTTGATGAACGCCCAGGGAGAGGACGTGGTCGCCGGCATCCGCACGCCGATCCCGCTCCGCAAACTGGCTGATCATGATCCGGACGTTTACGACCAGCTCTGCGGCGTTCGGGTGATGCTGGAGACGCACTACAAGAACATGCAGGACCTGGAATTCACCGTCGAACGCGGCAAGCTCTACATGCTCCAGTGCCGCACCGGCAAGCGCAGCCCCGCGGCGACGTTCAAGATCGCCGTCGACCAGGCCACTAAGCCGCTGCTGACCAACGCGGAGGCAAACCGCCTGGTCAAGAAGGGATACCTGCCCAAGCGCTATGCGGCGGCCGCGGTCAAAGCCATCTTGACCAGGGACGAAGCGATCGAGCGGATCAGCAGCGCGGATATCGAGCGACTCTTCTACCCGATCATCGATCCCGCGTTCGATTCGAAGTCGCTCTCCACGCGGCAACTCGGCGTGGGCATCAACGCCGTGCCGGGCGCGGCCTGCGGGCAGATCGCGCTGACCGCCCCGCTGGCCGAGCGCTGGCACGCCGAGGGAAAGAAAGTCATCCTGGTCCGCAAGGAAACCAGCCCCGAAGACGTCGGCGGCATGCACGCGGCCCAGGGAATCCTCACGGCGACGGGCGGAAAGACCTCGCACGCGGCGGTGGTCGCCCGCGGATGGGGCAAGTGCTGCGTGGTGGGCTGCGGGGCGATGGAGGTCAATGAGCACACCGAGACGATGACCATCGGCGGGAAGACACTTCACCAAGGGGACTTTCTGACGTTGGACGGTTCCGAGGGGACCGTCTACGAGGGCCAAGTGCCCTTGGTGACGCCCACGCTGCCGAAGGAATACCACACGCTGTTGGAGTGGTGCGATGCCAGGCGGCGACTGGGCGTCCGCACCAACGCCGACACGCCCTACGACGCCGAAAACGCCGTAAAAATGGGAGCCGAGGGCATCGGCCTGTGTCGGACCGAGCATATGTTCTTTGACACCGAGGAACGCCGTCTGGCCATTCAGCGGATGATCGTGGCGGAAACAGAGACACAGCGGCGTGCAGCCTTGGACACACTGCTGCCGTTTCAAAGGCAGGATTTCATCGGCATCTTCGAGGCCATGGGCGGTCGCCCGGTGACGATCCGCCTGGTCGATCCTCCTTTGCACGAGTTCGTCCCGCACGAGGAAGACAAGCAGCGCGAGCTGGCCAGCCGCATCGGCGAGGACTTCGACAAGATCCGCCGCCGCGTAGCCATGCTGCACGAATCGAACCCCATGCTGGGGCACCGCGGTTGTCGCCTGGCCATCACCTATCCGGAGATCCTGGACATGCAGGTTCGGGCGATCATTGAGGCGGCGGTTGAGTGCCGTCGTCGCGGCATCAAGGTGGCCCCGGAAATCATGATTCCCCTGGCCATCGACGCCAAGGAACTGAAACTGCTGTCCGATCGCACCAAACGCGTGGCGGATGAGATTCTCAAGGCGGCGGACATCAAGCTGAACTACCTGGTCGGCACGATGATAGAGACGCCGCGGGCCGCCATCACCGCCGACCGCATGGCCGAGGTGGCCGAGTTCTTCAGCTTCGGCACCAACGACCTCACCCAGATGGTCATGGCCTTGTCTCGTGACGACGCCGGCCGCTTCCTCCCGGACTACGTCGACCGCCGCAAGGCGGGCATTTTCGCGGCCGATCCTTTTCAGAGCCTGGACCGTGAAGGCGTGGGCGAACTCATTCAACAGGCCATCGGCGCCGCTCGGAGAGTCAAACGCGACCTCAAGATCGGCATCTGCGGCGAGCACGGGGGCGATGCGAAATCCGTCGAGTTCTGCCACATCGTGGGCATGAACTACGTAAGCTGCTCGCCCTACCGCGTACCCATCGCCCGGCTGGCCGCCGCCCAGGCGGCCATTGACATTCGCTTGCCCGCAGGGCCCTCGAAGCCCAGGGCCGCCGCTAAGAAGGGGGCAAAACGGCCGAAGGCCTCTGGGAAGAAGCGGGCTTGACGGCCGCGGACGGGATGGCGGCAATGGCCGGGAGATCTACATCCGGTTCGCAGGGAGAGCGCCGCGTCGGGCAGAGGTAAGGAAGCCACCAGTGTAAAGGAGCCTCGGCTACCGGAGGGCGAAACGGGTGAGGGGCTGTGTTGCTGGAGAGCGGCTATGAGAGCCTTGCGGAGCGTCGTGGTGCTGGCTGTTGCGATCTGCGGCTGCGGTCAGCCGAAGGCGGGCATAGCACCCGTTGCATCCACTGAAACGCGGAGCGATTTCATCCATGTCGGGATGAACTTTGAGAAAGCGCACGCGACGTTGATGGAACGAGGCGCAGAGGATTTCATGTTGCAGGTGCTGCTCGAGGTTAACCCTGAGCATCCGGAACGAGACCTTCACTACTATCAGCTTCCATCAGGACCGACCATTGAAATCATCAGTGAGTCAACCGAAGCCGGACGGGTCGTAGCGTCGATGCGAGTATCCACATACACCCCGAAGTCCGACGAGCGCAAGAGGAACGAGGAGCAGGACAAGTTCATCAGGTCGTTCAGAGACGTCAAGGAGCTCGACCTCGACAACCCGCCGGAGCCGGCCTCCATGCCTGCCGTGCCTTCGGCAAGACAGCGGGCTGGCCATCCTTGAGAGCGGTTTATTTCGCACTCGGGCGCCCAGACTCGTTAAGAGGGGGGCCTCCAGACGGCGAAACCCCATCGCGGGGGCCAAGCGACGGGGACATGGATGAGTCTTCAGGCGAGTTGGTATTCGTCGCGATAGTTCGGAACTTCGACGGGAAGGCCGTGCTTCGCGCGGATTAGATCGGCGAGGTGCATCGAGGCCGACTCGTCTCCGTGGGTGACAAAGACGCGACGGAGGGGGCTTTTGAATCCGCCGATCCAGCGCAAAAGGCTCTCCCGGCCGGCGTGGCCAGACAAGCCGTGAATCTGCACGACTCGGGCTTTGACCGCGTGCTGGGCTCCGTGGATGCGCACTTTCTTGCTTCCATCAACGATTTGCCGGCCGAGCGTGCCGACGGCCTGATAGCCCGCAAACAGGATGGTGCTCTGGCGACGAGATATGTTGTTGACCAGATGGTGCTTGATGCGGCCGGCGGTACACATGCCGGAGCCGGCCAGGATGATGCAGGAACCCTTGATGCGGTTGATGGCTTTGGACTCGGAGGTTTCGCGGACGAACCTCAAACCGGGGAAGCGGCAGGGAGGCTCGCCGGAGGCCATCATTCTCACCGTTTCCTCGTCCATGCAGTCCTCGTAACGCCGAAAGACTTCGGTCACGTCGACGGCCATAGGGCTGTCCAGGAAGACCATAAGGTGCGGGATGCGGTCCTGTCGGACCAGTCGGCTAATGTAAAACATCAGTTCTTGGGCCCGCTCGACGGCAAACGTGGGGATGACGACGTTGCCGCCGCTGGCCACCGTTGAGTTGATGGCCTCGCAGAGCTGCTCTTCCACCTGTTGGATGCCGTCGTGGTCGCGGTCGCCGTAGGTAGACTCCATGACGACGTAATCGGCTTGGGCGAGGAGCGAGGGATCGCGAATGATCGGCTTGTTCCATTCGCCGATGTCGCCGCTGAAGACGACCGTGCGGTTTTCGCCGTTGGCGCGGGCGGTAATCTCCAGCATGGCCGAACCGAGTATGTGGCCGGCGTCGCGAAAAGTGACGGCGACGCCGTCGCCCAAGGAGGTCGGCCGGTCATAGGGGACGGCCTCAAAACGTTCCATGGTTTGATCGACGTTGGGCGGTCCGTATAAGGGTACCAGAGGATAGGGGCCTGTCCGTCCCTCTCGTCGATGGCGTTTTTGCTTGAAGATCACATCTTCCGCTTGAATGTGAGCGGAGTCTTTCAACACGATCTCGGCCAGTTCGCGCGTCGCCGGAGTGGCAAGGACCCGGCCGTTGAACCCGTCGCGGACGAGCTTGGGAATGAGGCCGCAGTGGTCCAAGTGGGCGTGGGTGAGCAGGAGGTAATCGAGGCGATCCAAAGGGACCGGGGAAGGTTCCCAGTTTCGGCCGAGGAAGGCTCGTTCCTGATACAGCCCGCAGTCGACGAGGAGGCGGAGGCCGCCTGCTTGCAGAAAATAGCGTGAGCCCGTGACCTGTCTGGTCGCTCCGAGAAACTGGATTCGCATAGGCGGCTCCTGGCGGATGCACCGCAGTCACGGAAGGCGGCCCGCCCGCGGTCGAGGCCGTCGGACGTCACCCCGAGAGCTTGCTGAGAAAGTCGACCCACGGGGTGGCGTGCATGGTCTCGGTGACGGCGTGCCCGTAATAGCGAATGATCATCGCGGCCTTTTCGACATCGGTGGGGTCGTCGGCCTCCACGATGTCGATGACGTCGAAGCGGCCCATCAAGGCGTAGCTGGTCAGCCAACGGATTCTCGGGCACTGGGTCTTGATTTTCTCGGCCACCTTTTCAGCGATGGCTCGAAACTCGCCAAGGTCGTTGGTGGACTCGCTGGTGAGTTTGCTCAGAATGACGTAAGTCGCCATGAGACGGATCCTCCAGACAGTTCGCGTGGTCCGCAGAACCTAGCCTACTCCTGGGTCGGTCACGGGAGGCCGACGCCAGCGGCAGCCGGGCAAGGGCACTGGCCGCTACTTCGGCCCCGCGATCACGGCCGCATCTTCTCGCCCGGCTCTCCTGCCGGCCCGCCGGTTCATACCGAATGCACCGGTTTGGGCAAGTCTCGATGGATCTTCTGTTGCTGAGACTGCTCGCCGTCGAAGCTGAAAAGGACCATTTCATCGTTGATCTGAGCCTGCAGGTGGACGGGGCGTCGCCAGATTCGTTGCACGTTCTTGAGAGTCTCGACCGCGTAACGAATGTCGAGGTCCACGCCGGTGTGCTTATGGGCCAGATAGAGTTCTCCGCGGTTGGCGTAATTTCCGTCCACCACGTAGATGTAGGGCTGGGCGTGGTTGGTCAGCATGAACAGAAGCTGGGCCTTGATCTTGTCGAAGTCGCGGTTGACCACGACCATCTTGCGGGTCGAAGGATCGAAGCGATAGTGGTACATTTTGAAGCGGTCGACGAATTCGGCGGTGAGAAATTCATCGATGAAAGTCACGTCGTTGTGAATGCGACGGACCTCGAAGATCTTCTCCCGCCCGAGACCGAGCTTCTTGTCCCATCTTCGGGCCTCCTCCATCGACCCGCACTCCTCATATTCCTTGCCGAAACGGCCTTTGTTCCAGCGTTCCTCGATATCGCGAAACAGCTCCAGGCCGAGCTTGTAGGGATTCATCTGGCCGGGCCCCATGGCCACTGTTCCGCTGTGGTGGTCGGCGTAATCGACGATTTCTCTGTCGGAGAGAATGCGGGTGGTCATCAGACGGCTGTGCCAGAATGTGGCCCAGCCCTCGTTCATGATCTTGGTCTGGCCCTGGGGGGCGTAGTAGTAGGCCTCCTCGCGGGCGATGGCCAGAACATCGGCCTCCCAATCCTCCAAGGGAGCGTGCTCCAGAAGAAACCGCAGGACATCCCGGAGGGGCTCCTGGGGGACGGCCTTCTTCCGTTTGACCCGCTGGGCCAGGAGCGTCTCTCGTTGCCGACGGGCCACGTGCGGCGGATTGATCCACCGCTCCATGTATTCCTTGGTCTTGAAGCGGACCACTTCTTTCTCAACCTCTCGTTCGTCGGCGAGCCTGGAGGAGACCTCCTCCTTGCTGGTTCGCTGCATGAAAGCAGCGTGGGGGTCGATGAGGTTGTCCAGGGAGACGCAGATGTCGATGAATCTCTCCACCAATTCGTGGCCGAAGCGGTCGATGTGGCGGCGAATCCGAGTGGCATGATTGGCCATCTCGTCCATCATTTTGCGGTTGGTCTTGCTGAACCAGTAGTTGTTCTTGAAGAAGTCGCAATGGGCATAAACGTGGGCGATGACCAGTTTCTGGTCGACCTCGGAGTTGTCGGAGACCAGGTAGGCGTAGCAGGGATCGTTGTTAATGACCATCTCGTAGATCTTGCCGAGACCATAGACATGCTGTTTGCGGAGGCGCTCATAGTCCATGCCGAACCGCCAATGGGGATAGCGCTGCGGGAAGCCGCCGTAGGCCGCGACCTGCTGGAGGGCGTCAAAATCGACGACCTCGAAGCGGGTCTCGAAGAAATCCAGCCCCGCTTCCCGGGCGATGACGGCGATCTCCTCGGCCCACCTGGCTATGTCGGGTTTCATAAGATGAAGTGCCATGCGACGGCCTCGTTACTTCCCAGGGGAGAAGAAGGTCTTGAGCGAGTCGTAGATGTCGTCCTTGTTGTTCACCCGGCTGGTGATGACATTCTCCAGTCCGCTGAGGTGCTCGTGAACGACGTTGATGAAGTTGCCGCTCCCGTAGGCGCTGGCCACCTGGCAGTAGCCGAAAAGATTGGTGTGCGGCAGCAAGTGGTCGCGCAGAACGTCGCAGCACTCCCGCGAGTCGCTTTCGCTGGAATTGTCGCCGTCCGAAAAGTGGAATAGGTAGATGTTCCATTCCTCGGGGCTGTAGTGGGTCTCGATGACCGAGCGGCACAGCCGGAAGGCGCTGGATATCTTCGTGCCGCCGTCCTCGCGGATACGGAAGAAGGTCTCGCGGTTGACTTCCGTGGCCCTCACGTCGTGCACGATGAAGCGGCTTTCGATGCCTTCATAGTTGCGCCGCAGCCAGGCGTCGATCCAGAACGCTTCCAGGCGGACCAGCTCCTTCTGTTCGTCGCCCATCGACCCGGAAACATCCATCATGTACACGATCAGGGCGTTGGACTGCGGTTTACGGACCGGCTTCCAGCTTCGGTAACGCTTGTCGCTACGGATGGGCACGATCGCCGGGTCGTGGGCGTCGTAAGTGCCGGACATGATCTGGCGGCGCAGCGCCGCCCGGAAGGTCCGCTTGAAATGCCGAAGAGACTCAGGCCCAGCATGACGGATGCCGCTGTACCGTTCCTTGACCACGGTGATCTGGTGGCGGCCCTTGGGCTGGATCCGCGGCAACTGCAACTCCTCCCCGAGGATGTCGGCCAGTTCTTCGAGCGAGACTTCCACCTCGAGGATGTGGGCGCCGGGGGCGGTGCCGCCGGGGCCGGTATCTCCCTCTCCGGGGCTCACCGAATCGCCGGCTTCGGCGTCGCCGGCGCCGACGCCGCCGGCGCTGTTGTCGCCGTAACGGAAGTGCGGAAGGTCAATCCCCGGCACCGGGATGCTGATGAACTTCTGACCCTCCTTGCCGAGCAGTTCGCCGCGGGTAAGGAACTTCCGCAAGTCGTCGCGGATCTTGCCTTTGACGATCTGACGGAATCGCTGCCGGTCCTTGTCGATCTTGAGATACATCGACCATCCCCGGATGACTGTCGAGGGTCCACATCCAATTATAGGTCGCTGCCGACGGCGTCGGCCAGGCGGCGCGACACGCCGCCCACGACGAAAGGAGCCGTCCCAACCAACGACGGCTCAGGCAGTTGCTGACAATTCGGGCGCGCCCATCTCCGTGGCAGCGCGCCTAACGGGATTATCGGAGACTATGGCCCAACACTCAAGCAATGCCCGCGGCGGGGCCCGGACCTGGGTGCGTTGGTGATCGCGACCGCAGACTCGAAGCCACGGCCGTGAGGAAACGGCCGCCGCTCGATCCAGCGGGCCTACTGAATCTCGAGGCAACCGCTCGGTTGCGGTGACGGCTCTGATCGGGAGGGTGAGGCTCCTGCCGGGCCGGCCGCGCAGCCCGACGCCGGTCGAATGGTACGGCGGATTCACAATAGCCGAGCGGAGGGCGAAGGAGGTAGACTAGACGCAGCCAGGCGAGGGGAGATAGTGCGAGGCGCAGACGAAGGACACCCGCCTTGGTTTTGGGAGGCTTGATTTGGACGAGGATAGGGCGAATCAAGTGAACGATCTGATTCGTCGAGCACAACAGCACGACGAGACGGCGATGACTGAATTGCTGACCAGTCACGCCCAGCGACTGCTGGAGTCGGTTCGGGCGGAGTTGGGCGACCGGCTGCGCATGCGCCTGGAATCGCAGGACGTGATGCAGCAGGTGTACATGGATGCGTTGAACAACATCGACAGGTTCGTCAATCAAGGCCACGATAGCTTCTTCCGCTGGCTGCACCGCATCGCCCTTAATCGCATCTGCGATGCGGACCGGAAGGCGTTCAAGACGACCAAGCGTGCGGGTGAAATCCGGGCAGGCGACATGGCCACGGCCGACGCGTCGGTGTTGAACCTGCTCGATCATCTGCCGGTTTCGATGAGCGGTCCTGTGACGACGGCCGACCGCCAGGACCGCATCAAACTCTTGCAGCAGGCTATCGGACAGTTGAGCGAAGACCACCGCCTGGTGCTGGAGCTGCGTTATCTCAGGCAATTGGATGTCGAGGAGACGGCGGAGAGGATGGGACGGACCGAACGGGCGGTTCGCAGCCTGAGCGTTCGGGCCTTGATACGACTGCGAGAGCTGTTGGGCAATGCCCTCTGAAGATTTCGAGCAACGCACCTCCCGGCTGAAGGAAGACGAGCTGGAGGAGGTGCTGGACCGGTATATGCAGGAACTGGCCGACGGGCGCAAGCCGAGCCAGGAGGAGTATCTCCTTGCCCATCCACAGCTTGCGGAGGCCCTGAAGGGCGTCTTCAAGACGCTGGATTTCGTCGAGGCGGCGGGAAGGTCGTTAAACGCCGCCAAGCTGGAAGCAGGACCGAAACTCGGCGAATTCCGAATCGTTCGCGAGATCGGGCGGGGGGGGATGGGGGTGGTCTACGAAGCCGTTCAATCATCGCTCGGCCGCCGCGTCGCTTTGAAGGTCTTGCCCGCGAACGTGAAGCTTTCGGAGAACGCCCTTGAGCGATTTCACCGCGAGGCGCACACCGGCGGCAGGCTGCACCACACCAATATCGTTCCGGTCTACGCCGTCGGGGAGGAATGCGGAATCAACTACTACGCCATGCAGCTCATCGAAGGGCGAAGCTTGGCCTACTTTCTGAAGACGGCTCGCGAGGAGCCACGCAATCCCCAGGACCGAGATCACTTCCGCCGGGTGGCATGGTGGGGCCAACAGGCGGCCGAGGCGTTGGCCCACGCTCATCAACAGGGCATCATCCACCGCGACATCAAGCCGGGAAACCTGCTTTTCGATAAGCGGGACAACGTGTGGATCTTCGACTTCGGGCTGGCCCGGGCCGACGACGATCCTACGATCACCCAGTCCGGCGATCTGCTGGGTACCATCCGCTACATGTCGCCGGAGCAGGCGAGCGGCAGCGATAATCTGGATGGTCGGACGGACGTTTACTCGCTCGGCGCCACGCTCTACGAAATCGCGTCCCTCAGTCCCGCCTTCGAGGGAGAGTCCCGCGAGAAGGTCCTCCAACAGGTGACCCAGGTCGAGCCTCGATCGTTGCGCCAGCTTGCTTCGAACATCCCGCGCGATTTGGAGACGATCATCGGCAAGTGCATGCAGAAGGATCGCCGGCTGAGGTACCGCAGTGCTGCCGACGTGGCCGAGGACCTGCGACGGTTCCTGGCCGGTGAGCCGATTCTCGCGAGGCGGACGCCGTTTCACGTCAGGGTCGGCCGCTGGCTTCGACGGCATCGGGGGCTCGCCGCCGGCGTGCTGGTGGTCGCCATTCTGGCGACGGGCGGCCTCCTCCTGGCCAAGGAGATGAGGAGACAGGACGGCGTGCGATGCCTGCAAGATGCCTACACGGCAATTATCTTCGATCAAGACTATCAGCGAGGGCAGGAGTTGCTCGACCGGGCCGAGGCACTGGGAATGAAGTCGGGGGCTCTTCACCTCTATCGAGGCCTGATCCCGCTGCTCAACGAGCAGCCGGACTTGGCCATTCCGCACTTGCAGCGGGTCCGTCAGGTCGATGCCTCCGACCCATACGTGGGGTATGCCTTGGCCCGCGCCCAGATCGACAAGGGAGACTTCTACACCGGGCAGCGCCTGTGGGAACGAGAAAGCGCGCGCACTCCCGAGACGGCTCTTGGGTGGTTCCTGCGGGGCTATGCCCTTAGCCGCCACCAGGAGAGCGGGGCCATCGACTGTTACAACGAGGCGCTCAAGCTCCAGCCGGATTTTGTCGCAGCCATACTTGAGCGAGCGAGCTACCGCGGAATCCGCATGGTCACCGAAGGGCTCCGCGACGAATTGACTCCCATGCTCAACGATCTTGAGGCGATCGTCATTTTCCGCCCCAATTCGGCGATGGCCTACTCCGCACGCGCCTGGGGATGGCTGGCCGCCGACGCCTATGCCCGCACGCAGCCGGACCTCAGACACTATCACGACGCATGGATGGAAAACTGCCGCCGCGACCTGGAGCAGGCCATGAAGCTCGCTCATAGGAACGACCCCAAACCCTACAGCGTTCTCGGGGCGTTCAACAGATACATGGGCGACTATCAGGGCTCAGCCAGTGCCTATGGTCAGGCGACCCGAATCCATCAGGCGGTGTGGGGGAAGCCGAGCTTGTACTACCTGCATGCGCGGGCCATCGGCTTGCACGCGGTGGGAGAAGTTGAGACAGCGCTGGAGGAGATCGCTCCCCACTGCGAGGTCAATCCCGAGTTCTACTCGCTGATGCTGCACAAGGCCATTCTGCTGGCGGAATTGGGGCGCATCGACGAAGCGAGACAAGTCTGCCGCCAGTCTCTGAAGTCTCAGCGGGGCCACGCCACCGGCATTTTCATGTCAGCCGCGGTGATGGAACTGCTGGGGGATCCCAAGGAGGCCCAAGCAGCCGTAGCGGCCCTCGAGGCCCGAGCCAGGGAATCGGCCGACGTAACCTCGGAGTACCTTGCCGAAAAGGCGACCGAGGCGGAAATCGCCTTCTTCACCGGTCGGATGGATGCAGCAGGGCTGCTGGCCTCCAGCGGCGATAATCCGGGCTGGCGTTGCGAGCACGCCTTCGAGGTTGCCATGCGCGAGTTTAGCCAAGGGCGCCGCGAGGCAGGCCTGAGCATGCTGCAGGCGGCGACTGACACCGGCGTCGTCTTCTACGGCGAGTACCGCTTTTCACTGGTGATGCTGGAGCGGGCCAAGGCCGACCCGCTATGGCCTCGCTGGGTGAAGAGGTAGTGATCGAGGCCGGCTGTGCTTCCGTTGCGGGGGGCGCGGCGGCGGTGTCTAATAGGGATCCATGATCGACCAGGCAACCATCATCGGCGACGGACAGATGGCCACGGTGTGCGGTGTGATGCTCGCCGAGAAAGGCATTCACGTCCGCCTGTTCAGCATCTTCAGGGAACAGATCGAGGCGTTGAAGGCCATGCGGGAGAACAAGCGGTTCCTGCCCGGCCTGAAGATACCGCAGCGAGTTTCGTTCACCACCGACCCCGAGGCGGCGTTCCGCGGCACGGACATGATTGTCTCCGCGGTACCCTGTCAATACATCCGCTCCGTCTGGCAGAGGCTTGCCGGTGCGTATCCCGCCGGTGTGCCCATCACCAGCGTCGCTAAGGGGATCGAGAACGGCACCCTCCTTCGGCCCACGCAGGTGATCACCGCAGTAGTCAAGGGGGCGCCGACGGCGGCGCTCAGCGGCCCGAGCATCGCCACCGAATTGGCCCGATGCCTGCCTGCAACGGTCGTCGCCGCCAGCGAAGACGAGGAACTGGCCAAGTTGGTCCAGGAGGCATTCTCCTGCGCGTGGTTCAGGGTGTACACGAATACCGACTTGCTGGGCGTTGAACTCGGCGGAGCAACGAAGAACGTGATTGCCCTGGCGGCGGGGATTATCGACGGGCTGAAGGCCGGCGACAATGCCAAAGCAGCGCTGGTCACGCGGGGGCTTGTCGAGATTACCAGGCTGGGGGTGGCCATGGGGGCCAAACGAGAGACCTTCGTGGGCTTGGCCGGCTTGGGTGACCTGGTAACGACGTGCGTGTCACCGGCCGGGCGAAACCGGTGGGCGGGCGAGCAGATCGGCCGCGGCAAGAGCCCCTCGGAAATCGTGGCCTCGACACCGTCGGTAATCGAGGGCATCCCCACGACTCGTAGCGTCCACGAATTGGCCCGGCAACACGGCGTTGAAATGCCCATCACCGAGGCGGTTCACGGTGTGTTGTTTGAGGGCAAGGATGTCATCGCCACGCTCGGCGAGTTAATGACCCGCAGACTCAAGGGAGAGGTATAACCGCGATGCCGAGCGCAAGCCGGGTGGGTTGGGCGATTCTCGGCTGCGGGCGCGTGGCGGACCGGCGTTTTGCGCCGGCTTTCGCAGGGCAGGCCGAGGCGGCACTGATCGCCTTCTGCTCTCGCGATCTGGTACGAGCCAGGACCTATGCCCGGAGGCATAACGCCCTTCGGGCCTACGGCTCGCTGGACGAACTGCTTGCGGACGCGTTCGTTCAGGTCGTGTACATCGCCACGCCGAATGCCTTGCACGCTCCGCAGGCGATCCGTTGTCTCCAAGGGGGTAAGCACGTCCTGGTCGACAAGCCCATGGCCACTTCGGCCAGAGAGGCGGAGGAGATGGTCGCCGTGGCCAGGGAAACCGGCCGCACCCTTGGCGTCCTCCAACAGCAGCGCTTTCACCCCGGGAATATGCACCTGATCCGCCTGCGTGACGACGGGCAACTCGGCAAGTTGAACGCCCTGCGCGTGCAGCTCGCCATGTGGTATCCGCCGAAGCAATCATGGCGGGGCATTCCGGCTCTCTCCGGCGGCGGGGCACTGATGGACCTCGCTCCGCACGCGCTGGACCTCATTCTGGAGGTGGGCGGGGGTATCCACAGGGTTGACTGCCGGATCCGCTCTCTTCAGTTCCCCGGTGAAGTCGAGGACTTCTGCAGCGCCCATCTGGATTTGGCCAGCGGCGCGGTCGCTCTCATGGAGTTGAGCTATTGCGCGCACCAATACGGCGGCCGCGTGGAGGCCTATGGCAGCCAGGCCACCTTGACCGTGGAAGGATCGATGCAGGCCACCGGCGCGTACACCACGTGGATTCGTCGGGGTCAGACCGTCGGGCCGGTCCAGCAGAATGTCTCGACGACGGACTGCTACCAGGCCGCCATCGAGAACTTCACCGACGCCGTGCTGCACGGGGGAGAGCCGGCGATCAGCATGTATGACGGTCTCCGCGTCGCACGCTTGATCGAGGCGTTATATGCCTCCGCCCGTGCGGAACGCCCGGTGGAGGTGTCGCCACAGGGCAATTCCGGGCGAGCGGAATGAGCCCGTCTCGGCCGGGGGCTTCGGTCGTCCCTACGAGACCATGCGTATCGGGCGTCGCGGACCCAGCGATGAATCGTTGGGCTATTCCCGTGACGTGCCTACGGCACTGAGGGCCGCTGCGGCGGACGGCAGAGGCCCGGCGTTATGAGGGAGTCGACATGCGCTGGCGGTTTTCCTCAGCCCGCAGGGCTGGTCGTCAATAGTCGGGGGCAAGCGCAGCGCCGCCCCCGGGAATAGAAGCCCCTATAGTCCAATCTCGACCCCGCAGGGTTCGTCCTCCTCGATGGTGTGAGTCCTTCCCTGCGACACTCGCTGTCCGTGCATACCGTGTGGCGACAGCCTCTGGGCGGCGAAGATCGCGAGTGAGCGTCGTCTCCCGTTCCCGTCGGCCGCGGGGGGGCGACGCCACAACTTCCCGTCGGCCGCGGAGGGCCGACGCTACGGGAGGCTGGCGTTACTGCACGTCCAACGAGGCGATATAGTCCTCCAACGCCTTTTGCCGAGTCGTCTCCTGCTTCTGCAACTCCGCCAACTGGCCGCGAAGCTCCTCGATTCGCGTCTCCTGCTCGTCCAGCTTCTTCTCGTATCGCCGCCGAACGTCGCTGGTTTCCGAGAGCGTCTTCATGTTCTCGCGAATGCGATTCTGCTCGGCGCCGATCGCGTCGACCTCATCCTTGGCCTGTTTGATCTGCCGGCGGACGTCCGCCAAGGCCGTCTGAAGTTCGATCACCTTGGCCAACGCCTGCTTGAGCGATTCGCTGACGCCCTTCTGCTGGATGTAGCCGGTGATGCCCTCGGTGTTAAGCGAAGAGACGAGCAGTGACTCCTGCACCACCTTCTCGGCCCGCACCTTCAGCGACTCGGTCTTCGCCGGCGGCAGGTCCAACTTGAAGCGCACCAGCGAGGCCGTCCGTTCGGCGGGCTCCTTCGGCTCGACGAGCTGCCAGTCCTTCTCGATCGGCTGCTCGATCATCACCGTCCGCGGCTTGTCGCCCTTGTTCTTGAGCACGTATTCCCGGTCGTCCACCAGCTTCCGCTTCTGCCACATCGTCCCCTTGACTACCCAAAACTGCATCCACTCGTCGGGCTGCGATTGCCGCTTCATGTCCACCTCGGTAGACAGGTCCAGGGCGTAGGCGATCAGCCGGTCCTCGTCGGCCCGCAGGTCCGGCAG
Source organism: uncultured Planctomycetaceae bacterium (assembly GCA_964470125.1). Classification (GTDB taxonomy): domain Bacteria; phylum Planctomycetota; class Phycisphaerae; order UBA1845; family UTPLA1; genus DATKKX01. Next base: position 6,279 of record CAYYBO010000007.1, on the reverse strand, counting down.
TTTGGCGTCGCCGGCATAGACGCCGCCATCGAAGACCGTCACCGGCCCCTGCGTCAGAAACAGCCCGCTGGTGTTCTTCAGCTTCAGCCCGTTGACCGGGTACTTTGGGTGCGTGGCAGGGTTGTAGATGGAGAGCTTCTGGCCTTCGATCTCGGCGGTGACGATGGGGAGCATCGCCGAGTTCTGCCGCTTGAGCGACACGGGCGTCTGGATGCAGTACTCGAAAAGCTCGCCGGCCGTATCGGCATTGGCAAGGGCCATTACGCCGCCGGCCTGCAGCCCCGTGATCAGATCAGCCATGCCATCCGCGTTCAGGTTCTTCAACTTCAACTCGTATTCCCGGCTTGTCTCGGCCGGTCCTCCGCCCGCGAACAGGCCTCCTCCAGCCGCTCCGCCGCGTGCGCCGGAATATACTTTGGGTTTGACCGTTCCCTTGGCCGCCACGTCACCTGCCCTGGCCGCCTGCTCACTAGCACCCTCGTACGTTGGCGCCCGTAGCGACTCGTACATCGCCAGTCGCTCCACCGGCCGCGGCACGTACAGCGGCTCATACAGGTCCATCGAGAAGCTGATCGGCCGGCCGGAGACCAGGCTCATCCGCACGTTCTCCCAGTCCTGGTCCGTCGTGTTCTCCACGATGGCCCAGCCTTGCAGGTACGGCTTCTTGTCGTCCGAGAGCACCAGCCGATAGCTCGTCTTCCAGATCGGCGTCTCCAACATGTAGCCGACCATCACCCGGCGTTTGCCCTCTCCGGCGAAGGTCAGCGTGACCGTCTTCTTCTCCGAGTCATGGCTGGCGGCCAGTGTCGCCAGGGCCTTGCGGAGTTCGCCCTCCAGCTTGGCGTCCAGGATCTTGATGCCCGATAGCTCCCGCAGCGGGAAGGTCCGCAGGCCCTCGTCGGTAAGCAGGGCCAGGATTTCCCGCGTTACCTTGGTCTTCTCGCCCGTCAGGATCGACTCCTTCTCGACGCCGAGGATCGAGCCGCGGATCGCGCTGGTCGTCTTGATCTCCACCTCCGCCCCGCGCAACTGGTTCAGGAGATCGCCCAGCGTCGGCCGGCCGGTGATGTCCACGGCGAAGGACTTGAGCGCCCTTTCCACCGGGTCCCGCGAGGGGTACTGCACCGCCGAGATGGTCCCGCCGTCGAGGTCCCGCAGGACCAGCGACTTGAGGGCGTCGTTGATCTGATCGACGCGGAGCTTGAGTTCCGAGGTCGTCGTTCCTTCCACGTTGAACGCCGACTCGAAGTAACCCACGCCGGAACTGAACAGCGCTACTCGGTTGGCCTTCAGTTCCTCCGCCTGGGCCGGCTGGACCCACGCCGAAACCGCCAACGCCACGAGCACCGACAAACCGCCAGACACTGCTCGATACATGGGAAGACCTCCATTCAAATGTCGCGGATCTGACCATGGGGTGAACGGCAACCCATGGCGGGTGGCCACACCTGTCTACCCGAACGATCGAGGATGGGCGCAGCAAACCCCACCGCAAGATTTTGCCCCCGCATCCGCATCGGAAGCCGGCCGGCTCTACGGTGCCTCAGCGAGACTGGCGGCCGCGTGCCGAATATTGGGCGCCGCTTGATTCTTTCACCACGTGTAACGTACGGTGTATGTTACCGTCTTCTCGCCGTTGGCGGGGACTTCCACCTCGAAGTGGATCGTTCGAGCGTCGATCTTTTCGTACTTATCGCTCGATTTTGTGATCTCCCAGGTCGTCCACCGGAACAGGTTCTCCTTGATGACCACCTTCTGCTGCTGGTCCTTGTGATTGCGGATCTGAACCCTGTAACTATCGGTCATCGTCTTGCGGCCGGAGTCCATGTTGAAATCGGTCTGGGTCCGCTCGCCGACCACGTCGAATGCCTGGCCGAGCTTGATGAGCACCTTCTCGTCCTTGGCGGTGTGGTCGATGAGGTCCTCGCCGATGAACTCCAGCGTGCCGTCGGCGTCGTCGGCCTTGTAGACACGGACCTTGCCTTTGGGCAGCGGCATGCCCAGGTTGTTCTCCTTGGCGTTTTTGAAGCGGATATATACGTCGACCTTGGGATTGGACTGGCTGCCGAAATTGCGGTCCTGCTGGGGCTCAGCAAAGTACCGCCAGCCCGCCGCCTGTGGCAGGCCGTAATAGACCAACACCTTCTCCACGCCGACGTCGTGGGCGGTGGGGAAAAGCGTGATCTGCTGGGTTGTGTTGGCCAGGATGTCCGTCCGACGGGGCAGCGTGTACAGGTGATACTCGAAGAACGGCTTCTCCTCGAAGCCGGGGGCGTCGGCCACCATCATCTCCATGGCACGGCCCTTGGCCGCACGATACATGCG
>CAYYBO010000007.1:0-3944 GCA_964470125.1 uncultured Planctomycetaceae bacterium | reverse complement strand
GACGACCAGGTTGTAGTCCGACCGCCAAGTGATGCCGTTGGTCTGGTAGGTGGTGCGGATTTGGTGCTCGCCCCCCTCGGCCGCGGAGACCTTCCAGACCAGCGTCGGCCGCGTAATCAGCCCCCCGGGCAGGTCGCCAAGCTGGACTTGCCGCTCCCCGCCGCCGAGAATCCGCACGCCCGCCTCGGTCTGCAAAACAAGTTGCCCCTGCGCTGCTGACAACAGCTTGCCCGCGACCGTCTCCGCATCCTGCCCGCGGCGTACGACTACGCTGATCTGCCGGTCGAGGTACTTCTCCATCAGTTTCTCGGGGCTGACCAGATCGAACTGGAAGTTCTGCTCCAACACCGCCGTCCCCTCCGGCTTGGTCAGATCGACGAAGCTCACCGTCGTCGGGTCGATGAACTGGGCCACGTCGGGGAACCGCAACTCGTTGGTGCCCGCGTCTAGCCTAACCTTGCGGACCTCCTTGACCACCCCGAATCCCGGCACCTGCCACGCGAAGTCCGGGCTGTACCCCTGCCGCTGCTGGGCGATAAACCTCTGCGGATCAAAACCGGCAGGATCGGCAGTCGAGTAGACCGTGACGGCGACGCCTTCCTGGGCATCGCCCGTCCCGGCGGCCAGGGTGCCGTTCAGGTACGACCCGGCGAGTGAAAATGCGGCGGCAAACAGAAGAGTTCGTTGAAGCATCATGTCAAGACTCCTTTGGTCCCAGTTATTGGATGCGTTGCTTCCATCAGCGGAAGGTTCCTGCCCGAGCTTGCTCCCAGACCACGGCGGGAGGCCTGGCTGTCGGGGGAAGCATCATACCACGCCATAAGTCTGACGCACGAAGACAAGGTCTGGTTCCGCTGACCCTTGATGAAATTCGGGCCGGGAGCGAGGCCAAGACGCTTCAAGCAGCCTTTTCGTGGCTGGGATGCCGGCGACGGGGTATCAGAACGCAACCGCCAGCGGCGCAATAGCATGATTGCAGTCAACGACGTCGGCCGCGAGTGGATCAGGCGGTGGACCGCGTAGCGGATGTGTCACGGCGCGGTCGCAACCAGAAGAGCCGCTGGCCACCGCCTTGCGTTACCGGCGTCTTGCTGATGCCAACAGCCCCACGAACAGGGCTGGAGGCCCGATCGCTGCTGTGGGTGACGGCAGGGTCTTAGCTGGCGGTCGTAGCTCTCCTGGCGTGCGCCGGGGGCCGACTAGGGCGGCGAGATTGAGATTGTGCCGCTAAAAAATAAGTCTATGGATTTATCCGTTGATGGGTGGAATTGCTTTGCTATACTGCCGCGGTCTCGCCGGCGGGTCTTGATGCAGCAGAGGGGCCGAGTCAATGGCCATACGTCCATCGGGTTCTCAAGCGGGTCCGCGCTCCACCCTTAATCCTCTGGTGATGGTGGTGTGTTTCGCCGTCGTGGGGGGCCTGCTGCTGGCCGCCCCCTGGGCGTACGAGCGGCCGTTCGGCGAATCCGCGGCGGTGCCCCCGTCGGCGACGGACCCAACTCCGGTCCGCATGCCGCCGAATCGGCCGGAGATTCAACTCGCTGGTTACACGTACCGGTGCAGCGAGTGCCATGACCTCTTCCCATCGCCGCCGGAAACCACCCGCTCGCTGACCCAGCATCGCGATATCGTGCTGAATCACGGTATCAATACTCGCTGCTTCAACTGCCATCACCTCACCAACCGCGACACATTCGTCGATGACTACGGCCGGGAGATACCCTACGACCAGCCGCCGCTGCTCTGCGCCAAGTGCCACGGGCCGGTCTATCGGGATTGGCTGCACGGCGCCCACGGCCGCACCAACGGCTGCTGGTCGCCGACGATGGGTCCGATGGAGAGGCGCAAGTGCATCGAGTGCCATGACCCCCATGATCCGCCGTTCCCCCCGATGGAACCCGCCTCGCCACCGGAGACCTTGCGAATGGGCGACCAGCAGTTTCCACCGGAGCATCCGGCGGTGACCAATCCGCTCCGCATCTACCACCAGAGCCGCCCTTCCAATCTGGACCGCGACCGTAGGGGAGCGGCCTCCGAACAGAGCCGCGACCGTAAGGGGGCGGTCACACTGCGCATCGCGAGGCCTGTACTCTCCCGCCTACGGCCGTGTTCAGCAAGCGAAGAGACTCTGGTCACACGGGTCTATTCAGGATCACGCCCAGGTTCAAACGGCCTTCTCACTCCAGAGGGAACCGCTCCCTTGCAGTCGCGGCTCTGTTCGGCAGCGCGGCTCCGCGGGGCTGACGACGGGATTAAGGAGGATCGCCGATGAGCGATTCGCACGACAGGTCGCCCCCCGCCGGCCGGCCGACCGGCGACGAAGCATTGCCGCAGATGACCCGTCGCGGGTTTCTCGGAAAGGGGGCCGCAGCGGCTGCCGGCGTGGCGGCCGTTGCCGCGGCCCTGTCGCCGCTGCGCCATCTTGACCCGAGCGACAAACCGACCATCGAGAAATTCCTCCAGAAGCACTACAAAGAGATGACGCCGGAGGACCGGAAGTCCGTCCTGGAACAAATCGCCAAGGCGGTGGAGGAACGGTACCGCGTTCGCGCCGAGATCCAGGATCCCCCGCCGCTGGACGGCGTGGAGTTTGTGTATGGGCTTAATCTCAGCCGGTGTATCGGTTGCCGCCGGTGCGTGTACGCCTGCGTGAAAGAGAACAACCAGTCGCGCTCGCCGCAGATCCAGTACATCCGCGTCTTGAAGATGGAGAAAGGCAGCATCAATCTGGAAACCTCCGACCACCACTACAACCCGCCCCTCGTGCCGGAGCACGACAGCTACTACATGCCGGTCCAGTGCCACCAGTGCAAGAAGCCGCCGTGCGTGAAGGTCTGTCCGGTGGAGGCTACGTGGCAGGAGCCGGACGGCATCACGGTGATCGACTATGACTGGTGCATCGGCTGTCGATACTGCGAGGCGGCCTGCCCCTATTGGGCAAGGCGGTTCAACTTCACCGAACCGGGCCTGCCCGACGACGGCTTGAACCCGGACATGGCCTACCTCTCAAATCGCCCGCGAGCCAAGGGCGTGATGGAAAAATGCACTTACTGCCTTCATCGGACCCGTCGCGGCCTGATGCCGGCCTGCGTGGAAGTCTGCCCGACCGGCTCGCGGAAGTTCGGCAACGTCCTCGATCCGGATAGCGAGGTGTCGTACATCCTGCGGCAGAAGCGGGTCTTCATTCTCAAGGAAGACGTCGGTACCGTGCCCCGGTTCTTCTACTACTTCGACGAGCGCGGCAGCCGCTATCGAGAACCGATTGCCCCGCCGGAGCCTGGAGGACCCACGTGAAGCGGTACTTCACATTCCTCTGGCAATGCGCGCGGGTCAGCTTCGTCGGCGACTGGCGATACCACATCTGGATGACGATCCTGACGATTGTCGCCCTGTTCGGCTTGTACTCCTATTGCCAGCAGTTGGTTCATGGCCTGGCCACCACCGGCATGACCGACCAGGTCTCGTGGGGCTTGTACATCGCGAACTTCACCTACCTGGTCGGCCTGGCCGCCGCCGCGGCGATGCTGGTCATCCCGGTCTATGTCTATCGCAACATGCACCTGCACGACGTGGTGATCTTCGGCGAGTTGCTGGCCATCGCGGTCATCATCATGTGCCTGCTCTTCGTCACCGTCGATCTCGGCCGACCGGACCGCTTTCTGCACATCTTCCAACGGTTTAACTTCCCGGTCTCCATGCTCACCTGGGACGTGATCGCCTTGAACGGCTACCTGCTCTTGAACCTGCACATCTGCGGTTACCTGCTCTATTGCGCCTATTGCGGCCGAAAGCCCTCGCCGGTCTTCTACGTCCCCTTTGTCTTCATCGCCATCGTCTGGGCGGTCAGCATCCACACGGTCACAGCGTTCCTCTACGTCGGTCTCGGCGGCCGTCCTTTCTGGAACTCGGCGATCATCGCCCCTCGCTTTCTGGCCAGCGCGTTC
>CAYYBO010000006.1:1103-37355 GCA_964470125.1 uncultured Planctomycetaceae bacterium | reverse complement strand
GCCAGGCAGTAGTTGACGTAGATCACAGTGCAACTCATAGCGTTGTAGTACTAGGGCATTTCACGATTGCTCGTAGCGTCGGCCCCCGTGGCCGACGGGAACACCATGTGCGCCCCCTTGCAAGATTGCCCCCCGACAAGGGGACGCCTCATGCCACACCCAATCGTGAAATGCTATAATAGCCTGTGCCGAACCGGCTATTAGCCGGTTCCACACAAGACCTCGACCCACATCGTTGGTTCATTCCGCGGCCCTGCCCGGCGTCGGGCCAACACCGGCTTCCGTGGCGTCGGTCCCCTCCGTGGGCGACACAGCGCGCAGGCCAACGCCTACTCCCGTTCCCGTCAGCCACGGGGGGCCGACGCTACACGACACCTCTCCGCCGCCCAGACGGCCAGCTTCTCCCGGAATATCTTGGCGTTGTGCCGAATGTCAACCGGAAACGCGGGGTGAAAAAGCACGGTCTCGATTCGGCGAGTCAATTCGCCGGCGCGGGCGAGAGTGAGCAACTCCTGTCGCAGGCGCGTTTGATCGAGGTTCGCCTGGTCTTTTTCGAGTTCAATGCAGATGACCGGCGTCTGCCGCGGTGGCCGGCCGACGCCGACGAGAGCCGAGCGGAACACCGCGGGGTGCTGGTTGAAGACCGCCTCGCAGGGGATCGTGAACAGGGTGCCGTGCTCGGTAATCACTCGGTGTGACTTGCGGCCGCAGAACCATAGGCGGCCGCAGTCGTCGAAGCGGCCGACGTCGCCCATGCGATGCCAGAAGCCGCCGCCGTCGGGAATCTTGGCCAGGGCGGTCGCTCGTGAGTCGCCGTGGTATTCGCGAGAGACCGTCGGGCCCTTGACCACGATTTCGCCGATTTGGCCGACGGGAAGCAGCAGGTCGTCGGACCATTTCACAATCGGCTCATCGGTAATCGCGATGACGCGGACTTGCACGTCGCCGACGGGCCGGCCGACGCAGGCTCCGCCGCCCCGGCGTGTTTCGTGTTGCGTCTCGGCGAGGATCTCGCGGCTGCCGATGGAAGCGACGGGCAGGGCCTCGGTGGCGCCGTAGGGCGTGTGAATTTCCGCCCCATCGTCGAGCATGACGCTGAATCGTTCCAGGACCGGCGGCGAGGCGGGGGCGCCGGCGGAGACAACCCGCCGCAGTGACGGCAGCTTGACACCATTCGCCGACCCGTAGCGGCCCACGCGGTTGAGCAGGGCCGGCGAGCCGAACATGTTGGTCACGCTCCAATCGCGGATAGCGGCGATGATCTTTCGCGGATCGGCGTCAGCCGGCCGCGTGGGGTCCATCTCCGGGATGACCGCCGTCATGCCCCAGGCGGGGTCGAACAGGGCGAAGAGCGGGAAAGTCGGCAGGTCGATCTCGCCGGGCTCGATGCCGAAGTGGTCCCGCAAAGCGCGGACCTGGCCGTCGAACATGCCGTGCGTGTAGCAGACGCCCTTGGGCGGGCCGGTGCTGCCGGTCGTGAAGATGATGGCGGCAGGATCGTCCGGGCCGGTGGCGGCCATTTCATAGGGTTCGGTGCCTGCCCGAGCCCCCGCGTTCATGCGGGGCTTGGCGGCGGCGCAGAGATCCGCCAGCGTCGCGCCGCCCCAGAACCAGCGGCGGCCGACGGTGACCAGGGTGCGAACGCCGGCGAAGACCCCGCGATGCAGGAGACGAAAAGCATGGGCGAGGGGCACGCCGATGAAGGCCTCGGCAGTGACACCTCTAAGGCACTCAGCCATGCGGTCCCGCCCCATGCCGGGATCGATGAGTACGACGACGGCCCCGACCTTGAACAGGGCGAAGACGAGGGCAAAGAGCTCCGGCCGCGGGGGAACCATGAGGATCGTCTTCGTACCGCGACGGATACCCAGGCGGCTGAGGCCGTGGGCGATGCGGTCGGCCTCGTCGTTGAGTTGGCGGAAGGTCCACTGCGAGTAGGCGGCTCGGCCGGCGACGTCGCGGCGGGTCTTCCAGAGCAGCGCGGGGCGGTCCGGGGAGCGAACGGCCATCGCGGGCAAGTAGGCGGCGACGTTGACGGGGCGATGGAGATTGTCACAGGAATCTGGTCGGCCGGGCGCTATGGGCGACTCTACCGCCCCTGCCGGGGCTGGATGCTCGTGGGGGGCGGGAGACCAGGGGTGGCGCTGCGCTTGCCCCTGGCTACGATCTTGCGCCCATGCCGGGGCGAGGAGAGTCCGTCCGAAGTCTTGTCGCGAAGGAGAGCTGGGCGGAGACTGCGGATTGGGAATTGGGGATTGCAGATTGGGGATTGCAGATTGGGGATTGCGGATTGTAGATTGCAGATTGGGAATGGGGGATCCTTGACATGTCGCGTCTTTACTCGACACGTCAAGGGCAGGTTGCGGATTGGCGGCCGCGGGCTTCGTCCGTTGCAGAAAGTCGCGCACGAGCGGAATGATGCGGTCGGCGGCGTCTTCGAGAACGTAATGGCCGGCATCGGGGAAGGCGTGGACCTCCGCGTCGGGGAACCGCCGCCGCCACTCGGCGAGGAAGTGGTGATCGAACACCCAGTCGCGCTCGCCCCAGCAGATTAGCATCGGTCGATCGACGAATTCGCCCACTCGCCGGTCGAGTTCCTCCGCCAAGGCGTAGCTGCGATCCGTCGGGAGCAGCGGCGCGTCCTGCACGAACCGAAGCACCGCAAGGCGGTTGGACCAGGAGTTGTACGGCGCCGTCAGGCCGCGGCGAACGATCCGTGGCAGGCGCTTGGCGGTCGCGGCGAAGGTCGCCCCCCAACTGAAGGCGTTGAAGCCCTGAACGAGCAGGGCGGAGAGCCGGCTTCGGCGATGGACGATCCAGAGCGGCCAGGGCATGTGCTTGCCAGGCGGCTTGAGGAACGCGGCGGTGTTGAGCGCGATGATCCGGGCGATGCGCTGCGGCCTGCGCAGGGCGGCGCCCATGCCGATCATCCCGCCCCAGTCGTGCATGAGCAGCGTGACGCCGGAGTCGAGGCCGAGATGGTCCAGCAAAGCTTCGAGATCGTCGACTCGGCGTTCGAGCGTGTATTCGTATCGCGAGTCGTCCGGCCGGTCGGAGAGCCCGCAGCCGATGTGGTCGGGGACGATGCAGCGATAGTTGCCGCGCAAGGCCAGGACCAGCTCGCGAAAGTAGAAGGACCAGGTGGGGTTGCCGTGAACCATCACGACGGGACCGCCGCGGCCCTCGTCGAGATAGTGATAACGCAGCCCGCTCCGGTCAAGAAAGTGACTCTCGAACGGATAAAGGGGCTGGGCTGGTCCCAGGTTCACGGGTCGCACGGGTCTGCTAATAACGGGGGCGGCGAGGCAGGTCAACCCGCGTCGCCGTGCCGCCCGGCCCTTACTCGCGCGGGCGATGGCGTGTATGCTGTTCCATGCATACCTGGAAGTCGGGCCCGGGCGAACGGCATCGGCGTGACCGGTCGGTGCGCCGGCCTCTCGGCGAACTGGTGACCGCGGGCCGGCGATGCCGATGAGAACCCTCAACGCCGCCTGAGCCGGGCGTGTCGGATTGTCGCCGCGGGGTCCGAAACATCCCATGGTGCTACGGTGAGGAGTTAAATGAACCTCGAAGTCCTTGGTGTTTGTGCGTTGATAGTCGTAGCCAGGATCGGCGACGTGTCGATGGGCACGATCCGAACCATTTGCGTGGTCAACGGGCGGCGCGGGATAGCGTGGTTTCTTGGCTTCTTCGAGATCCTCATATGGATCCTCGTAGTCTCCAAGGTGATCAGCAATCTCGACAACTTCGCTTATGCGATCGCCTACGCCCTCGGCTTTGCCACCGGCAATTACGTCGGAATCACCATCGAGAAGTACCTTGCCTTTGGGGAACAGGTCGTTCGTGTGTTCACTCGACGGGGGGCGGAACTCGCCGAACACCTTCGTGCCGGCGGTTTCGGCGTGACGCAATTTCCCGGCCAGGGACGGGACGGGCCGGTCGATCTGCTTTTCATCCAGACGCCCCGCAAAATCGCCATCCGGGCCGCGGAGCAGGCCACGCGGTTTGACGAGGATTGCGTCATCGTGGTTGACGACGTCCGCTCGGCCTCCAACGTGTATATTCGAAAGGCCCCGGCAAGTTTAGGCTGGCCGGCGATGCTCAAGCGGAAGTAGGGCCTGCCCGCCGGGCGTTTCCTTATCGCGAAGACGGGAGCGGTTCGACGAGCGAGATCCAGTTCCTCGCCGCGTGGTCGGCGTGGAAGCGGGCGTCGAAAAGGGCGCGGGCGGCGAGGCCCATCGAGGCGAGGCGGGTGGGCTGGGCCTTCGAGTCGCGTATCGACTTGGCCAACTTGTCCGCCGCGCCTTGAGCGACGTGCAGGCCGGCATCGTTTGAGAGGAGCCAATCGGCAATCTCCGATCGGCGGTTGCCCACGAAGATGCAAGGCCTGCCGGCGGCGAGTGTGGCGTAGATTTTGTAGGGCAGGGCTTTGTCGAACATGCCGTCGTGCTGGGAGATCAGGCACAAGTCGGCCGTAGCCAGGACCTCGCCGAGCCGCTCGGCGGGCTGATAGTCGATCAACCGGGCGTTGGGCGGCAGGTTCTCCTCGACGTACCCCCGCTGCGGCCCATCGCCGATAAACTGGAACAGGATGTTCGGATCGTCGCCCAACAGTCGCGCCGCCGCGAGGATGGTCTCGAAGGGGTGCGAGAGGCCCATGTTGCCGGCATACTGGATGACGAACTTCCCGTCAGGGTTGTAACGCCGCTTGAATTCGTTTGGGCCTTCTGCGCGGATTCGGCCGGCGTCAAAGCCGTCATGGATAGTCCGCAGCCTTTCGGCGGGGATGCCGCGCGTGCGAGCGATCCGCTCGGTCATTTGCCCGGCGATGGTGACGACCATTGCGGCGTCGCGCATGAGACGAGCGTCGTACGCGGCCCACAGGCGATGAACGAGGCCGCGAGGCTTGATGCGGCCGAGCGTCGCCGCAAGATCGGGATAGAGGTCCAGGACTTTGTAGATGTAGGGGCAGCGATGCTGCCGGGCGATTTTGCGAGCGATGGCGGCGCCTTGCGGCGGTGCGGTCGTGGCGACGACTAGATCGACAGGGGGCAGGCGTTCGGCGGCGGCGGCGGCGCTTCGCCCGAAGGCGGCGAAGCCCATGCCTCGCCGCAGAAGGCTGACCCGGCTGACGGGCGGCCGGTCGACGCGGACCACCTGTACGCCGCGGTGTTCGTCCGTCGGGGGATAGATGACCGAATGGTCGTCCCAGGCGCGGTTGCCGGCGATGATGGTGATGCGCCAGTCCGGCCGCAAGGCTGCGATGGCCGGCAGATGATCGGCGGCGACGGCGGCGCTGGCGCAGATGTCAGGGTGGAAGAACTCGTTGATGAAGAGGATGTGTTTCATCTTCCGCGAGGGTCGTTATGGAGGGCGAATGCAGCCGTGCGTCTTGTCACGATCTTATCCCATGAGAACATTCCGGAAAATATTCAGCAATGAACCTCCCGCGCAAGGTCGCATAGGCCGTGTCATGTCGAGCGCTTCATCTGTGGTCGCGTCCCGTCACCGCTCCTGGCAACGCGTCGCCGTCCGTCCACCCAGCGGTGAACCGCTGGGCTGTTGTATGTTGTTCCTGCGGGCCAGGTGATACGCCAAGCCGTTCCTCTCACGCTCGACCTGAATTCATCCGCTCACTGATGAGGTGGCACAGCTCGCCAATCAGGGTCTCCTGCTCCTGATCGGGCGAGCAGCCGGGCCGAAAGGCGAATCGGATTGCCCGCCCCTCGCCGAGGGACGCTTCATAAAGCCTCGAATCCGCCGGGGTGTCGGCCGGGCCCGCCCGGGGATCGCTCCACCGCTCTTCGCCGCCTTCGTGCGCGACCACGATCTCTCGACAGCCGATCTCGCCCGCCACGATGGCTAGTGCCCGCAGGAGCTCGTCCACGCCCTGGGCCTGGCGGATTTTCAATCTGGAGAGTTCGGCGGCGGCGTGCAGAATCCGCGTTTCCTCGCGGCCGGACCAACGGGCGGTCCAGCCTCCCCACTCCAGATAGCCGAGCACGCGGGCGCTGAAGAGGGCCATGAGCATGACGCCGGCCACGCCGAGACCGAGCACGAAGTAGTTGGCGGTCATGGCGGCGATGCACAACAGCGAGACCAGAAAGCTGGCGACGTAGATCAGGAAGGCCGCCGCGGAAGGACTGCCCCCGCGTCGCACAAGCCGGTGGTGTATGTGGTCGCGGTCGGAGGCGAACAACGGCTGGCCCCTGGCCATTCGGCGGGCGATGGCTAGGAGTGTATCGAAGATGGGATAACCCAAGGCGAAAAGCGGAATGAGGATGAGGACAACGGTGTGAGCCTTCTGGGCGGAGTGCAGGGAGGCAAGGGCCAAGTACATCCCCAGAGCCAGCGAGCCGGTGTCGCCGAGGAAGACCCTCGCGGGGTGGAAGTTCCACCGGAGAAAGCCGAGGAGGGCGCCGGCCAGCAGCACCATCATGACGGTCATGTAGTGATTGCCGAGGTAGATGGCGACGACCGCGTTGACCGCCGAGGCCAGGAGGCAGATGCCGGCGGCGAGACCGTCGAGGCCGTCGGAGAGGTTGACGGCGTTGGTGATGCCGACAATCCAGAGGAGGGACAGGATGATGCCGACCACCGGGGGCAGCGGGACTGAGTCGTACCAAGGCACGGTGACGGCCTCGATGCGGAAACCCAGACCGATGGCGGCCAGGGCGACGACGACTTGGACAAGAAGCTTGATCCTCGGCTTGATCGCGTGACGGTCGTCGACCATGCCGAGGAGAAGCATGCAGGCGGTGCAGGCGATGAGGCCGTAGATGAAATAGACCTTGGCCCGGAGCATCTCGCCGACGAGGTTGTCCAGCCGAAGCGTGACGAGGGCGCCGGCGAAGACGACGGCGAAGACGACGAGGCCGCCCATGGTGGCGGTGGGCCGCTCGTGTTGCTTGCGGCCGACGGGGTGGTCGACCAGACCAACACGATTAGCCAGCAGGACGTAAAGGGGCGTGATGAGAGCACTAACCAAGGCTGCAAGGATGAACAGCACGTAGTAGGTTTTGAACTGGGCGAAGTAGACGAGCCATTCGGGCCAGGATGATGCCAGCGATGTTGTGGGCGGTTGCACGAGCAGCGCCTTTCGTTTTCTTGACCCCACGTGGCCGCCATTCTAGCATGAAAGGCCGGCGGCGGGAGCAAGCTCGTGGGCGTTCGACTTATTGCAGGGCGGGCAGGCAGCGGCAAGACGCATTGGTGCCAGTCGCGCATCCGCGAAGAGCTGCACGGCAGCCCGACCGAAGGTCCGCGGCTGATCATGCTCGTGCCCGAGCAGGCGGCCCTGCAAATGGAGCGAGGGCTGCTGGCGGCGTCGCCCGCGAAGGTGCTCGGGCGCTGCGAAGTCCTCAGTTTCCGGCGGCTGGCCCATCGCATCCTGAATGAGTCCACCGGGCCGGCCCCGGCGATTCTCAGCCCGATCGGGCGACAGATGACCTTGCGTCACTTGATCGCCCGCCATCATCGAAGCCTGCGGGAATTCGGGCGAGTGGCCGATCGGAGCGGAGTCGTCTCGGCGATCGCGACGGCGGTGGTTGAGTTGATCCAAGAGTGCGTCTCGCCCGAGGCGTTGGAGGATGGCGCCCGGGCGGCCCTTGAGGAGAAGGACCCTTCGGGCGGGCGGTTGCACGACATCGCCCTGCTGTATAGGGCCTATCTGACGCACCTGGGATCGGGCCGTGTCGATCCGGAAGGCGTTCTCGACTTGGCCAGGGCGAGGCTGGGGGCGGCCCAATGGTTGAGAGGGGCGAGGGTCTGGGTCGATGGTTTCGCGGGGCTGAGTGGGCAGCAGGTGCGGATGATCGTTGAGCTTGCCCGATGCACCGAGCACGTCGATGTTGCGTTACTGCTGGACCCCGCGTGCCGACGGTCGGAGACCGGCGGGGCGCCGCCGGATGATCTCTCGCTGTTCGCTCGAACCGAGCGGACTTGGTTCACGCTCGAACGGGCCCTGCACGACCAGGGCATCAGCATTGAGGAACCGGTGCTGCTTGACGAGGTCGGCCCGCGCCGGTTTGCCGACGCTCCGTTGCTGGCGACACTGGAGCGGGGCCTATTCTCGACGCCGCTATCGGCGGGGGCAAAGGGCGAGAGCGCTGGAGGCGCTGGGGCGGCTTCGGCGCACGGACCAATTCGATTGCTGAAGGCCCCGACGCGTCGGGCCGAGGTGGCGGCGGCGGTGCGAACGATCATCGACCTGGCTCATCGAGCACGCAGTCCCTTGCGCTACCGCGATGTGTCCATCGTCGTTCGCGACCTGGAGCCCTACCACGAACTGATCTCGGCGGAGCTGCGGGCTTGCGGTATTCCGTTTTTTATAGATCGTCGCCGGCCGACGCATCACCATCCGCTGATCCAGCTCGTGCGCGCCGCCCTGGCGATGCACGGGTCTGGGCCGTTCGATCAGGCGGTCGTGATGCTGCTGAAGAGCGGGCTTTCCGGCATCGACGACGAGGAGGCCGATGGCCTGGAGAACTACCTACTCGCCCACGGCCTAAGATCGGCGGAGTGTTGGGATGAGCCGTGGACGTATCCGGCGATTCCGGAGAGGGTTGACCGTAAGACGAAGACCGCCGCCGCCGAGAAGAAGGCGCCAGAGCCGTATGAACCGATGGATCGGCTGCGGCTGCGGCTTCGCCGGCGGCTCGGCGAATGGTGGCCGGCGCCGACAGGGAGCCAGGGGCGACCATCGTGCAAGACTTGGGTGCAACGGCTGTACGACTTGCTCGAACGGTTGGAAGTGGCGAGGCGGCTGGCGGAGTGGAGTGACGAGGCGACGGCACGGGGGGACCTGGACGAGGCGGAGGAACACGAGCAGGTCTGGTCGGACTTGGTCAAGCTGCTGGACGAGATGGTCGAGACCCTCGGCGACGAGGGCATGGGGGGCAGGCGATTCCGTGACGTGCTCGAGTCGGGTCTCGGCGAGTTCACGCTGGGCCTGGTGCCGGCGACGCTCGACCAGGTCCTGGTCAGCTCCATTGAGCGGAGCAGGCATCCTGCCGTTCGGGCGGTCTTTGTGCTGGGTTTTAATGACGGGCTCTTCCCGGTTCGCGGCGCGGAGCACGGCGTACTTGGGGATGAGGAGCGCGCACGGCTTGAACGGACGGGCGTCGAGCTCGGGCGCGCGCGGACCCGGCAATTGCTGGACGAGCGCATGCTGGCCTACGTGGCCTTTACCCGGCCGAGCGAGTCTCTGTGGGTCAGTTACGCCGAGAGCAATGAGGAGGGCAAACCGCTGGGGCCGTCGCCGCTGTGGCCGCATGTGCGAGCCGCGTTGCCGGATGTTGCGATCGAGGCCGTAAAGACCGAAGGACCGGAAGCGATCAACGCGCCAGGGCAGTTGGCCGGGGCGTTGGCAAGGCAGATGCGGCTGGTGTGCGAAGACGAGCCCCGGACTTCGGTCCGGGCGGCGCCCGAGCGAGAGTCGAGTGCGTTTGGTAAGCCTACGGCCGCACGGGCTGAAGCTCGTGGCTCGTCTTCCGAAATCCCGGCTTCCCTGCCTGACACACGAAGCGTCTGGCTGTCGCTGTACGAGTGGGGGCGTTCGGCGAAGCCGGTGGCGGCAACGGTGCGGGCGGCGTTGCGGGCGCTGGCCCCGCCTGATAAGGCGCGTCTTTCGCCCGAGGCGGCCGGGGCGCTTTGGCCACCGCCGTATCGCACGAGCATCACGCGATTGGAGAGCTTCGCCGCGTGTCCCTTCCAGCACTTCGCTCGATATGGACTGCGTCTTGCTCCGCGGCCGATCCACGAAATCGCCGAACTCGACATGGGTCGGATCTATCACACCATCATGGAACAGTTCGTCAACGAGTTGATGGAGACGGGCCGCACGTTGAGAGAGATGCCGGCGGGGACCATCGCCGAGAGCCTTTCACGATTGTGCCGCACGGTCGTGCCGCAATACGCCGAGGCCCTCCGCATGGAGCAGCGCGAACAGCAGGCCGCGGTACGGCGGGGCGAGCGAGAATTGCCCCACGCCGTGCGGGGCCAACAGGCAAGGATCGGCCGGACGCCGCTGCGGCCGTTGGCCACGGAGAAGACCTTCGGAGACGCTTCCGAGGACGACCTGCCGGCGTTGGAGCTGCGGCTCACGGACGGTCGGGTCGTCACGGTCCGGGGGGTGATCGACCGGATCGACGTCGTGCAGACAGGCCAGGCGGCCCTGGCGGTGGTCTTCGACTACAAGCGATCGGTCGGGCGAAGGCTGCAACTTGAGGAGGTGTTTCACGGGCTGGCCTTGCAGTTGTTGGCGTATCTGCTGGTAATCCGCGAGCACGGCAGCCGATTGGTGGGAACGACCGTCACGCCCGGGGCGGCGTGCTATCTGCCGCTGCTGGCGGGCATTGAGAGGGTCGAACACCCCGAGGACGCAGGGAAGGAGGGCTTCGACGCCTACAAGTCGTTCGGTCCTCGCGGCGTCATCGACTTCGATTGGATCGACGTGCTGGATCCGGGTGCGGCCGGCGGTGGGAGTCCTGTTTTTGCGGCTCGCAGGACGAAAGAAGGGGCCGTCTCGCACATGGACCAGAGCGACGCCGTGGACAGAGGGCGGCTGCCGCTGCTGCTCGACTACGTTCGCGGGAAGATGACGCAACTCGCCGAGGAGTGGCTGTCGGGTGACATCGTGGTGTCGCCGTATAGACTGGGCCGAGAGACGCCGTGCTCGCGATGCGACTACCGAAGCGTGTGTCGCCTGGAATACGCGGCACGGGAAACGAGGTCGCTGTCGAAGATGAAGCGGAGCAGGGTGCTGGAGGAGCTGGCCGTCTCGTCGGAGCCGCGAGGGGACGCCCGTCGCGGGCTTCAGCGGCCATAGCGAGCGGACGGGCCCGGGGCCTCGGCGGTTTCGGCGTCGAGGGTCGGAAGCGGTGCGGAGAGTAATCCGACAGCCTCGTAAGGGAGCGGCCGATCTGCGATTCCGACGACCTCCTCAGTCTCGGAGTGACCGCTCCGTCACCGTCGCGGCGCTGAACGAGCTTGACTTCTCGTACGCTGGAGCTTTGCGCCTCACCCCGGTACCATCTTCACGACTCACTCGGCGCGGATGCCGCGAGGAGACTCCCCGGCCATGGCGTGGTTTCGCAAGGTCAGCCGGCAGAAGGTCGCGAATACGGCCCTGGCCGACAAGCTGCACGCCGCAACGGCGGCGTCGCTGGAGAAGTACGCCGCCATCGTTGCCGATACGCCCCACTGGCAGCAGCTCCGCGATCGTGCTCGCCAAGTCAAACTCCACACACTGACGCACCTCGACCGATACCTGGACCGATTCGTGCAGGCGGCGCAGGCCAACAACGCTACTGTATTCTGGGCGGACACCGGCGATGATGCCTGCGAATACGTCGTTGATCTGGCTCGGCGGCGCGGCGTGACCCGCGTCACCAAAGCCAAGAGCATGACCGGCGAGGAAATCGAGATCAACCATGCCTTGGCCAGCGCCGGCGTCGAGCCGGTGGAGACGGACCTGGGCGAGATGATCTGCCAGCTTGCGGGCGACACGCCCAGCCACGTCACGGCTCCGATCATCCATTGGTCGATGGAGGAAGTCGCCCGGCTGCTCAAAGAGAAGGGCGTCATCGCGGAGATGCCGGCGGAGCTGAGCCGCGACAACGCCCCCGACCCAAGAGCTCCCGACCCAAGAGCTCCCGACCCAAGAGCCCCCGACCCAAGAGCCCCCGACCTTGGTCGGGGGCTGCTCCCCCAGGAGCGCCGCCACCGAAGGTGTACGTCATGTCCCACCCGCCACCTCCCCGTACATCGGCTGTCCAACGCTCGTCGTCCCACGCGGGGCCCATTATAGACCCGCCACCCCCAACGGCAATGCGCCTCCCCCGTAGCGTCGGCCCCCATCGGCCGACGACGGATGTGTCGACTCCCGCGTCGCCCCCGAACTTGCCCGCTGCGGCGGGCGGCCGACGTACTCTGGAGAGCGAGGCCACTGCTTTCAAGATCTGGAGTTTTCGCAACGTCCGTCAGTTGGTCTTGACGCGAGAATTCCTCCTCGCACTCACCCCCGCGGCTACCCTGACCTGGCCCGGCCCCCGACGTGAGACTTGCCACCGACGCCCCGGGGTGCGGGCACAGGGCGCAGTGCCGGGAGGCTCGGCCGTCCCTCCTCCGGAAACAAGGGACGGCCGAATGATGAGCCATTGCTGCCGACCTAGGGCGTCAGCAGGAGGTTGACGAAAGGCTGCACATCTCCACCGTCCGCCACGCCGTCGGCGTTCACATCCGCCATGCAAAACTCAACCGCCTCAGGATCGGGCGACAGCAGGGCGATCACGAACTCCTCGATAGTCAAGAGCGGCGTGTAGCCCTCGCTGCCCTCGAACGCGGTGCGGAAGGCCGACCAGTCCAGGCAGTCGATATCGTCGTCGCCCTCGGCGTCGCCGGTGCGGCAGGACTCGCCCAGCGGGCCTCCGTCCGGACCGGTGTAACAGATGCGGAATTGGTCGAGGTCCTGCTCATCCACGTCGCCGTCCCCGTCAAAGTCCCCGAACTGGGCGACGATCACCGAAATCTGCCGGGTGTCGGTCCGGTTGATGGCGTCCGTCACCTTGAACAGCGGCCGAAAAGTGCCCAAGCGGGTGGGAACACCGAGGATGTCGCCATCTGATTCGAGGATCAAACCCGGCGGCAGCGCGAGCCACTCGAGCTTGAGCGAGTTCGCGTTGGTCAGGACCGGCAGGGCGTCGTAGGACGTCAACAGGTAACGATCCGAGGAGGCGCCTTCGCCCGCGGAGATGCCGATCGTCGGCGTCAGGTTGGTGTTGCCGGCGCCGTAGTGGAAGTGGATGTCGCCGCTGTCGTAAAGGGTCGCGCTGAAATTGCAGGGATAAAGACCGGAGCGAGTGACTGCGCTCCAGCGGAAGGTGATCTGCCCCGGCGTCGTGGAGTCGATGAAGATGTCGCCGCCCTGGTCGGTTCGCAGATCGTCCCAGAGCACGGCGATGCGCTTGTTCGCCTTGAGGAGCGCGGTACTGTTGTTGTACGTCGAGCCGACGTACGGCCCGAAGTTAATCCAGCCGTCCGTGCCCACCTTGACTTCAGTGTAGCTCCCGCCCCAGAAGGGGAAGGAGAACGGCAGGGTGTAGTCAAAGACTTTGTCGTCGCCGGTCCAGCCCTGGCCGACGCCGACGACGGAGAAGCCGCTGGCCCCGAGGTCCAGCTCGTCGTACGCATCCACCGTCGTCCAAGCCAGCGGCAGGTCGCCGCCGATGGCCGCGAGAGAAGCGGCATATGCCTCCCCCAGGCGGGCGTTGGGCAAATTGCTCGTGACAATAAGCGGATCGTCGGTGCCTTGGATCAACTCAATGTTATCGAGGGCCAATCCGTCGTCCGGAATGGGACTATTGTCGTACTGCTGGAAGCGGATGTGGAATGTGTTGGTGTAGGACAGCCCCGCGGCGGCGACGGCGGTGTCCAGGTCGATGCGCACGTGCTGATACACGCCCGCCGTCCCCCCTGTCAGGTTCGCGATCCGATACCAGTTGACCCCGTCGACGCTGACCGCCACGCCGTCACCTTCGGCCGAGCCGGTCCATGACGCCGGCAACTGGTGGGCCTCGTCGGCGAAGTTCTTCCAGTCATACTCCAGGATGACCATTGAATGGCCGGCCAGGTCCACGACCAGCGTCAACTCGTTCAGTGCGTAGGTTGATTCTGCGGCGGAATCCATGGCCAAATGATAGCTGCCGATGGGACCGTTCGCGGTTGTGACACCGATGCGCCCTGTGCTCGTCGATCGCGTCTTCCAGAATGCAGCCAGCGGCGGCCCGGCCTCGAAGTCCTCGTTAAATGGGAACGACGCGGGTTGCAGGACCTCCACCGTCACCGTGGCGGTGTTGGACGATTGGACGCCGTCAAACGCACGATACTGGAACCCCTCGGAGCCGATGAACGGCTGGTCTGCGTAGTAGACGACGATGTTGCCGTTGCCCAGCAGCGTGTACGGTACCGCGCTGATTACGCCGCCGGCGGGATCGCTCAGTTGCCCTTCGTCCGGTAGCGAGAGGATGACGTAGTCCAGGGGATCGCCGTTTGGATCAACCGCCTGCAAGGCGATCTCGATTGCTTGATCGACCGCCGTGAAGGAGGAGACATCAACGGCGTAGGGCGGCTGGTTGGTCGGCGGCGTGCCGATGGCGGAGATGACCACGTCGTCGATGTTCCACCCGGAGAAGGTGTCGCTGCTGTCGGTTGGCCCCATGACCCAGCGAATCAGCACAAAGGGCTGGTCGTCGGCAACGGCCGAGAGGTTGTAAGACTGCTGGCTCCAGGCCGTCTCCTGCAGATTCGTCGTGCCGGTGTAGCTCCAGACTGTGGTCCAATTCACACCGTCGGCGGAGGCCTCGATTGTCGCCTTGTCATAACTGCCGGCCTCGATGCCCAGCCAGCGGGCGAAGCCGAGCGTGACGCGCGAGAGCCCCGAGCAGTTGATCGGCAGCATGGTCAGCCGCCTGGGAGGCAGATTGTTTGGATAGGCTCCGGCGAGGTTGTAGCCGTAGACGTTCAGGCCGGTGTAGCCGCTCGACGGGTCGCCGCCCGCCCCAAGCGGTTTACCGTAGGCCCAGGCGCCCTCAGTGATCCAGCCGGGGTTGGTGCTGAGGTTGTACACGTAGGCCGCCACGGGCGTGCCCACCGAGAGTTTCACGGTGGCCTCGTTGGAATTGAGTCCGCCGTCAGTGGCGTGATAAGTGAAGCCGTCCGGGCCTTGATAGCCCGCCGCGGGGGTGTAGGTCACGAATCGTCCGTGCGCGGCGAGCATGTAGGGCGCGGCGGATATCGCGCCGGCGTTCGGGTCCAAGAGGGTGCCGTGCTGCGGCAGCGTGGAGATCACGTAGTCTAGCGTGTCGCTGAGGTTGGGATCCATCGCCAGCAGACTGAGCATGACCGGCGTGTCCGCCGGAGTCTCGGCATAGACATCCCGCGCCGCCGGCGGGAGGGCGGTCGTGCCCACGGCCACGACGCGGACTTCGTCGATGAACCACCCGTCTCGCTGGTAGAGGTCGTCGGCGACGATATGGAAGCGAATCTTGATCGGCTGGCCGCAGAAGGGCGAAATATCGTACACCCGCTTGGTCCAGTCGTAATCGCCGCCGGTGTCCGGATCGACGTAGCCGATCAACTGGCCCGAGGCATCGACGGCTTCGACCGTGCATACGTCATAGTACGTCTCCAGCAGGCACCAGTCCCAGTACTCCAGGAAGACCGGGGTGGTCACGCCGGTGAGGTTCAGCAGCGGTGTCTGCAGGTATGAATCAGTGCCCGCGTCGTAAGTATATCGAAGATCGGTCCCCCAACAGTTGTTCCCGTTGATGGCCCGCGTCCCGTTGAGACCGGCCAAGGGCCCGCTGCCCGAAACGGATTGCCCGAAGACGTTATTGGCCGACGTGGGAGTGCCCCGCGTCCATTCATCGTAGATGCCCCCGTGCGTCCAACCGGGGTCGGCCCCTTCGCTGTTGTCGTAAAGGATGTTGATGCCGTTGCGGAAGACGTGGTTCTTGGCCCCGAAGCCGTAGAGATTCGACGAGCTTCGTGGGAAGACCGCGTAGAAAAAGGCGCCGTCGGCGGCGCCGACATCCGTGTGCGTCCCCGGCACGCCCGTATAGACGACCTGCACGCCGGGCGAGACGAACTGGCCGAGGGTGTATGTCTCGCCGTCAGTCGGGCGCCAAACCAGCGGCGTATCTGACCGGACCAACAGGCTGCTGGCGTAATCGTTCTGAGGAGCGGCCCAGACAAGCAGGATGTCGTTGCCGACGGGTGTGGCGCTGAGCGTCTTGATGCGGTCCGGCCAGCGGAGTCCTGCGTGGGCGGCGGCTACCGCTTGCCCGGCGTCGGCCTTGCCGAAGCCGTATCGATGACTATGGCCGGTAACGGGATCGAAGCGGCCGTATGGCTCGTCGATCTTCACGGCGGTCTGCTGCAGGATGGCCCGGGCCTGGGCGGCGCTCATGCCGGGGTCTTGAGAAATGATCAAGCCCAGGACGCCGGCGGCCAGCGGCGTGGCGGAGCTTGTGCCGCCGAAGGCGTTGGTGTAGTCCAGGTCGGGCAGACCGTTGTATCCACTGGAGCCGGTGTTATCGACGGTGGTGATGTTCAGCCAGCCGAAGCGGACGCCGTCGTCGCCGCGGTCGTTGGTCGGCGTGGCGATGCCCACCTCCGGGCCGACATCGCTGAACTCGGTGTGCTGGGCGTGGCTGTTGGTGCCGCCGACGGCCATGACGGAAGGGAGCTGAGCGATCGCTGTGACACCGTTGACGGTGTGATCGTTGTTGGCGGAGGCGAAAAGAACCAGGCAGCCCAGCCCGTTCCGGCCGTTGTTGGCGGCGTAGTTGATGGCGTTGACCACGTCCGGCGGCTGCAGGGTGCCGCTGGCAAAGGACCAACTGTTGCTCAACACGGCGGCGCCGTCGCTATGGTCGCTGTCGTTGTTGGGATCGACGCAGAAGTAGAATCCGTCGGCCATCTCGCTGACCGTCGCGCCGAAAAACTTCACGCCGATCAGCCCGCAATTGGGGGCCGCTCCGCGAACGCCGATGCTGTTGCCGGCCGCCACGGCCACGCCCGCGCAGGCCGTGCCGTGCTGCTGGCCGCCGTCAGGGCTTGGGTCGTCGTCGGGGATGTCCGGGTCTAGATCAAGGCCCGCGGCCCAGTTGGGGAACAGGTCCGGGTGCCATTTCTCGACGCACTCATCGAGGATGGCGACGCGGACCTCCGGCGTGCCTTGGGCGTTCGGTCCGTGGACGCTGTCCCAGGCCGCCTCGACATTGATGTCGCTCCCCGCGTCTGCCCCTTTGCTGACATCGCCGTCCAAGTGCCATTGATGGCTGAGGTAGTACGGGTCATTGATGACCGGCGGGGATTGGGTCTCTTTCGGAATGATGAAGTCGGGGTGAGCGTAGGATACGAGGTCCTGCCGCTCGTGCAAGGCGTTGGCGACGGCGATCGGGTTCACCGCCCGCGCGTCGCGAACACGAAGCAGGTAGCGATCAACGCCCCGCTGGCAACGCTGCAACTCGCAACCGTTGGCCATCGCGAACTCGGCGAGCTTGGCCGCATCCTCGCCGGGCCGCAGGGCGGCGACCAGGCGGTCCGTCGGGTAGATCGGCACTCCGCTGTCGGCCAGACGCAACAGCGGCAGAACATACTCGATACCGGGCTGCGACCGCAACTGAGCTTCGGGTACAGATCGCACCACGTAAAGTCCGCGCTGTTCGAGGGTCTCCTCCAGCTTGGCAGCGCTGCCTGGAAGATCATCGGGCACGACTCGCGCCGGGAGGTACGACGGTCGTGCGTCCCCATTCTCGCCCGGCGTGGTCTTCGCCCGAACGATGAATTCAGACGATGACGCCACGATCGCCCGGGGTCCCGAGCCGTCATAGAAGAACTCCGCCGACGAGGGCGGGGCGGCTCGTCCGACGGGTTGGTCGAACCCAACCAGCACGGCGGTGAAGACGGCGACAAACAGGCAGCAGGAGAGGCGCGGGTAACTCGGTGACATGTGTGTGACTCCAATGATCAGACGGACCGGACTAACTGTCTTGGGGTCCGCCGCATGATGGCCGGGGTTCGCGGCGATTCCCCCCACGTGGCTCCGGGCAAGGCCACGCGATTGTTGGCTTGCCGTCTTCAGTGTAGCGAAAGCGCGGGCTGCGGCAAAGCCTGCGGGCTTGCGGCGGAGTCCGGACGTGCTTTGTTGTCTGGGCCCAGCCGCGCTCCGACAGGCCGGGTGTGCCTGTCAGGGCGCCCGAGATCGCGCCCAGGAGCTGAGGTCCCCTCGTGACTGTGGGCGAAGCGCCCCGTGCATGTGATTCTCCGCCTCCTGCAGACAACTCGTGGGGCTGGGCGGAGTTGCGCCGTAACCAAGGGGTGCCGTCTCCCACCTTTCATTTAGAGAGAATGTGTCGCTATCGAACGCGGGTGGAGATTGAGGTGAGCACGACATGCTGGGTAGTGGTTGCTTTTCTTGACCCCGCGCTACGAATCTGGTTATTCTGTAACCGGCGGGTCGCGGAGGGTCTCATCGCCCTGGTCTTCGTCGGGCCGGGCGGAGCGCGGAAAGTTGTGACGAGGACGGTCGGGGGTCCGGCAGAGAACATCTCCCGAACACTATGAGCATCAGCTCTCCCCCGACATCCTGATTCGAGCGCGGAGTTCTACCTGATCGCGCCGGGCGCCGGTTTGGCAACGCGCCCTGGCCGATTCGCCAGGGCAATGCGAAATCTGATTATGTCCGTTGTAGTGAACGTTAACATTGCGTCTTCGGCGGCTAAACCCAACCGCTGCGAGCGGTACCTGACGTTTCCAGTCAACCTGAAGGGAGATCGAACAATGTTCAACACTCGCACACAGATCAAGTGTCTTGCACTCGCGGTGATCTTCGCTGCCTTGTTCGCAGCATCGCCCGCTGGTGCCATGCCTCCGGCACCCCCCAATGACGAAGTGGCCAACGCCCAAGTCATCGGGCCGGCCGTGCCCATCCTGGTGTACGGCACCAGCGTCCTGGCCAACAACAGCATCAATACCAGCGGCGGACAGCTTGCCGCGCTCGATCAGTACATGGACGGGCCGGACGTGTTCTACAGCTTCACCCCGTCGGCGACGGAATCGTACCGCGTCATGCTGTTGCCCTGGCAGAAAGCGCCGCTGCGATCATCCGATCGACGGTTCGTCATCTACGTGTTTCAGGATTTGGGGGGCGGCAGCTACAGTTTCATCGCCGGAGCCCGGGCTCCGGGGGACGCTCGGCCGGTCTACTTTGATGCCGCGCTCGGTGCCGGCACGACCTACCTCATTGGCGTCGATCACGATGACATCGCCCACGACAACTTTGAGTTCACCCTCCTGGTCGGAACGTTGCCCGCGACCGCCCCGGATACCTGCGCCACGGCGATCACACTGCCTGCGACGCTGCCGGCCGTCGCCCTGGCCAACATCAACGGCGCCGCCGCGGACTACACCTTCACTCAATCCGGCGCTCAGTGTGCCGTGGCCAACACCACGCCGGCCGCTGGTCCCGACCACGTCTATTACTTCTCCCCGGCGACGGATGGCCAGTACGCCATCGAGTTGGCCAGCGAAACATTTGACGGCATTCTCTACATCGACGATTCCTGCGATCCGTTCTTCGGCGATGGATGCCTGGGTGCGTCGAACAACGCCACGGGAGGAACCAGCTCGGCAAAGCACGATCTCGTCGTTGTCAATCTAGAAGCCGGCAAGGACTATTACATCTACGTCGATGACGCCAGCACGACGGCCATCACCGGCCCGTATGCCCTGATCGTCGACTCCGCCTATGTCTACGAAATCTCCGAAGTCGAGCCCAACGATGCCCCGGGCTCGGCGACTCCGATCACCACCCCCCTCAACGGCGGCCAGCTTGTCGGCCCCACCGACGAGGACTGGTTCGCCGTAACCGGGAACACCGGCGACCGAATCTACGCCTGGGTCAACAACGGCGGCAGCGCCAACAGCACGATTGACACGGAACTGCGCTTCTACGCCGCCGACGGCTCCACCCTGATCGAATATGATGACGACGACGGAGAGGGCGGAGACGCTCCCATAGAAGACCTGCGCTACATCTACTCCACCTCCTCTGCGGCCATCTCCGGGGCGACTTTCACGTCGAGCGGAACTCACTATCTGCGCGTGACCGACAAGAGTGCCACCGGTACGGTGAGCCGCTATCGGTTGCACGTCGGCGTCGAGCCCGCAAGTCGCGCTCCGCTGGCTGAATGCGAGCCGAACAACACGATCGCCACCGCCGACCAGTCAGGCAAGAACTACTTCAGCGGCGTGATCGACACGGCCACCGACCTGGACGTCTATGCCTTCCAGGCTACCGCCGGCGACCGGGTATTCATCGCCGTCGACGGTGACCCAGAACGCGACGGGACCGGCACTACTTCGCCCAACACAGACCACAAGGCCTTTCACGCCAAAATGGTGATTTTCGATCCGGCCGGCGACACGCTCATCACCATCGCCGACTCCAACGCCATTCAGACCGCGACGCCGGACTACCCCGCCCAAGCCGGCTTCTTCTTCGCCAAGACGACGGGCACGCACTATGTGCAGGTCGGGCCGCAAAGTACCTCATCGCAGGTCGGACCGACCGAGACCTACAACGTGGCCATCTTCCTCAACGACGCTGCCCCGACCCTGTCGGAGGTGACCGACCCGGTCCTGACGCTCACGCCGGACTACCTCAACGACGTCGTCAACGGCACGGTGACGGACAACGCCGGCGGCGACAGCGGCGTCTGCTCCGTGACCTTGGTCGGGGCCGCCAACCTCCAGATCATCAACCTCACCGCCCTGCCCGCCGCCTCGGCCACTTTTGACGTGGCCCTGGTCAACCCGGCCCAGAGCGGTTTCGGCAAGGTCCTGGTCACCGACTGCGCCGGCAACACCGCCTGCAAGATCGCCAGGATCGACGTGGTCCAGCCGGTGTGTTCCGGCTACAACTTCTCGAAGCGAACGCCTTTCAGCCTGCACGACCCCATCCATGCGCCGGACAACAACTTGACTGGCATCAACGGCACGATCACGGTTGCCGACAGCGGTACCATCATCGATGTGAACGTGACCCTTACCATCGAGGCCATAAGCTCAGCGGATGTTGACTGCTGGCTGGAAAGCCCGACCGGCACGCGCGTCGAATTGTTCACCGACCGCGGCAGCAGCTTGGCTTGGGACATCACCGACGCCACCTTTGACGACAGCGCAACGGACATGCTGCCGACTCTGTCCGCCTCGGCCCCGTACACCGGAACCTGGAAGCCCGAAGACCCCGCCGGTCTGGCGAAACTGATCGGCGAGAACGCCCAAGGCGTCTGGCTGCTGAACGTCGTGGATGACTCGAGCTCCGCCGGCGGCGGCTGCCGGCTGGTCCGCTGGTCGCTGGACATCGACGCCGGATTCGCCGGGCCGGAGACATTCGCCGGCTCCGCCACCGATCAGCAGAGCTTCGACGCCGGCATCGCCTCCGTGGTCCTGAACAGCCCGGTCAACACCCAACTCAACGTGTTGCCGGGATTCGTCCCGGGCAACCCGACCGTTTCGTACACCGTGACGCTCGTCGATCCGTCGCAGAACGGATCGGGAACCGTCGTCGTCACCGACCTGCAGAACAACACCTGCTCCTCGGTGGTCGCCTTGAACGGCCTCCCGGACGTCACCGGACCGGCCAACAGCGGCGCGGTCTCCACCGACCTGACCTTCAAGAAAGAAGTCCTGACGGCCGTGACCACGGATGACCCCGCGGGCGTTGTCTCCTCGATCAACGTGTCCGACGCGTTGCTGGTTGGAGAGGTAGAGACGACGATCATGATCGACACCGGCGAAATCGGGCAGATCACTTCCACTCTGTCGCACGCCGGCGAATTCGCTTCCCTGGTCAACCGAGTCGGCATGGACGAACGCTATGGCGTCGGCCGGACCAAGGACAACATCGAGATTACGCTTGACGACGATGCGCCGGAGGCTGACGACGCCCACCTTGAACCGGCGCTGGGTACCATCGAATTCTATGGGCTGCATCAACCTGACGGCCGGGGCGATTACCTGCTCAACGGCATCAATAGTGATCCGCGGGACAACATGCTCTTCCGCCTGGCCAACACCAACGCCGCCGGGCAATGGGATCTCTATGTTGCCGACGTGCGGCCGGGCTATGCCGGGTCGGCTCGCAAGACTGCCTTCCGCCGCTGGGCCATGACCATCAAGAACCCCTGCGGACCGCAGCGTTACGTCGGCCGGGCGGTAGACCTCGCCCCCGGATCGGGCGTTTGCTCAATCGCCCTCGGGGCAGGCTCGTCGAACCTGACCATCGTGGCCAGCTTCACCGCGGGCGATCAGGTCGTTGACTATCGCGTGGAATTGGTCGATCCGAGTCAGCCGGGCAGCGGCACGGTGGAGATCACCGATTGTATCACCAACCTCACGGTCGTTCCCATCTCGTTGGCCGCGGCGAGCGCCGACGCCAATCCGCCGGTTGTAGGCGGATCAGTGAACCAGACCGCCTTCACCTTCGAAGGCACGGCGACGGACATCCAAGCCGGCGACACGGGCATTGCCGCCGTCGCCCTGGCGCCGTTCTCGACCAACCTGCAAGTCAACAGCGTGACGCCCGCCCCGCCGGCCGGCTCTGTCGCCTTCGAGATCGGCTTGGTCAACCCCGCGGCGAACGGCCGCGGCTACGTCCAAGTCACCGACGGCTGCGGCTTGCGGTCGTACGTCCTGGTTGAGATCGACGCGGTTGCTCCGCACTTCAACGGCTTCGTCGGCCAGACCAGGCGATACGTCAATCTGCCCGGCCTGCCGGCCGCCCTGCCCGACAACAACGTGGCGGGCGTGGTCTCCGACGTCGTGGTGACGGACACCGACATCATCAGCGACGTGAACCTCACGTTCAACATCACCCACCCGTATGACGCCGACATCGATATGACGTTGCTCACCCCGACGATGATCACGTTGTTCGGTGATCGGGGCAGCACGGGCAACGACTTCTTCAACACCACGTTGGATGACGAGGCGGCGGCGGAACTGCCGACGGGCTCCACTGGCGCTCCCTTCGACGGCTCCTACAAGCCCTCTGCCCCGGCGACGCTGGCCACGCTCGACGGCGTGCCGGCCGTGGGTACCTATTCGCTCAGGGTGGCCGACGACTACGTGAATTACACCGGGACCTTCGATAGTTGGTGGCTGACCATCACCTCCAACACCTTCCCGGAGCGGTTCGCCGGCGAGGCCCGCGACGATGAGTCGCTCTATTCGGGCGTGCAATCAGTCACGCTGGTCGACGCCTGCAACGTGACGCTCGGCGTGGATTCGTTCACCCCGGGCCAGAAGCTGGTGATCTTCGAGGTGCGGTTGATAGACGCCGGTCGCTGCGGCCGCGGCACGGTCCGCGTCACCGACGTCGCCGGCAATGTCGGCGAGCAAGCGGTGATGCTGAATGGAAACTGCGGCCCCGGAGATACCGATGCTGACGGCGGCGTTTCGCTTGACGACATCCCGTCGTTCGTGCAGGCGCTGCTTGACGCCGAATACGGCTGCGCCGCTGACGTCAACACCGACGGCGTTGTGGACGGCCTCGACGTCCAGGCGCTGGTCGACTTGTTGATCTGACCTCGCCGCTTGGCGGCGCTTCCCGCGCCTGGTGGCGCGAAGCGAGGCGGCGGCCGATCATCTGGTCGGCTGTCCTTCGCTTCCCACGCGGCGAAAGACCCTCCGCCGGGGACCGGCATCGGCGAGGGGCGACACTATAAAGCCCGCGGAATCTCCCCCGCGGGCTTTCCTATGCGCCGTGGACTCCCAGGAGCCGATGATGGGTGCAGCTCATGACATAAGACTGATGAGAACCTGCGGGGCCTCGAATGGCCGGAGATCGCTCTCAAGCGACGACGTTGAGGTTCCCCCCGGTCGCCGCCCCGCCGCTGTTGCCCGCGTCCGCACCGCCGGCGGCATAGCCGTAGGACGTGGCCTGGACCGCCGACACGCTCGTTGTCGTGCTGGTCTGGACCACCTGTGAGGATTGGCTGAACTGCAGCGAGCTGATCTGCGTGCTCGTCGACCGGCGGTCGCCCGACAGAGCCAGCATGCCCAGGAGTCCGGCCAGGAGCTTGTTGTCGTCATCCTTGTCCTTGTCGTTGAGTCCGAGGATGATCTGGATCAACGCCAGGATCATTGCCGCCAGCCGTTCGTTGGGCGATGTGCTGGCGCTTGCAGCCACCGATTGCGATGAAGACAGGCTGAGCATCTGCGAACTACGCGAAAACGAAGAGGTGCTTCCGACGCTCGCCACGTTCCCGCCGCCCAGTGAACTCAAGCTGCTCACCGATGTGCTCTGGACCATGCCCGATTGGCTGCCGCCCACGGCGCCGACCGCCGTCACTGACGAGGCTGATATCTGGCTCATCTTTCTCCCCCCAAGAAGGCTTGTGGACGAGGGGCCGCGGGGCAATGGCCGCGCCCAAAGGCCCCCATTGCCCCGCCGGCGGCCTCTTGCCGATAAAAGCCGGCCCGGCGATCGGAAAGAAGCTCTTCTGCCACGCAATTCAACCGACGACGGAAGAACGGTCTGTGCCGTCTTGATGTCCGGCCGCATCACCGCTGTTGACTTGTGCGGCTGTTCTTCGGCGGTGTCCTCAGCGTGATCGTGGCAGCGGCTGCGGCTGGGCCGCGGGAGGGGTGGCGTGGGTTGTCGAGCGATAGACAGCGTACAGCATGTCTTCACCCCCTTCAGAATGAAAGACAAGCTCCGCCCTTGCCGGGTCGGCGAGGAAGTCGTCCAAAGAGGCGGGATACTCGACGTTGTATATGTTCTCGTGCCGGAGGATGTGTGTGATTCGCATGGTCGCGAGCAGCTCCGCGATCGCCTCCGCTGACTCCGCGTGGCGCAACAGGTCCGCGATTTGTGAGACCTCGAAGAAGCTGTCGGCGATGTACTCACGCTGGCAGAAGAAGCCGTGGTTGGTGTTGAGAAACATGATCCGCGCCGTCGCCGGCAATTCTCGGTTGATGAAGCTGAGGACCGGTCGCGTGCCGCCGGAAGACGTCGCCGCCTGATGCCGAACAGTCCGGTCGGCGAACTGCGAGCTCTCACGAATTCCGCCGGCGGCGCAAACGATCATCGACAGGACCGCGGCTGCTGAAACAGCGGCGGCGAGCGTCGCCCGGCTGCGCGGCGTGGACACTCGGGCCAACAGGTCGCTGATCGCCGTCGCCGCGGCGACCGACAGGAATGGAATGACCGGAATCAGGAAGCGAATCTGCTGCGAAGTGGCCGCCCAGAATACGAAATACAGCAGGGCGACGAAGAGAGTGCTCCGCACCAGACGACTTTGCCTTGCCCCCACGATCGCCAAAGGCAGCCACGCGATCCACAGCCGATTGAGGCTGCCGTCAAATCGCCCGTGACCGATCTCGCCGAGCAAGATCACGCGGATCGGCAACAGCAGATAATCGATCAGCCCGCGTCCCATGCCGATCGACCGCTGCCATTGGCTGAACCGTGCCGCCAGGTCGCTGCTCCACTGTGGGCCTCCGAACAGATCGTATAAGAACGGATAAACGGGATTCCCCGTGTAGTACCAGCTCTTGACCAGCCAAGGCGCGAGCAACAGCAGGCACGGTCCCACGAACAGAACTGCAAACGGCCCCAGGCATGCCCGCAGCCGTCTCTGCCGCCATTGCCAGAAGAGGAACCAGACGCCCAGGCAGAACACCGCCGCCAGTCCGGGCAGCTTAGCCCCCGCCGTGATGCCGCCGGCAATCCCGGCCAACAGCAGGTGCGTTCGCCCGGCCGCTTGCTCGGTTCCGTGGGCGTACAGGTGCCAGAACGACATGAACAGGAAGAACGCGAAGGCCAGGTCCACGTAGGCGACGAAGAACTCAAACAGCACCACCGGATTGCCCAAAACCAGCACGGCTGCGAGGAGGCCGGCGTAGTTGTCGCATTGACCGCGGACGAAGCCGTACACGGCCAACAGTAAAGCGCAGCCGATTCCGAAGTGCAGCAGGTTGGCCAAGTGCCAATCCATGAGCTGCATCGCCAGGCCGAACAGGAGTTCGACGTTCAGCGGCCAATTGGAGTACACGTTGAAGTCGATCGCCCGGAAGCCGCCGGCCTGGGTGTAGAGCTTGGGGATGGTCAGATGATACGTGTCGCAATCCCAGGCCATGACCGGGAGCAGCGTGAGGAGGAACAGCACGGGAATAGTGAAGGTGAGCGCGCCGGACAGGAGGCTCTTGCCCAGTTGGAGCTTGGGCGGCCGCAGGAAGGACCAGTCGCGTGGTCGACGCCGGCGCCGCAGCGAGACGAGAATCGCCGCCGCCAGGAAGGCGAGGCCTGCCGTGCGAAACACGACGGGGCGATACCAACCCAGGCAGCACGCCGTGAAGGCAAACGCAATCCAGAAAGCCAGGCCGAGCCACAGCCGCGTGAGAAAGGCGAGGGGGCCGGCGAGCCGCCATCGAAGGTGCTCCTCGGCGATCAAGTAGCCGGGCGCAAATACGATTCCTGCCAGGAGTAGAAAGGCTGCGAGGTTCTTAAGCACATAAAGCACGAAGGGCGGCTCCAGTCCCGGGCGCTCCGCGTCGCCGCCGGACGTTAATCCAAAGGTCGCACGCGCGGCAACAGCCCGCGGCGGTTTGTTGTATAATGGTTGCTTCCCACCGTTGTGCCGGTGAGAGTTGGAGAAGTGCAATGAACCGGCCCATGCGATTCCTTGACGTTCGCCTCATCATCGCAGTTCTGTCCCTCCAGTGTGCCCTTCCGGCCGCGACCGCCCTGGCCGCCGGATACCCCCCCAAGCCCGGCAGGGTCCATCCGCCCATCATCCTCCCGACAGTGGAGGGCGACAAGGTCGTCGCACTCTCCTCGCTGCGGGGTAAGAAGGTCCTCGTCATTCACTTCGCTTCCTGGTCGGAGAGATGCCGCAAAGATTTGCTCGTTTGGCACGAGAGGGCCAAGCCTTTTGTGGCCGACGGCAAACTCGCCGTTCTCGGTGTCGCCCACGAACAGCACGCCGACCGCTGTCGCCTCTTCGCCCAGTGGAAGGAAATCGACTGGCCGATCCTGCACGACCCGCTGAACTTGATCAACGTCGAGACCCTCCCACTGGTCGTGGCCGTTGATGAGCACGGCATCGTCCGGGCGACCAGGTTGCAGCCGGACAAGCTGGCGGACTCGTTCGTCAACCACGACTACGCCCCGCCCAGGAAGCCGGTTCCGCTTGGCCCCACGGAGTTGGCCAACCCCAAGATCACTCGCCGAGTAGCCGGTGAGGCCCGCAGTTCCGAAGGCTGGCGAGAGCACGGAGACGCCCTGGTCCTGGCGGGTAGGCCGGTCCTTATCAACGAGGCCATCGACGTCTATAGCCGCGCCCTGAAGATGAAGGAGGACGACGCCGACGCTTGGTTTCGACTCGGTGTCGCCTACCGCATTCGCCATGATCGCCCCGAGCATCAGGAGGGCGACTTCCAGGCTGCGGTGGACGCCTGGCGCAACGCGGTCCGGATCGAGCCGGACAACGCGGTCTTCGCCGCCCGGTTGCGACAGTACAGGCCGTGCCTCGACGAGCCCCACGCCTATTATCACTGGGTCGACGTCGCCCTGAAGGAGATCATCACCCGCGGGCGAACGCCCGTCAGACTTGCCGTCGAGCCGTGCTCGATGGAGAGGGGAGAGCTTGGCGACGATTCCACCAGGGAGAGCACGCTGGCCACAGATAATGTCAGGGCCTCGCCAACAGCCGATCAGGATAATCTCGTCGGCGTCGAGAAAACCGTGGTCCGGGGAGTCGGTGATGAATCCGCCGGCGTCGCTGCTATACACCTTACCTTCCGCCCGGATGCCGACCGGGATGTCCGTTGGGATGATGCCGCTGGCGAACTGCTGATCCAAATTGAGCCGCCCGAGGGCGGCAAGAGCAAGCAGAAGCTTGTAAGGTACCTGCCTCTCCCGGAAGCGGCCCCCGGAGGCGCGAGGACCTTGAGCTTCGACGTACAAATCCCCAAACGCTCGAAGAGGACTGCTTCAGTCAAGGTCCGGGCGGTATACGCCGTGCGCCTGGGGGAATCGGCTCCTCCCCGGCATCTGGGCCGCGACATTGCCGTGAGCATCCCCAAGGCGAGCGATTGAGCAGCCAGCGCTAATCGCCTTGTCGCTCTCGGAGCATGCACTCTTCTCATCCACCGTCGTTCGCGAGTACAGTACTCCTCCCGGGTCAGGCGGATACGGAGGCTTGTCTGAGATGCATTGTCACCATGCTGATCGAGGTATCACCGGCTGCACGTTTGGACTGTTGATCGGGCTGTTGTCCGCCTGTCTTTTGGGGTGTGAGGCCGGCCGGCCCGCAGGCGTTCAACGTGTCTCTTTCGAGGCGGATCGGCGCTGGTTGGTCGTGGAAATCTTGGATGACGATCTGGTTCATTTCGAGCTCAGCAACGCTTCCGCCGCTCGGAATCAGGCGACGCCGATTCCTGTCTCCCCGATGATTCATGGCTTTGATTATCAGGGCCCCACGCGATTCCGGCGGATCGGGTGGGGAACACTGGAGACACGGGACCTGCGCGTGACGGTCGATTCCGCAACCCTCCGCGTGACCGTTGCCGACCTGGCCAACACGCCCAATGCCGAGTTGACCGCCATCACTGCGACCGCCTTGGGCGAAGAAGCCAGCACGCTGGCCGTCGAGCCCGGCGCTGCCAGGCACATATACGGTCTGGGCGAGCAGTTCGACACGCCCGGCCGCATCGACGGCGACTGGGTCGGGCGTGTCCGCTCGCCGGGTGATGAATTCGGCAACGCCCAGGTGGATTACGACGGCCGGACCGGCTGCGTGGGCAACGCCCAGTTCCCGGTCATGTATGCTTTGGGCAACACCGGGCGAAACTACGCCTTGTTCGTCGATCATCTCTACGCCCAGCGATGGGATTTCACCGGCGAACCCTGGCGATTGGAGACTCGCGGCGAGCCCCTCCGCTGGTACGTCATGACCGGCCCGGACTTGGCGGACCTGCGGCAGGACTACATGGAGCTGACCGGCCGGCCGCCCGTGCCTCCCAAGAAGATGTTCGGCTTGTGGGTCTCCGAATACGGCTTCGACGATTGGGGAGAACTGGAGGACCACTTGGCGACGCTGCGGGCCAACAGCTTCCCGGTTGATGGCTTCGTGTTGGACCTGCAATGGTTCGGAGGGATCAAAGGGAAATCGCCGAACAGCCGCATGGGCTCGTTGACCTGGGACGAGAGCAAGTTCCCGAACCCGGCGGCAAAGATGGCCGAGCTGCGGGATCAGTTCGGCGTCGGCCTTATTCCGATTGAAGAGTCCTACGTGAGCGAGGGCTTGCCGGAGTACGCCTCGCTCCAGGAGCGGGGCTTCCTGGCCACGATTGGGCCGCGGGGAGAGCCGGCGCGATTCTCGGCGTGGTGGGGCGCCGGCGGGATGATCGACTGGACCAACCCCGCCGCCGGCGATTACTGGCATGATGCAAAGCGTCAACCGTTGATTGCCTCCGGCATAGCCGGGCACTGGACGGACCTCGGCGAGCCGGAGCTGTACGACGCCGGTGCCTACTACCACGGCTTTCCCGAACTCGGCAAGCACGCCCACCGCGATATTCACAACATCTACAACTTCAAATGGGCGGAGAGCATCGCCCGAGGCTACGTCCGCAACGACGTTCGACAAAGGCCCTTCATCCTGTCGCGCTCGGGCACTTCCGGGATTCAGCGGTTCGGCGTTGGCATGTGGTCGGGCGACATCGGCTCAAAATTGAGCCACCTGGCCGCCCACTTCAACGTCCAGATGCACATGTCACTCTCGGGCGTCGACTACTTCGGGGCCGACATCGGCGGCTTTCAGCGGTGGGCCTTGGACGGCGATCTGGACGAGTTGTACACGCAGTGGTTCGCCACCGGGGCCGCGTTCGACGTGCCGGTCCGGCCTCATGCCTCCAACACGAAAAACGAACACCAGACCGCACCCGACCGCGTCGGCGACATGCCGAGCAACCTCGCGAACATCCGGCAGCGCTACGAGTTGACGCCATATCTGTACTCGTTGGCCCATAGGGCCTGGCGGTACGGCGAGCCGGTCGTCCCCCCGCTCGTCTTCTACTATCCCAACGACGCGGCCGTGCGAGATATGGCCGGCCAGAAACTGCTGGGCCGCGATCTGCTCGTGGCCGCCGTCGCCGCCTATGGCCGAACGACTCGCGACGTGTATCTCCCCGCGGGCCGGTGGGTCAACTATCACACCAATGAGTGGGTCGAGAGCCGCGGCGGGTGGGTGCGCGATCTGCCGCTGCGCGTAGAGGGCCTCTTCAGGCTGCCGATGTTCGCCAGGGCCGGGGCGATCATCCCGCTGATGCACGTCGACGACAAGACGATGAACGTGCTGGGCAAACGGTCCGACGGCACGCGACGCGACGAGCTGATCGTCCGCGTCTTCGCCGACGACCAGCCGAGTGAGTTCACTTTGTACGAGGACGACGGCGAAACCATCGCCTATCGGCAAGGAACCGTGCGGACGACGGTGATCCGCCAGCAGCGTGCGGGCGGCCGCGTGACCGTGACTGTCGGCGCCGCGTCAGGCACATACGCCGGCGCGCCCGACCGCCGCGACAACGTGATCGAGCTGATCACGCCCGGCCTTGGCGAACCCTCCGGCGTAACGCTCAACGGTACGCCGCTCGCCCGCCGAGCTTCCCAGGCAGACTTCGACTCCTCACCCGAAGGCTGGTTCGCCGCGGAACGCAACCAAGTGACGGCCAAGCTTGGCGCGGCCGATCTCTCGGAGGAGCAGGTTTGTGCGTTTGACTTTCCCTTGTCGAATCGAGAGTCGACGCAGCAACAGGGCAATCGCAAGACTGCGCTCAGAGCCGCAGCCAACTGAACAGAGCCGCGACCGTAAGGGAGCGGTCATCCTGCAATTCCGAGATCCGATCCATTCTCGGCGTAACCGCTCCCTCGCCCGTTACATCGCTCTGCGACCTAAGCGGCAGGAGGTCGCGGCTCCTTTGGAAAACGCCGCTGATGCGAGAATCCTGCTCGCCCTTGACAGGACGAAGTGCAGTCAAGGGTCTCGGTCCCCATTCCCGCGGGCGTCTCATCCCGCGTTTCGACGTTCCTCCCTACTCCGCCGGCGAAGAAGCCGTGGCTGGTTGTGCCTGGTTCTCTTCCACTTCCACCTCCGCCGGCAGTCCCCGAAGATCGGGGTTCAGCAAAACCCAGCCGAAATCGCTCGCGCGTCTCTTCGCCGTGGGAATCTCCAACCGCATGACATCCCCGCCGTTGTCGACCATATCCTCGCCGACGCTCCACACACAAACCCCCTCCGGGATTTGTTTGTACCGAATTGCCTGCCCGTCGAACGGGTCCAGCGGCACCGTCTCCAGATACTTCGGCACCAACGCCTCCAGATCGCTCGGCCACTCTCCCCTCGCCAGCCGATACCGTTCGCAAGCCAGTGCCGCCTGCATGGCCCGGTTCGCCGCGACGCCGCGAACCCAGAGCACGGTCGCCCGCTCCGGGCCTGGGAGCATCATGCGGGAAATCACGGCGTATTTCGGAAGGTTGGCGGTTTTCGATCTGACCGTCGTCACCCGCTGAATACTGTCGGCGTCCGGCTCGTGGATTGCCTCGATCATCTCGTTGCAGATTCTCAGACCCGCAGCCGTATCGACAGCCGACAAGATCGGGACATAGCTCCACGCCTTCAGGGGGCTGGATCCGCCGCCCGTCAACATGGCAGGCGAGCCGGCCTGGCGAAGCCATTGCATCGTGTCCAGGAATATGACGCGCTCAACCATCATCGCCCATCTGAAGTCGGGGATATGATCGGCCGAGCCCAACTCGACTTGAAGCAACCGCAGTGCTTCATCACTCAAACCACACACATTCACGGTCCGCTCGATCCGCGAGCAGGCGAGATCGTCGATCGCAATTCGGACGAGCAAGCCGATAAGAAACGATTCGTGCTCCATCGCCCGACTGAGGCGGCACAGCGCAAGTGCGCGCTCGCCTGCACGCTCCTCGTCGCCATCCTCGGCTGCCACGAGGGAGTCCAAGGCCAGGACCTTGGCGGCAAGCCTGAACTCGGAAAGTGACGGCAGCAGCACATTGACCAGCGGTGAAGTGAAGTTCATGTTCGAGCAGCCGCGGGTGAGCTCCAGGGCCTCGTGGATATTGCCCAGTTCCTCCGGACACTGGGCGAGGTACCACTTCGCGGCATCCAGTTGATTCGGCGGCGTCCGGCGCCCCGCAGGAGGAGTCACAGCCGGGCCGATGATCGGCAAGTCTCTGCTCCGTTCCTCGGGAATGTGGATCGACTTGATCCTTTGGGCTTGCGCTAGAATCAGCACGGTCATGTTTTCGTCGTCAGGAATCCTCGGCCTCGCAGCCGCCAGGTCCTCCGCGCAGGTCGGTTCCCCTCTGGCCCGAATCGCCGCGATCTGCCGTTCCAACCGGGATTCCGCCACGCTCTGAAACAGCAGGACGAGAAGCAGGAAAAAGACCCCCACGCTGATCAGGGCGGTCGTCTTCGGATGAGAGATGATCCACCCGAAGACCCCCGGAGGCCGGTCGTGGTCTTGGAAGTCGCTCAATCTACAATCCCTTGCAGCCCTGGCCCCTGTGGCTGGCATCAATCAAGGTGGTAGAGCGTGAATCGAGTCAGCGTCGGCCGCTGGGGGCGACGCTAGGACAAAACACGCACTCAAAAGCAGCTCCATCGGTTCGCCGGGCGGGCGTCACATGATTATACGCCCTCTTGCCGGTCGGGCCGAGCCGCCGATGCATAAACATGGCAATCGCCCTGGCCTATCCGGGACGGCTCTGCGCCGGCCCGGCCATCGCCCCTCGAACCGCCCGCGCACCGCGGCGGACGAGGCTCCGACTCTGCATGCAGGCCCACGAGGCCCTCTTGCGGCGGAGGACCTTCTCCATCGTCAGGGCATTGGCTGCCTCCGAGCGATGGCCCCCTGCCAGGCTCCGCGAACTGCAACTCGCCAAGCTTCGCCGATTGATCGACTTGGCAGACCGGCGCAGCCCGTTCTATGGCCGGGCCGGCCTTCCCCGAGGCGATTCCGTTCGCTGCCTTGAAGACCTCCAAAACCTTCCCCTGCTGTTTCGCGAAGACATCCGCCGCCACGCCCGCGACATGTGCTGCTCGGGCGGCAGGCTCATCGGTCACACCCACGGCACGGCCGACGATCAACTCGTTTACTTCTGGGATCGCACACGCCAGGCCTGGGACAAGGCCAACCGCCTGCGAGCCCATCGCTGGCACAAGCTCGTGCCCGGTGATCGCGAGTTGCACGTATGGCCGTTCGATCCGCCGAACTCCGCCGCCGCCATGCTCAAGCAATGGCTCCGCGACCGCCGCGACGAATGGTTCGGTGAACTGCAGATTGACAGCCTGAACGCCTTCGGCGAGCGGCTCCCGCTGGCCTGGGCCGCTTGGCGGCGGTTTGACCCCGAGCGAGTCACGGTCTATCCCTCGGTCTTGGCACAGTTGCTCCAAGACGGACGGCGAGTCGGCTGTGCTCTCGGCAACCCCTCGCTGCAGTGCGTGTTCTTGACCGGGGAAGTGACGTTCCCATGGCAGCGGCGGCTCATCGAGCGAGAACTGGGCGCGCCGACCGTGCAAGACTACGGCGTGCAGGAGGTCGGCGCCCTGGCCTACGCCTGTCCCGAGGGCCATTGGCACGTCTCCGCCGAGTCCGCGATCATCGAAATCGTCCGCCACGGGCGGCCCGCCCTGCCCGGCGAATACGGCGAGATCGTTGTCACCGGCCTGGAGAGCCGGGCGATGCCTGTCCTGCGGTATTGCACGGGCGACATCGTCAAAGTGCCCACGGAACCGGCAGACCCGTCGTGGTCCTGTCCATGCGGGCTGACGCTGCCGGTCTTGCCGGCGGTTCGCGGCCGCGCGGCCGACTTCCTGGAGTCCTCTCGCGGCGATTGGATTGAACCGGCAATCGCGATCCGCACGCTCGGCGAAGTACTGCAGGAAGGCGCTTTCCAGGTAATCCAAAGAAGAGACGGTCACATCGAGGTCAACATCGTCGGCTCATCGCCCATCCGCGGATCCGTCGCCCGTTCGTCCGCCGATCGTGAATCCGCCATCGCTGACAGAATCGCCCGCCTCCTGGGCCGCGACACGCGCTGGGCAATCCGCCGCGTGCCCTTCCTCCGCCGGTCGCTTTTCGGAAAGTGCCGCTACGTCTCCTCGGAGCGGACCACAGAGGGTTTGGCGGCGGCCCACCGCCGCTGAGGGAAGAGCGCAGCCCGCATCGCCTGGTGCTTGTTGTCCTGTCCTCGTCACGGTATAAGAACGGCCGAGAGCAGGCACCGCCGGCTGCTTGCGAGAACGGCCGATGCCGCAAGGCGGGATGCATGTTTGAGAAGCTGACTCCAAGGATGGACCTGGTCATCAAGCGGTCGCAGCGAATCGCTCGCGACTATGGCCAGGATTACGTCGGCACCGAGCACCTGCTCCTCGCCGTTATGGAGGATGACACCGGCGTTGCCGTGGACATCCTCAAGGACCTCGGCGTTGACTTGCCCAGGATCAAGGAGGCCATCGACCGGCTGGTCAAATCGAGCCTGGAAGACACCTGGGTCTTCGGCCGCCTCCCCGGCACGCCGCACTTCCGAAATGTCATGGCCGCGGCCATCGAAGAGGCTCGGCAACTCGAGAGCAGGGTGATCTCCACCGAACATCTGCTGTTGGCCCTGGCTCGCGAAAAGGGAAGCGTGGCCCATACCGCTTTGGCTGAGCTGGGGATTCGAGCCCCGGCAATTCGGCTGGAAATCACCAAGCGGCTCGAGGGGCCGGTCAGGCATGATGACGCGCCGATGCCGGACGGCTGATTCAGGGCTCGCCCAGCGACGACCCGCTCTTCTCGCAAAGCCGCGATCGCGGCGGTTTGGCCGTGTGGCGGACCGATCGTCCATGTCGTCCACGAGCGATTCGCCTGGCGGCTACGCCGCCCGTGAGATTACATGCCGCCCGGGTGTCGACGGCGCGACGTCCGCGCCTCGTGGGCGGAAAACACATTTTCTGGAAGGAGAGACATGTCATGAAGGCCATCGTCATATTAGCGGTCATCCTGGTCATATTGGGCGCGGGGATATGGGGGTACATCATGCGCGAGAGCATGAGGGATCAAGGATGCTGGGTAGCATGCGCTTACGGCAACGACGAGGACTCGAACATCGAGATGCACGTCATGATTGAAATGGGGATGGTGGTGCGAGATCGACCTCGGCTGGATGACAAGGGCGAGCCGCTGTGGAACGAGTGGATTTCGGACCACTTTGACCTGCGGGATGCCTCGGACGAAGCGGTGCCCTTCACGCGCATAGGGTGGAGCTCGCTGATCGACGACGAAAAATCCTTCGCCGTGCCCGAGTTTTATGCAAAGTACACTTTGCAGAAGGGCAGCAAGTACACTTTCGACTTTGTCCCGTCGGTCCGTGTGGAGAAGCAACGCCACTATCGGTACTGCTTCACCGCACCCGGCGAACCAAAGAAGATGCACCGAGAGGTCTTCGAGTTCGTCAGAAAATAATGATCTCTGGTTGAGTCGGCGACGTCGCCGGCGCGTGTTGCGAGCAATTGGTTCGTCGTCGGCCGCGAAGGGCTTCAGTGCAGAATGGCCGCCGACGGATCTCCCCCCGCAATGTCGTGCTCCCAATTCCGGCGAACCAGGCCGAGGCCGTAAACACAGTATTCGAACTGATCGCTCAGCGACTGGAGTACGAAGCCCGGCGGTTCGGCAGCCTCCTCACTCAGTTGTGATGCCATGGCATACGAACGTTTGCCCTGCTCGAAGTAATCGAGCAATCCGTCGCGGGCTTGCCGCCGATGCATCCGCCGCAGATTCTCCGGGTAAACGCCGGTCCAGAACAGCGTGAAATCACCGATGTGCCGATAGATATCTCGTCTCTGCGCCTTCATCGCCTCGATTTGGCCCTCCACTTGGCACAGAAGCTCCGCCAGGTCTTCAATGTGCCGTCCACTCCCGTCGGCCACCTGGTTGATGCGCTCGACGTGGATGAACTCCGCCAACAGGTCGGCGATGTAGGCCAGCACGTTCGGATCGCATACACCCACCTCGGCGTGAAACGTGTTTTCCACCAGGCCGGTCAGCCAGCGGCGGAGCGGATGTGTCTGTGGTAGAGGCGACATCTGCTGCACTCCCCCGGGCCGCGCTGAAGTCCGGCGAGCTTCGGGCGGCGCGCCGGGCGGCGCGAAACCGGCCCGGATCGCCACACACGGCCCTCATTCAATCGTATGATTCGATTCGGCGCCGGTAAAGCTTTCAGCGACAGCAGTCTCTGGTATCATCTTATCGGCTGAGCGACTGGTTCATTGCACGCGGAGCGACACCGACCTCTCCGCGGCAGCCTGATCGAGCGCCCATAATTAAAACAAGCGAACTACAGTACGATCTCCCGCCTGAACTCATCGCCCAGGAGCCGTGCCGACCTCGCGACGCCTCTCGGTTGATGATCGTGGATCGCGCCGGCGGCGATCTCAGGCACTCCGCTTTCTCTGCCTTGCCGGGCTTGCTCTCGCCGCGCGATTGCCTGGTCATCAACCGCACGCTGGTCGTGCCCGCGAAGTTCATCGCCCGACGGGCCAGCGGAGGCCGAATCAAGGGCCTCTTCGTCCGCGAGGATGCTCCCGGCCGATGGACCGTCCTCTTGAC
>CAYYBO010000006.1:294-1093 GCA_964470125.1 uncultured Planctomycetaceae bacterium | reverse complement strand
CTCTTGACCGGGGCGGGCCGCTTGAAGCCGGGCGAGCGACTCGACTTGGGGAATGGCGACACGGTGATGACCCTGGCGGGTCGCGGTGAGCGAGGCTTGTGCGAAGTTCAAGTAGAGCCGCCCGAGCCGGCGACGACGATCCTCAAAGCCTGCGGGGCCGCGCCGTTGCCGCCGTACATCCGGCGGGCGGAGTCGGTTCTCGCAAACGTCGATCCCCTTGACCGCGAATACTACCAGACGGTCTACGCCGAGACGCCCGGCTCGATCGCCGCACCCACGGCGGGCATGCATTTCACGCCTGAACTGCTGGCGCGAATCCGCTCCGTGGGAGCCGCCGTCGCCGATGTCGTGCTGCACGTCGGCCTGGGCACTTTCCAGCCGGTGGAAGTGGAAGACTTGGCAGACCACCCGATGCACAGCGAGTGGTACGATCTATCTCAGGCAAGCGCCGAGACCATCCTCCGCGCCCGAGCGGCCGGCGGGCGAATCGTCGCCGTGGGCACAACCACCGTCCGGGTACTGGAAACGTGCGGGCGGACAGGCAGCCTGAATCCGCAATCTGGATGGACAGACCTGCTCATCTACCCGCCGTATTCCTTCAGATACACCG
Source organism: uncultured Planctomycetaceae bacterium (assembly GCA_964470125.1). GTDB lineage: Bacteria > Planctomycetota > Phycisphaerae > UBA1845 > UTPLA1 > DATKKX01. The sequence continues at coordinate 483 of CAYYBO010000006.1, read as the reverse complement.
ACGCCCTGGTCACAAACTTCCACCTGCCCGGCAGCACGCTGCTGGCCTTGGTCTGCGCGTTTGCGGGCCGCGACGTAACCCTGCAGGCCTATCGTCTCGCGATCTCAGAGCGGTACCGCTTCTACAGCAACGGAGACGCAATGTAAAAAATTTTACACCCCCAAACCGACCCAAATGCCCGCGCAGACA
>CAYYBO010000006.1:0-284 GCA_964470125.1 uncultured Planctomycetaceae bacterium | reverse complement strand
ACCCCTCTGGCCGCTCATCCAGTCGCGGTCTCGCCCGGGTGCCGGCTCAGAGACATCGTAACGATCGGGGTCCGACAGGGGATTCCGCGGTCTCGCCCGCGCGGGGTTTCGGAAGCGGCTCTGATTCGCAGTACTTTCTCGCGACCGCAGTCTCACCCGTGCGGGGGCTCAGCATGGTCCGTTCCCTCTGGGGCGGCGCTCTCCCTGTCGAACGTCCGGCCAGCATCATGGGCGTTATTATCGGACGCCGCGTTTTGAAGCGAGACAATAGGGCCTGCATACTC
>CAYYBO010000005.1:24512-38365 GCA_964470125.1 uncultured Planctomycetaceae bacterium | reverse complement strand
CCCCAGCCTGTTCGCCGCGGCGAATGAGCGACATCCCTCGTAGCGTCGGCCCCCTGCGGCCGACGACGGATGTAGACTCCCGCGATACCGTGGACCCCGCACCGCCGCAGAGTGCGGCACCGGCTGGAGCATTTCCCGATTCGATGGATGAGCGCCGCCAGCAGGCGCGACCAACGGCCGTCATGCCCTTGCTGGCGCTTCGGGCTGGTGGTCGGGCCCTCGCTGGCGGTGCGGGTCGGCTCGGGCGCTCCCTCGCTGGCGCTTCGGGTTGGTCAGGCCCTCGCTGGCGCTTCGGGTTGGTAGAGACTGCCGCTTGTGGTGCACTGATCCGGGAGCCGATGTGGCCCCTTACAAACTGACAGCCAACAACCAATAGCCAATAGCTGAGAGCTCCCCCCAACGTGGCGCGGCCGGGTGGCATGGTCGCAGCCTGGGGCGGTCATGCTTTGTCCCCGCTTGGCGGATTGTTGCAGCGGGGGTGCGGCGACTCATCGTTGAAAACTCCAGGCCGAGTCGGGGCGAATTACCGGCGTTCGTCATCTTCCGCGAGGCGCTGCCCGGCGATCGCGATCGCCTTCTTGGAGATGTCGCAACCCAGCCACCGGCGGCCCAGACGCTTGGCCGCCACCAGCGTCGTGCCGCTGCCGCAGAAGAAGTCCGCGACGAGATCGCCCGGTTTGCTGCTCGCCTGGATGATCCGCTCCAACAGAGCCAGCGGTTTCTGCGTCGGCCAACCCATTCGTTCGAGCGAAACCGTTGACAGGAAGGGGATATCCCAGACGTCGGTCAGGAGCGGTCCGTCGGCGTGAAAATACAGCCGGCCCCTGCGAGTGGACTTGTAGGGTCTCCCCTGTTCATCGTGTTTGAGTCCGTCGGTTCGGAAGCGGCCTTCACGAATGACGTTGAAGCGGTGCCGGCCGCGCCGCCGGGCATAGGCGAAAATAGTGTCGTGCTTTCGCCCGAACCACTGCCTGGAAACGCCGCCCGTGCGGTAGTGCCAGATAATCTCGTTCAGGAAGTTGGCAGGGCCGAGCAGGCCGTCGAGCAGAAGGCGGATGTGGTGGCTGAGCCGCCAGTCCACCTGCACGTAAATGCTGCCGTGTTCGGCCAGGAGGCGGCGGCACTGCTCCAGCCGCGGGCTCAGAAACTCCAGGCACGCCCGCACACCGCCGGTCCACGAATCGTCGAATGTCGCTGCTCCGCGCGTGGTCCCGCGGGTTTTTCCCGTGCCGAAGGGTGGATCGAGGTAAATAAGATCGCAGCAGCCCTCCGGCAGACGGGCTATGAAGGGGAGGTTGTCGCCTTGGTGCAATTGCCTTGGCACTACCTCGCCCGGCAGTCGTTTCACGGAAAGGCCTTCAGGTCCACGCCCAGGGCTTCCATGCGGCGATAGAGGCGGCTGCGGGAGTTTCCCATCAATTGGGCCGCCTTGTTCCGCTGCCCGTGCGTGGCGTCGAGCGCCCGCAGAATAGCTTCACGCTCGCATTGCGCCAACAGCGGATCGAGGCGCAGCTCGCTGTCGTTGCTGGGGCCACGTGCCCGTACCGGGGCGGAGGCGCCGCCCCCTTGTTCCTGGAAACCACCGCCGGCGGATCGGGCATCTCGACCTGGCGAGGTGTAACAACCTGAGCGTGCGGCTGAAGTCGGCACCGCCTGGTTGCCGGTCTTGCCGGCCGACGCCTTATCGCAATCGCCCGGCCGCACCGGATGCTCCTGCAATGAAGCGATCTCGGCAAGCAACTCATCCTCTCGCCCCTTCGCTTCGGTGATATCTCGGACCAAGCCGAAAACGAACTCGACGTCGCCGTTGGCCCCGCCCACCGGCGTATAGATCGTCTCAATCCAAAGCCGGGAACCGTCCTTGCGCCGCAACTGGCAACGCTGCCGGGCGGACTCCCTCACTCCGTCAAAGAGCGAACGCGTGGGGCACAATACCGTGGACAGCGGGCGGCCCTGCTCGTCACGGCAATCGAGAACCTCAAAACACACGCATTCTTTTCCTACGAGCTCGCTGCTCGCATAACCGGTCATCCTCTCAAGCGCTTCGTTGACCAGCATGTACCGTCGCTGCCGGTCAATAATGAACACACCATCCGAAGCGCTGTGCAATAATCGCTCGACCGAAAGCGTGCTTAGGGGGGTTGTGGCGTCCATGGCTTTAACAATCTCCCGTCTGGTCCAGGGCCTAGCGGCCGTTAATGTTCGTCCAGGCCAACGGCCGGTTTTGGCGACCGCGCTGTCGTTCAACGGCAGAGACCGAGAGCCGACCTGGTACGGCATTCGGCTCGGCTTTCAGTCTTGCGTGCGACTCTGTCGGCGGCGGCCGCCGGATGGACGTCCAGGTGCTCCGGCCCCTCGACCCCACTCCATAAGTCAGTGTATTCTAGTCGCGCCGTACGCGCGGGACAGGTCTGACCAAAGAATGCCAATTAGTCTGGAGGCCGGTGCCAGACCGACAGCACCGCACGCGGACTATCAACCCCGGTAGTCTGATGACCTCCGCGAGCTCGGGCGACAACTCCTGCCGCGCGCCATGCGGGGATCCGCACGGCGGGCCCCGCGAGAGGTTGAGAGGCAGACTCCCTTTGGCCCGGAGGCATCGAGCATGCACGCATCAGGAATCGACCAGAAGCAGTTTCGCGAGGTTCTTTCGCTGGCTCGTCGCGAGGACCTCGGCCCAGGCAGCGATCTGACTTCATTGCTCCTGCCCGAGCCTGCCTGTCGAGCGCCGGGCAAGTGGCGTCTGGTCGCCAGGCAGGAAGGCAGGTTCTGCGGCGGCGCGATCCTGCCGGCGATGCTGGAGTCGCTGGCCCCCGAGGTCCGCATGGAATGGCTGAAACCTCGCTGCGACCAGGAACCGGCTGCTGCCGGAGAGCCCCTCGCCCTCCTCGCCGGAATGTCCTGCCAGATGCTGGCCGCGGAACGGACTATCCTGAACTTTCTTCAGCGCCTCTCGGGCGTCGCCACCCTCACCGGCCGCTTCGTGGCTGCGGTCGCCGGCACGCATGCCAAGATCTACGACACTCGCAAGACCACCCCCGGCCTGCGAACGCTGGAGAAATACGCGGTCCGCTGCGGCGGCGGCCACAATCACCGCCTGGGCCTGTATGATGCCGTGCTCATCAAGGATAACCACCTGGCCGGCATCCCTCTTCACCGCTTTGCCCACACCGTCTCCGACATGCTCAACCGCATCGAGGCCCTTCCCGTCCGTCCTGCTTTCGTTGAAGCCGAGTGTGACGGGCTCGATCAATTCGCCGAGTTGCTCAAGGTCGTCGGGCTGGACGTCATCCTCCTGGACAACTTCACCACCGAAGAGCTGGCCGCCGCCGTGGAGATGAGGAATCGCGCGGGCCTGCGGGGCAAAGTGGAACTCGAGGCCAGCGGCGGAGTAGGTCTGGCCGGCGTACGGGCGATCGCGGAGGCGGGGGTCGAGCGCATCGCCGTCGGTGCGCTCACCCACTCGGCGCCCTGCCTGGACTTGGGGTTGGACGCGGCATGATCAACCGCCCTTTCTCGCACATTCTCGACGCCGCCGAACTCCTGCGGAACTTAAAGCCCCGCCGAGTGGGCCGCTCCATCACGGTGCTGCCGGAGGTCAATAGCACCAACGCCTTCGTGCTCGACCATCTTGCCCCCCAACTCGGTCAACAGGCGGACGGTCACGTGGTCTTTGCCGAGCTTCAAACCGCGGGTCGAGGAAGACAAGGGCGGTCCTGGTGCTCTCCCCGCGGTGCAAGCCTGTTGTTCACCGTCCTGCTGTGGGAGGAAGAGGCCGACCTCCAGCCGGCCCGAGTCGTGATGAACGCCGCCCTCTCCGTGGTGGAGGGCATCGAGGAGGCCAGCGAAGTGGAGCCGGGGCTTCGCTGGCCGAATGATGTGTACGTCGGTGGCAAGAAGCTGGCGGGCATCCTGGTCGAGACTCGGTCGTTCCAGCCGACGCTCCGCGCCGTCGCCCTGGGAATCGGGGTGAACTGCCTTCAACACGCTGTTCACTTCGCCCCGGAGCTGCGCGACAAGGCCACCTCCCTTGAGCTGGAATGCACGCACCCCGTGGACCGCGGGGTTCTTGCCCAGGCAGTCCTGCGGGCGCTGGACCGCCGCTTCGCCCAGCCCCGTGCCGTGGGAGATGACGCGCTGGTCGCCTCGTGGCGAGACTACAGCGATGACATCGGCGCCAGGGTGTCGCTTTGCACCGAAAGCAGGGTGTTCGCCGGCCGCATCGTGGATATCCATCCCTCCAGCGGGTTGGTTCTACAACTCGACGGCGGCGGCTGCCGGTGCTTTGATCCCTTGACCACCTCACGCTGTTAGGACTCTGCGGTGCCCGGCCCGCTTCCTGCCGGCGTTTCTTCACCCTGCGGCGGGGCCTGCCCGGCGGCCAAACAATCCTCTTGCCCGCCGCAACCTGCGTTTTATAATGCGGCCTCGCTTGACTCCGGCTGGCTATCGACTCTTCCGCGGCCCGCCGCCGTGCGGTCAGCCTCGCAGTATGAGGGTTGCGCCATAGTCCGGCGTGGCGATGTTTGCGGTTGAGCCGCGCCTGCGGCCCGCCCCTCCACGGCCCAGTCAAGCGATGGCGGCGGCAGGCTTGACCGCCGGTCTCTTTGGAAGGTTTCACACATGTCCGACACATCTCAGGAATCCAGGTGTATGAGTCTGGTTGAAGGCTGCGGTTGCACTTATCTGTTCCGCGCGTTTCGTCTGGCGATTCACCCCACCAAGTTCATTCTTGCATTCTGCTGTGTCTTCGGCACCTACCTCGCCGGCCGCATACTGGACGGCGTCTGGCCGGAGTCCGGCAGACCGGTCGTCGTGCAGTCGGGCCCCACGGCCGGCTCCGAGCTGGATGTCTTTACCGGTTTGGAGGGCGGCCGAGCCGCGACGCGAGAGTGGCTGGCCTCCGCCGAAGCCGGTGAGCACGTCCGGCGTGCCGGAGTCTTCAACCTGTTGTTCGACCACGGCAGATCGGTTGTGACCCAGGGTGCGACCGCCGTCATTCATGCTGACTTCGGAGGTTTGGTCCGCGCCTGCCGATCAGCGGCGATGGCCGCAATCTGGCTTGTGGCCATGCACCCGGTCTACGCCCTCATCTTCCTTTTCGTATCGCTCTTGATTTGGTCCTACTTCGGCGGAGCCCTGTGCCGCGTGGCCGCGCTGCACGCCGCGAGGGATGAACGGATCGGCCTCCGCGAAGCCCTGGTCTTCGCCCGAGGCAAATTCCCCAGTTACGTCGCGGCCCCGCTCATGCCGGTGGCCGCGGTTGTCCTCGGTGGTTTTGTTATCTGGTTGGGCGGCTGGGTGCTCGCAATCCCCGGTGTGGGCGACCTCCTGTCCGCCGTCATCTTGCCTCTGGCTATCATCGGCGGTTTCGTTCTTGCCCTGCTCGTGATTGGGGCCGGGGCCGGGGCCGGCTTGATGTTTCCAACCATCGCCGCCGAGGGCTCGGATGCCTTCGATGCGTTGGCTCGTTCCTTGAGCTACGTGTACATGCGCCCCTGGCGCTTGGCCTTCTACTCGTTGATCTCGATCATCTACGGCGCAATCTGTCTCGTCTTCGTCAAGTTCTTCGCCCGGCTGGCCCTCTGGCTGGTGCACTATTTCATGGGGCTGTCCATGAACTGGGGTTCCGCCTACGCGCACACCGCCGAAGGCACGACCAAGATGCCCGAGAAACTCGACGTCTTGTGGACCGGGCCGTCCCTGCTGGGCGATACCGCCTTCTGGGGCGGTTTCGCCGGCCACGACTTGGCGCACGTGAGTTGGTTTGCCCAGATTTGGTTCTATCTGTGGATCTTCATCGTCTACGGTTGTGTCGTCGCCTTCCTCGCCAGCTTCTTCCACTCCGCGTGGACCTTGATCTACTTCCTGCTGCGGCGTGAAGTGGACGCGACAGACCTGGAAGACGTATATGTCGAGGAGTCTTCCCCCGCTTCCGCGCCGGCGCCCGCCGCCGCTTCGGCGGCCGCCGGCGGATCGGGCGACAAACCCGGCGATACTTCGCTGCCGGTGATCGGCTCTTGATGATGAACCAGTCGGTCCGTCGCGCGACGACCCATCGTGCCGCGGTCCGTTGTTATTCGGTGGATGCCTCGCTGCGGAGCTTGCCCATGCGTCTGCACACGACGGGATTGTGCGGAATCACCCTGCTAGGGATGGCGCTGGTGACCCCCGGTTGCACGGAGTTGTACTTTGTGTTCGGCCCCGGCGGCCTCTGGGGCCCGCAGCAGGGCGGTGTCGGCGCCTCCACGACCACCCAGCCGACGGTGATTGCCTCGCCGCTTTACGTTGCCAGCCAAATCGACCCGCGTCTGGAGGCCACCGCCGGGGCGAGGGTGGTCGTCGCCGCTCAACTCAATGACGACAACGGCGACGGCGTGATCAACGACAACGATTTTCTTGATCTCGTCTCCGGACATGTCGAGAGTCAGCCCATTCAGGTCCACCTCAACGACGGCACGGGCCTCACCTACACCACCTATACCATCGCCGGTGGCGGGCCTATCTTCCTGATCGTCGATATTCAAGCGGTGGACCTGGACATGGACGGGAGGAACGATGTCGCCGTCCTCGTCAAGGACACCGGCTTCGTTCCCGTGCAGAACGCGAGTCTTCGCGGAGCCGTGGTTTTTCTCTTTGCTCCCGCCGATCCCGCCGACGCCCTGGCCTGGCAGCAGGTCGTGCTGGCGGAGACCTTCGTCCTGCCCAGCGACGACGAAGGCATGACCGATTTCGCCGTCGCGGACATGAACGGCGACGGCTATCCCGACGTCGTTCTTGCCTCGAATGAGCGGTTGGGCGGAGTGAATCAGCCGGACAAGTTCATCCGGCTCTATCGCAACCCGGGACCCGCTCTTGCCCGCAACGGCAACGCCTGGACTACGACCACTAACCCGCTCCTCACCGATGTGGTCCGCTGCAAGTCGCTCGAATTGGCGGACATCGACGGCGACGGCGACCTGGACATCGTCGCCTCTTTCCCCGACGCCAAGACGCTCAACATCCGCTGGCTCGTCAACCCCCTGGTGCCTGCCGGTGTCGGCGCGGTCAACACCGGCGTGTGGGGTCGGCGCATTCTGGCCCAACAGGCCCAGGTCGAAGAGGCCAACCCGGGAGGAGATTTGATAGCCGTCGGCGACATTGACGGCGACGGCGATATTGACGTGGCTGCGGCGCACGTGGAACTGGGCATAGTTCAATGGTTCCGCAACCCCGCCCGTCCGGCCGACCCCGGCGGCTGGCAGATCGTCGCCCAGCAGACCTTCCCCTGGGAGGTATACAACCTCGTCGCCGTCAACGCCGGCTTCGTCATCAATCAACTTCAACTTGTGGACATGAACCGCAACGGCGAACTCGACGCTTTCTTGACCGCCTCCGGCAGCATGGTCGGCCTCCAGCGACGCACGCCCGTCGAGGACATGTGGGCGGCCTATGTCATCACCGCCACGAATCCCGTGGCCAAGATCGGCCGTTGCGCCATCCGCGACATGGACCGCGACGGCCTGATCGACATCGTCGCCCCTCTCGACCGCGACGGTTTGATGCAGGACCAGATCATCATGCTCCGCCGGCTGACGCCGTAGCCTGGTTACCGCCCGGCAGCAAGAGCGGGTCAATGGGCCCCGTGGATCGCCTTGCCGAACGCCGCCTCGGCGGCTTCCGCGAGGGTCTCGCACGTCGCCGGGTGCGGGTGGATCGCCGTGCCGACGTCCTCGGCCACCGCGGCCATCTCCATTGCCAGCACCGCCTCGGTGATCAGGTCCCCCGCATGGGCCCCGACGACGCCGGCGCCCAACAGTCGCTGCGTCTTCGGATCGAAGATCAGCTTGGTCAACCCCTCCGTGCGGCCCATCGCCACTGCCCGGCCGGAGGCCGCCCACGGGAACTTGCTGATCCGTACGTCCAGCCCCTGGGCCTTTGCCTCAGGCTCGGTAATGCCGCACCAAGCCACTTCGGGGTCGGTGTACACCACCGCCGGTATGCAGGCCGGGTCGAAGGTCGTCGGCTTGCCGGCAATGACCTCCGCCGCCACTTTCGCCTCGCGCATGGCCTTGTGGGCCAGCATTGGGTTCCCCACCGCGTCGCCGATCGCGAAGATGCGCTTGTCCGTCGTGCGCCGCTGGGCGTCCACTTGGATGAAGCCGTGGTCGTCAACCTTGACCTTCGTTTTTTCGAGGCCCAGGCCCTCAAGGTTCGGCCGCCGGCCGACCGAGACGAGGATGCGGTCGAAGTCCTCCGTCCGTTCCTGGCCACCCAGGACGTACGTGACGGCCGCGGCCTCGCCGTTCGGCTTTGCTCCCTTCAGCAGGGCGGACGTATGGATCGCCTTCATCTGCTTGCTCAGCCTGGCGACCAGCGGCTTGGCCAAGTCCGGGTCGATGCCGGAGAGGATTTGGTCCAGCACCTCGATGACCGTGACCTCGCTGCCCAGCGCGGCGTACACCTGGCCCAGCTCCAATCCGATGTAGCCGCCGCCGACGATCAGCAGCCGGCGGGGAACCTCGGCGACCTCCAGCGCCTGCGCCGCGTCCCAGTAAAGTTCCTTGGGGATCAGCGACTCCGGGAGCCGCTTGGCCGTCGAACCCGGCGCCAGGATGCAGTGGCGGAACTTGACCCGTGTGGTCTCCTCTCCTTCGATGCGAACCAGGCCGGCCCCTTCGAAAGTCGCCTGCCCGCGGATATAGTCAATCTTGCGACCGCTCAGCAGACCCTTCACCCCCGTGGAAAGCCGCCGGATCACGCCGTTCTTCCAACCTCGCACTTTCTCAATGTCTATCTGCGGCTTGGCGTAGACCACCCCGAACTTCGCCGCCGCTTCCGCGTCGTCAATGATCTTGACCACGTGCAACAGCGTCTTGCTGGGAATGCAGCCCTCTCGTAGACACACGCCGCCGGGAACCTCCGCGCAATCCACCAGTGTCGTTTGTATGCCGTGGTCCGCCGCCGCGCACGCCGCCACGTAGCCGCCCGGCCCTCCGCCGATGACCAACAGCTCCACTTCCTGTGTTAACTCGCCGACTACCATCTGCTGACCCTCGCACCTTGCTTGGCAAGCGACTGCATCCCCGGCGGCAGCATGAGTAACGCGACTCCCAGCCGGTTCCGGCCGGCTGGTCGCCCGCGCCTGACGCCTGCACCCGCTACTCCAAGCGCCGTGTCGTCTCCCCACGAAGTATCATGCCGCGCATCGCGCGGGCTCTCGCAGCCGCGGCTGCAATTTGCCGACGGGGATAGCCTACTCGCAATGACGGGTGGCAGGCCAGTTGCGCTCACGGACAAGGACTAGGAGCGAGGAGGGCCGGCGTCCGATCGCCGCAACCAGGAAGGGACAAAAAAGTGCCGACCCGTCACGCATCGAGAAGGAGGAGAAACGATCCGCAACGAGTCGGCGAGCAGCCTTGATATAATAGGATCGCACGCGACCTTTAGTGGTCCGTTCAATCCTAGAGATTCTAGGCACGCAATACGAACTTGTACAGATGACGGCTTCGGATTGCAAGGGTCTGCCGCCCCCTAAAGTGCATCGCTCTGGCCGTGCCGCGGCTCAGGCCGAGAAGCGTCGAGCAGCCGACACGAGCGAGAATAATGCAATATCAAGAGTCTGTAAGCATATCGCACGTAATACCTTTGTTTAGAGAGGTTTGGCGTTGCACATCTGCGACTTCAATGAACGTTTCTTCCGCGCCGGCGGAGACGCTCCCACTACGTTGTTGGCACAAACAGGCCAGCACGGGCGCACGAACTCGATGCAAGGAAACGGCGGGCGGCAGCGTGTCGCGGCCAGGCCGCGAGCCACACAGGGAGCGTACCGGCACGAAAGAAGACCTTGGCACGGCCTCAAGACACCGGCTTGCGGAGTCGCGAGGGTGCAGCGGACTGTCCCTAATCCGCGACCGTTCCCGACATGGGAGCCTCCCGCTAGCATGGCCTGATGATGGCTCCGCCGGCGGTGACGATCATCATCCCAAACTTCAACGGTTCGCGTTATCTCCCCCGCTTGATGGAGTCCGTGGCGGCTCAGACAGAGTCCGCATGGACCGCGCTGGTCGTGGATGACGCTTCCACCGATGACAGCGTGGAGTATCTTCGCGGGAGCTGGCCTGCGGTACGACTGATTGTGAATAGGAGGAATCTGGGTTTCGCCGCGACCTGCAATCGCGGGCTGCGCGCCGCCGAGACTCCCTTCGTTGCGCTGCTGAACAACGATACGCATGTGGACGCAGACTGGCTCCGCGAGGGTCTGAAGCCCTTTGCGTCGCCGGATGTCGGCGCCGTCGCCTCCCTGGTGCTTCTGGCCGATCCCCCGCACTTGATCGACACCGCCGGCGACGTCTACTCCGTGGTCGGCGGGGCGGTCAAGCGGGCCCATCTGCAGCCGCGCCAGGCCGCCGAGTCCTTGGGCTCGGGCGTGCTTTCCGCCTGCGGCGCCGCAGCGTTCTATCGTTGCGAGATTCTGGCCTCGCTCGGCTGCCTCGATGAGCGTCTGGAAAGCTACTACGAGGATGTCGACCTCGGCTTGCGGCTTGCCTGGGCGGGCTTTCGCTGCGTGTTCGCGCCGCGGTCGATTTGTTACCACCACTTGAGCTCTTCCTATGATCCCAAGGGTTGGAGGTATCACCGCAACTCGGCGCGCAACGCGGAGATCGTCTGGTGGTCATACGTACCAGCGCTCCTGCGGCGAAGATACATCTTCTCGCATCTTGTGTTTCTCGCCCTTCAAGCCGGCAACAAACTGCGACAGGGTTGTCTCCTTCCGTACCTGGCCGGTAAGAGCCGCGTTCTTTGGCACCTTGGGCACATCCGCGACAAACGGCGAGCCCTGCAAGAGTTCGCTCGCGTCGATGATCGCGTCATCGAAGATCTGCTGGTCCGCGATTGGTGGTCGCTTCACGTCCGATCGCGCCGCCTTGGCCCTGGGATTCCGGGGGATGGCGGCTTACCGCCGCGGCACACCACGGGAGGCGGCCAGTGATCAGCGTTCTGACCGTCAACTACCGATCCGCCGACCAGGTCGCCGGCCTGGCGGAGTCGCTTCGCCGTCACGCGGGCGGCCTGCCCGTCGAGTTGGTCATTACCAACAACTCCCCCGCAGATTCACTGCATCATTTGGGCGGACCGCCGCCGGCCGTCATCCATCGCGAAGCCTCCAACGTCGGTTACGCCGCCGGCATTAACCTCGCCTTTCAAGCCTCGCACGGCGAGACGCTGATGATCGCCAACCCCGACGTGCGAGTCACCGAAGGCGCCCTGCCGCGAGCGGTCGCCTACTTGGCTTCCCACTCGGAGGCCGGCATCGTGCTGCCCCTATTGCGTTACCCATCCGGTGAAGTGCAGCCTTCGGTGCGTCGCTTCTACACCTGGCCGGTCGCGCTTTACGCCCGCTGCCCCTTGAGGGCGCTGGGCTATCGTCCCGCCTTTTTCCGGCGGTATCTTTGCGAGGACATACAGCACTCGCGGCCCGCGCCGGTCGATTGGGGCCTGGGCGGGGCGATGTTCCTCCGCCGCGCCGATTGCGACGATGGCGGCATCTTCGATGAACGCTTCTTCATGTACTTTGAGGACGTGGACCTCTGCTACCGAACGTGGCAGCGCGGCCGGCTCGTCATGTACTGCCCGGACATCGAGTGCATCCACGAGCACCGCCGCTCCAGCCGCAACCCGTTCAGTCTTCACGGTTGGAGGCACTTCCAAAGCCTGCTCCGTTTCGTTCGCAAGCATGGCGGCCTGCCGCCTCGACCGAGTCAACAAACCCCGCACGACTGAAGGATAAACTCCAGCCGCCGCGACCAGGTGTGGTGGGCATCGACGTGGCGGGCGGCGGCCTCGGCCCGGCCGGCAAATTCGCCGGGGCGTCGCAGGAAGCCTCGCACCAGCTTGACCAGCTCCGCCCGAGAACCGAATCGCCAGACGTGCTCGTTCAGATCAAGCACCGAGCTGAGGCCGTCGGCGCTATCATCGCTCGGATGCGAGCGGACCATCCCCGCCAAACCGCTCGCCAGACCATCCAACAATGACGGCTTGACTCCTCCGTCGGTTTGCAGCGAGACGATCACGGCTGCTCCCTCCAGGGATTCGCCGACCTGCCACGGACGCGGCCACGGCCCTCGCCAATAACTGGATAACACGGCGTCCTGCGTCCATCCGTCTCCGCGCAGATCGAAATCCACGCCGGCTTCAATCAGAGCCAGGCAGTACGCTCGATTAACCGTCGCCGGCGCCAGCATCTGCCTGATCCGGTCGACGAGACCGGCCCGGACCTCCTCGCTGTCGAGTCGAATCTTCAGTCGCCGCTCCGATGCCGCGAGCACCTCGGCGGCCTTCTCATCGGTGTACGCATCGCAGCTTTCTTCGATAATCGCCGTCGCCGCATCCCACAATTGACGATGTGAGGCGAGGTGCAAACCGGCGGCGTTCGCCGACGTGTCCGCTCCATCGGCCACCACAACCACCCGTCCTCCTGCTTCCGCAAAACGTCTCGCCGTCAAGCCCGGCGACGCTGCCGCTGGCAGAACCAGCACCCGATCCGCCGATCGCCCTGTCTCGAGAGCTTGCCGTCGCTGCTCGTGGCTCGGAATGGCAAGCGTGACGGTTTCGGGAAGGCTCTTGACCCACTCCACCGCAAGGGCCCGCCGATGGATGCAGACCACCGCCGCCGGGATGGAGGTCAGTTCATACTGCAATGAACGCGGCCCGGTCTCCAGCAGTATCGCCGCCGCCGGCGCCGACGAGATGATGGCTTCTTCCGCGGCCAGGGGGTGGACCGTCGAAGGATCGTCGAGGACGAGCCGGGAGGCCGCCCAACCGAGGTTCTCGGCCGCATGCGAGAAGAGGTCGGCAAGACGGCGGATCGGCGGCTGGGCCACGTTACTGAGCAGGGCTATGGTGCGCCGGCCGGCGGGATTCGGCGCCTCCGACTTGGGCTGTCGAACGGCGGCCAGCTTGCCCGCGCGGTGCCGGGCCGCCCGGCGGCCCAGTTCAAGCAGACGCGATGACGCTTCGGAGATTGCCTTGGCGTCGAACCATGGCCAGGAGAGCATCCGCTCGGGCGTCAGGTAGCCGTCGTGCTCCAAGAGGAACTGCTCTAGCTCGTCCCAGGCGGACGATCCGACGAAGAGCGGCATCCGACGACCTCGGAACGCCTCGCGGAAATCGTGAAGGCGCAAAGCCAGCCCCGCCGACCACGCGCTTTCCTCCACGATCATCACGGCCTGATGGGGGGCGAGACGATCAAGCAGCAGCCTTGCCTCGGCTCCCTGGCCGAAGCCCACGAGCAGGACGTTTCTTCCTCCGTCCTGGAAGGCATCGACCAGGGCGGTCGAGCTGATCGAGGGCATGGATGTGTGGCCGAGCCAGCGCAGCCGCCCGCCTTCGTCAACCCAATTGAATGTGCTTCTCCCGTCACGCCCGAATGTGGCCCGGACCGATGGAGGAGGGGCGGAATTCCGGATTCGCTCGGCCGACTGCGGCACAAGAAGCTGCAGCGCGGCCAGGTTGGCATCGAGAATCGCCGGGGCGGGCGATGCCGCAGCCCTGTCATCCGTGCGGGCCTCAGCCATCTTATCTTTCCATACCGGCCGCTATTGCAGCGTGCCAAACCATCGCTGCGCGGACAGAAAGCCGAGGAAGGCCAGCCAGGCCACGTACACGCCGACCGCCGCGCCCAGTCGTCCGCGAGATATCCGCGGCGCTAGTTTCCTCTCCCAGGCGTAGTCGTCCGGCTTGTGCTTCGGATCAGTCATGCGAGTGTTCCTCGCCTCGCGTCTGGGCTTGGCGAGGCTTCATCCTGATCTTGTACGACCTGTCGAGCGCGTCCGCGAAGTCGTACACCTCGTCAAAATCCTCGATGCAGTCCT
>CAYYBO010000005.1:0-24502 GCA_964470125.1 uncultured Planctomycetaceae bacterium | reverse complement strand
GGCTGCTTCTGAAGCAGGCCGCTGTTGACCAGGGCGAACACCATTCGGCCGAAATCCTTGGTCGAACGGATTCCCCAGTGTCGCAGCACCGATGTCGACATCAAGCCCCACCGCTTCAGGGCCAGATCGCGCAGCCCCCAACACAACTGCTTGCCGCCTATGTGGCGGTTCAATCGCCTGCCCACCTCCACCGCCCCCCCGATTTGATCAACGAAGGCCTCGATCGGCTTGGGCACCGCCCCCGCCGCCAGCAGGCCCTCCAACTCGGCGAATTCGTGGCCCTGTCCCTGCAGCCATTCCATCAACTCGTTAAGGCCCGGCGACAGCGGACCATGCGTCCGCTTGACGGTGTAATCCAGCCCCTGGTGCAGGAACTCGAACGCATCGAGCGAGTAGCAGCCGAGCTCACGCGACACTTCCACTACGGTCTTGACCGGCTCTGTTGGCATGCATCCACACTTCGATTCAATTAGGCGGTGGGCCGCCCGAACCTTGTGGGCGGTCGCCGGAGGCTCCGCCGGGACCTTTCCCTCGACCATCCTGCTCAGGGCCTCGCCACTTCCGTCTTCCGCGCCGACCTCGACGACGAGGACGCCGCTGCCGCTGCGAGGTCTCCTCGCCGCCTTCGGGTTGCCCCGCCTCCGTCTCCTCCTTGGCGGCCTGCTCCGTGATGATCGCTTCCGCGGCGGGTCCTTCTGATTCGTCATCAGCCGCCGGCCAAGCCTCCTGCTCGGCCCTCGGCTCAACCTTCACTTCCTGGACGACGGGCGCCCTCTTCCGTGCGGGACGGAATTCGGGCCGCTCGCCCTGGCCGCTGTCTGCTCCTGCGGCGACCGGCTGGGGCGGTCTCCTCGGCAGGTTTCTCTCCAGGATTTGTTCCACGCCGATGGTCTCTTCCTGATCGCGATCGTCGTACACGATGCTGATCAATTGCGTCAGGATGTGCCGATCCTTGACCGTGCCGATCCCTCGCTCGCTGCGGACTCGCGTGCCGACCCGGGGCAGCTTCTTGTTGAGTTCGTCATAGCCCTCGTACTCATATCGCAGACAGCATCGCAGTCTCCCGCAGCGGCCGGAAACCTTCGACGGGTCCAGGGTCGCCTTCTGCAGCTTGGCCATCCGCATTGTGACCGGCCGCAGTTTCTTCAGGAAGTTCCGGCAGCAGCACTCCCGCCCGCACATCTCATAATCGGCCACCAGCCTGGCCTCATCACGCGCTCCCACCTGGTGCATTTCGATTCGCGTGTGATACTCATGGGCCAACTCGCGGACGAGGTCGCGAAAATCCACCCGGTTCTCCGACATGAAATGAAAGATCAGCCGCTCGCCTCCGAGGAGGTGCTCGCAGGCGATCAGCTTCATCTGCAGGTCGAATTGCTCGCAGAGGCCCCTGGCTCTTTGCAGTTTCTCCCTGGCGTCCTCCTTGATCTTGGCGTCCTCCAACAGGTCCTGCGGTGTCGCTTCGCGGAGAATCCGCCCCGCTTTTGGCTGCAGGAACTCAGGAGCGCTGCTGTTCTTGACGTACTCTGCCATCTGCTGCCGGTTGATGGAGTTCGGGCAGCCGCTGCAGGTCAGGCTTACCCGCTCCCCGATCTCGATGCCCCGCGAGGTCTGAATGACCACCCTCGAACCGCAGCCCGACAGCATGCCCGGTGGGTATCGGAACTCGCCGATGTACCCCATGCACCCGTAGCGGACGGCGCAGTTGTTCTGGGTTCTCTCCGGACCCGCTTCGCAGGAAGCGTCCGGATTACACGAGGACGGTGAGAAATTCCGATCGCCGCATGCGGGCTCAGCGCCGCATTTCGAGCGAGTTTTGCTGATCATGCCGCACCATTCGTCAAGACGGCCCGCCGCCCGGCCTCGCCAGTGGGTGAGCACCGCCGAGGCACGACCGCGGCGGCCGCCGCGATGAGCGCCGAGTACTTCCAAGCCGGGCGACCGGCGCGGAACCGTGTATCGCACCATTCTACCACTTCGGGCCGCCGGACGGTACCCCGAGCCCGGGCCGCGATCCGCTCCGCCCGAGCTGCCGACCGCTCGTGTCTACCTGGCCATGACCGCCTCGGCGCTGACGCGCCCGTTCCTGATCTCCAGCCGCACACAGCCGACCTCCGCCGTGTTGAAATACTGCCGGCCCGCCGTTAGGGATTCGATGCCGCCGGCAGCCGTTCCGCCGCGTTGACCAGTGGACCGCACCACAATCCGAGGATCGACGGCAGCCAACAGATCTCGCGCCGCGGCAAAGACGCTGCCGTGGTGCGGCAGGAGCATGGCGTCGCATCGAATCGCGCCTTCCGCGGCCAGCCGTCGGGACGGCAACTCCGTGATGTCCCCCGGCAGGAGAATCGACTGTCCCTGGTACATTATCCGCAACACCGTGGAGGAGTCGTTGGCGTCAAGCAGCAGCTTTTCGTCGTCGGCCGGCGGCCAGAGCGCCTCCACCGTCACGTCGCCTGCCGCCTCCAGGCGCATTCCTGCACGGAACACTTCAACGGGCGTGCCGGCCTGTCGCATAGAGTCCAGGAATTGCCGGGCCGCCAGGCGTTCCTGAGCCAGCAGTTCGAAGCGATCATTGACCAAAATCCGGCGCACCCTCATCTCGCGGCTCAGCGTCTCGATGCCGCCGTAGTGGTCAAAGTCCGGATGCGAAACGAACACGGCATCCACCTCGCGGATCCCGCGGTGTTTCAGGAACGAAACGCCCACCTGCCCGATGTCAAATGATGATCTCGTGCCGAAATCACAAAGCGCCACCTTGCCGTTCGGCATTTCAACCACCACCGCGTTGCCGTCGCCCGCGGCGAGAATCCAGACCAGCATGGCCTCTTTATCCGCTCGCACCCATCTCGGCGGAACCAGCCACCACAACAGCAGGATCAACGCCGATACCTTGAAAGCGTGCCTCCAACGCGGGCTGCGCGGCAAGTACAGCCACAGACCCAACGCCGCGTAGACCGCGATCACCCAGTACAACGACGGCGACCGACCGTCCAGAATCGTGCCTGGGATGCGGGCAAGCTGTTCCACGAGAGCCAACATTAAGTGCGTCCCTGCCTTCAGGACGGGGCCGAAGATCGCCCCGCTGGGCGGGATCAGCAGGCCGGCCACCACCGTGAGGTACCCCCAACATGTGACCGGGACCGCCAGGAACCACAGGATGCAGGTATTGACCGCTCCCCACGGCGTAAACTGATTGAAGGTGTAGCAACAAAGCGGCGCGGTGACGAACCAGGCCGAGAACGACAGAAGCAGCAACTGCACCAGCCAATGACCCGCCTTGCGAGCGAGGCCGACAACTCCGCTCCTCCCCGAATCCATTCCCGACGACGCGCTTCCGGTGTCTTCTTCCAGCAACCGGTCGGCCTGGCCCGGCGACGCTCTGCCAACCAGTGAATAGAGAATCTCGGTCAATCTCGGGCACAGGTGAATCAACGCCAAAACGGCCATGAAGCTGTACTGAAACCCGGGGCGGAGACAATCGCTCGGATCTATCAGCAGGATGATGATCGCCGAACATGCCAGCCAGTTGACAGCGATTGACGGCCCACGACAGTAGACAGACAGACACCACAACAGGCCCATGATTCCCGCTCGCAGGATCGACGGCTGCGGCTCGGCCAGAAGCACATAGGACCCGATCAGCAGGGCCGCGAACATGGCACGCTTGCGGTAGTGCAGGCCCAGCAGCGTTGTGAAAACCCAGCCGGTCGCCCCCAACCACGCGACATTCATGCCGCTTGCCGCCAGGAAATGGGCGTTGCCCGTGCGAATGAATGCCTGGTTCATCGCCTCGGGCACGGCGCTGCGCTGGGCGAGAACCATTGCCTCAAGAACGCCGGCCCCCGCCTCGCTTTCATGGAACGCCCCGTCGAGCAGATATCCATTTGCCTTGGTCCGTGCCGCGGCGAGGAAACGCTGAAATGCGCCTCCGCTCCGGCCCACTTTGATGACCGATTCGGCGTGATCGCAGGACAAGCCAACCAGTAGTCCGCTGCGCCGCCGGTGCAGCGCCCAGTCGTACTGGCCGGGATTCCGCGGGCCTCTCGGGCGATAGAGCCACCCCGTCATCTGTACGACGTCGCCCGGTTCCAGCGAGGAGATCACGCCCTTGACGCTGACGCCCGCCTTGCCGCTGACCGTGATCGGCCCTTCCTCGCCGACGATCTGTAACGCCTCGATGACGAAGTGCGTTTTCGGTCCGGCGCTGTAGGCCCGGGGGACGTTTGACCTCGGCTCCACGAGGTAAGGCGTGCCCACGACCCGCCCCCGCACTTCCACCAGCATGGATTCCTCGCCGGTGAACAGCAGGATGTGGTCGTCCGTCAGCCACCGGTCGGCCAAGGCATGGCGGAGTGAGCCGACTCCGGCAGCCGCCGTCAACAGCCCGAGCAACGCCGCAAGTCGGCGCCGCCGACCCGCCAGAGCGGCGAACGCGCCGACCGCAACAACCACCGGCGCAACCCAGATCGCCGGCGCGAGCATGCTGTCGGCGGCAATGCCCAGGATCAGCCCGATTGCCAAAGGCAGAAGCGGCGCGGGTGGATGGGGCCTTGCTGACATCGAGGGCGGTTGAGCTTGACCGGCTGCCAGTCTCATCTGTGGATGACCAGCCAGAAGGCCCGGTAGATGGCCAGGAAGGCAATCTGCGCGATCAGCCCGGTGGCGTAAAGTGATTGCCGTGTCTGCCCGCCGCCTCGCCGAGCCATAATGACTGCCGCCAAATACGCGGCCCCAAAGACCAGCAAGCTGATGATCGCCCCGATGACGAGGTTTCCCCCGCGGCTGCAATAAACCGCCGTCAGGACCACCGGCAGAATCGTCTGCCGCAGCAGCCGGCCGGGGCTCATTGCTCGCTCGAGCGCCTGCGTCTGCCCGTCCGCGTGCCGAGCCGTGCGGCCGATCGTCGCCGCCAACAGGATGCCCCACCTTCCCCAGATCGGCGTCAGCAACAGCGGTCGGTAGATCGGCGACGGGTAGAGGAAGCTGAAACGGTGCCGCCAGTCCGACGGCGCCGGCCACCACGGCGATTCCCAAGGGATGCTGGTGATCAACACCCACAGGGCCAGCACCGCCAGGCCCATGGTCAATGTTGCCGTGGGTGACAGCACCAGGGCACTGCCCTCGCCGGGCACGTGCCGATGCGGCTCCGCCTCGCCGTCGGTCTCCGGCCGGAGCGGCTGCTCACTCGCCAGAGTGTTTACCGCCCGAGCCAGCCCAACAAAGAGGTAATGCCCCGTGAACAGGCATTCCACCAGAACGATCATCAAGGCCGGGATCACCCGTACCGTCGCGATCTCCCCGTAGATTCTCCACGTCGCGCGAAAGACCCCCACCCATATCAAGCCGATCACCAGGCCGATCGGAATGATCCAGAACGCCGCCTTCGGGTCTCCGCCTTCTCGCCGCCGCCCCAAGGGCAGCGTGAACTTCAACGCCGCGCCCAGACCACCAAACCATCCCCCTGATCCCGGCTGAGGACTCCCGGATTCCAGACCGGGCGGTCGAGTATCCTTTTGTAGGGCCACCCTCGTCTCCGCGCTATCGCTCGAATTGAATTCCGCAGACCGTTGGTCGTCGGCCGTCTTTCATCGCTTGCGGATCGTCGCCCGCCAGGCTCTCGGCAGGTAGTCGATCAGATCCGCCGCTGTCAGGGAAACTTGTCCAAGCTCCACCGCCGCCAAATCGCCTGCCAATCCGTGAACGTGTACCCCGAGCACTGCGGCATCAAAGCCGCACAAGCCCTGGCCGACCAACGCGGCGATGATTCCCGTCAGCACGTCGCCCGATCCGCCTGTGGCCATCCCCGGGTTGCCCGTTTTGTTGACATAGCACCGCTCGCCGTCGGTAACGATCGTGCCCGCACCCTTCAACACCACCACGGTTCGGCGATTCAGCGGGTTCCCCTCCGCCGTCATTGCCCGCGCCGTCTTCGCGGCGTAGCCCTCGCGGTCCTTTTGCACGGCCGACGTGGAGACTCCGTGCAGCCTCGCCATCTCCCCTGGGTGCGGCGTCAGGATGATCGAGCCCGGATGAGACTCGGAGATCGAGCGATTTCCACAGGCCGTGACTGCAAGCTGCCCCAACGGCCGCCTGCCGCGGGATCGCCAACAAAACCGCGATCCAACGGCCGCCAGAGCATTCAACGCATCTGCGTCAAGCACCAGATGCGCCCCGGCCGTCTCCATAAACGCCAGCAAGAGATCGACTAACGCCTCGCTGAACCGCCCGTCGCCTTCCCCTAATCCGGGGCCGGCGGCCACGACAGTCGGCGCATTCACACGATCCAACAAGCCCAGTCTACGAAAGAACCTTAGCGATTCGCCGGGAGAGACGCGGCCCCCGGCGTCCTCAGGAAGGGCGATTGACGTGGCGCAAGGACATAGCCCGGCCACGGTCGTCTGAATGGATCGCGGGCACGCGGTGGTGACCAGCCCCGCTCCGCTCCGCAGGGCCGCGCTGGATGTCAACGCCGGCGCACCGATCATCCCTCGCGAACCGCCGATCACCAATACTCGGCCGAATTCACCCTTGTGCGCCTCGCGCTTCCGTGGCGTCAGCTTCGGCAGGGCTCGAATTCGTCGCACGGCCGGCTCCCTTCTCACTTTCGCTCCCGTCCGGTCTTTTCGAGCCGGGTTCCTCAATCTGCACTCCGCATTCGGCAATCTTCCGGCCCGCGGTTCACGCCACCTTCGGCTCGCCCAGCCGGTTGATGATCGCCGCCAGGTAACCCGCCGCGAAGCCGTTGTCGATGTTCACCACCGCCACGCCTGCCGCGCACGAATTCAACATGGTCAACAAGGGTGCAAGCCCCTGGAAGCTGGCCCCGTATCCAACGCTCGTCGGCACCGCGATCACCGGCGCTTCCACCAGCCCGCCGACCACGCTGGCCAACGCCCCTTCCATCCCGGCGGCGACCACCACCACGCGCGCCTGCCGCAAAGCCTGCGAGTGGGCGAGCAGCCGATGGATGCCCGCCACGCCCACGTCGTAGAACCGCTGCGTCCGCGCGTCCATGATCTCGCAAGTGATGCGGGCCTCCTCGATTACCGGCAGGTCGCTGGTCCCCGCCGTAACCATCGCGACGGCGCCCGTGCATGGCTTTGGCTCGCTCTGTCGCAGCGTGATGCAGCGGGCAACCTCGTGGTATTCCGCCGCCGGCTGGTTCTGGCGGACAGCCGCGTACTGTTCAGGCGTAGCTCTCGTCGCCAGGACATTCCCGCCCGCCTCCGCCAACTTGCCGAAGATCGCGGCGGCCTGCTCGCAGGTCTTGCCCGGGCAGAAGATGACCTCTGGGAACCCGCAGCGGATGGCCCGGTGGTGGTCAATATGCGCGAAATCCAACTGTTCGAACGGCAGTCGCCGGAGCTGCTCCAATGCTTCCGGCACGGCCACCTCGCCCTCGCTAACCGCCTGGAGGAGCTTTTCTATCCGATCTATTTCCACCGCCAGCCTCCGCGATGTGCCGTTTGCAGGTCGCGCACGGTTCTGATAATAGCCTTCCGCGGGTTCCTGCCCTTGCTGCGCTGCTATGGTAATGCAACGGAAATCATGAGAACAGTAAACCGTTTTTTGACCCGGGGCCTTGCGCCCGATATAGTAAGTATTGGTGCATCTGCGATCGCCGTGGCTTGGCCGTTCGGCCGCGATCGGCGATGCCTGTGGCCTAGTGGCCGCCGGTGAAGCATCTTCCTTGGCCCTTTTTGGGCCTGCCGACGCCGTGGCTTTCGCCAGTCGGCCTTTGCCTTTGTCCGAGAACACTGGACGTCCGCATGGTTGCTGAACCGCACCCCAGGGACGAAGATCGCGTCGCCGCACGACGCCTCCTTAGGCTGGCTCGCCCATACCTGCAGCGTCGGGCCCATGACCGCTTGGCTGCTCGACTTTCCGAGGAATGGTCCCCCGAGTGCCTGATCCTTCTCCTGGAAATCGACGAGCCCAGAGTCGTCGAGACGGCTCTCGTTTGTCTGGGCCTCATCGGAACTGCCGACGTGGCCCCAGTGGTTGCCGATCGCCTGCGCCACGATCATCCCCGGGTCGTCGCCGCCGCCGAGGACGCCCTCTGGTCCATCTGGTTCCGCGACGCCGGCCCAATGGCACAGGCGGCCTTGGCTCGCATCGCCCAGTCAATCAGGCTCGGCCAAGCTCAGAACGTGATTCCCATGCTCAGTGAGTTGATCCGGGCCTATCCCGACTACGCAGAGGCCTATCACCAGCGGAGCCAGGCGTATTACCTCCTGGGTTGCTACGATTTCGCGCTGCGCGACGCCCGCCTCGCCACTCGCTTGAATCCCCTCCATTTCGGCGCACTGGCCAACCAGGCGCACGCCTTGGCCGCCCTCGGCAGATCGCAGGAGGCCCTGGATGCCTACCGCGCCGTCCATCGCCTTCATCCCACCATGTGCGGCGTCCCCGAGGCGATCAAGTGCCTTCGCGATCACCTACTCGCACCGGCAGTCTGACTTCTGCTTCCAGCCCAATCCATCCTCCTTGCGGGCAGCTATTCTCGCCGAGCACCCCGCCAGCCGTGACTGGGCAATCTCCACCAATCCGACTCATCTGACATGGGTGAGGCTCCCCAAGCCAACCCGACGGAAGCTGTTCCTGGCTACCGCCCCCAATAATTTCCTGCCGCTCTCCTCCATAACTGGATATGGGGGAGATGTTTACGTCGAGCACCCTTCCCCTCTGATTCGCAGCCATTCTGTTGGCACGGCCTTTGCCCCTGTTACAGTTGGGTGACCGGACGCTGCTGGCGGAGCGGCGGAAAGTCGAGAGGAGGCTCGAACCTGGGGAGTGTTGGCGGGCGAGCGATAAGATCCGCCGCCGGTCGTGCTCGGGAGGAGGAAGTGATAGTCCCCTGGGGTGGCTGCCGCAGGAGCACCCCAGATCAAACGTGCCAGGCCCAGAAATGGGTCGGTTGTGTTGGGGCGGGTCCGAGTGCGAGGCGGGCCCGCCCTTTTTGTTTGGCCCCCACCGATTCTACCCCGCTGGCGTCGTCGTGGTTGCCGGACTGTCAAACGGACGGTCGTCTCAGTTCGTCAGGCACTCTGGCGGCCAACATCGCGGCCCTCGCGACACGCGATGGCCGGATTCCAGGTAATCCGCCGCCAGCGATCCTAGAGCCAGACGAAGAAGCTTCATGCGGGCCTCGACGCGTGACTCAGAGAGAAACGCCTGCTTCTCCTCCACCGTCTGCAAGGCTACCGAGGCCAGGAGGTCCAGCGAGTCCGAGAGACCCAACTCGGGGCACTTCAACAACTCCAGCCAGTTGGCCTGCGACGCAAGTTCAAGCACCGGCGGCGTGTTGAACACGTCCCTCAACTCCGCTCGGAGAAACCGCTCCGTTTCCGGCGTGAGCTCCTCCGCCGGAATCGCCTGCAACCGGGCTCGACGGTATGCCAAATCGGTGTTCTCCTCCATGATCCTGGCCCGCACCCGGCCCTGCAGCAGGATGTTGTATCGCCCGTCCGGAAGACGTTCATCCCTCAGGATGGCCCCAACGCACACGACGGGGTGAATCGCGGCGTCCAGCGAATGGTACTTCGGCTCATAGCCGGGCTTCAGCAGCGCCATGGTGATCAAACACGGCCCCTCGATGGCATCCTGCGCCATCACTCGGTACCGCGGCTCAAAGATGTGCAACGGCAACACCGCCCGCGGGAATAGCACCACGTTGGGCAGGGGAAACACCGGAATCCAGTCGTCTAGAATCATCAATTCAACGGCGGCTAACCGCCACCTTTCATATCGGACGGGCGCCGCGTCCCCCGGCGATGGGTCACGAATGGGCGCCCAGCATTCTAGTCAGCCACATGCAAGAAACCCAACCGGACGTCTACGCCGCCGAGGCTTCAAGCGGGTTCTTCCTGGCGGCGACCGCTCCGCGGGTCCCGCGCCCCGCGTCCGGTCGCACGGCTGGCAATGCCGCGTTGATTCAGCCATGATGCCCCGCATGTCCGAGAGCACCATGCTGGTGGGTATCGACGAAGCGGGCTACGGACCGCTTCTAGGCCCGCTGGTTGTCAGCGCCGCCGCGATCAAGGTGCCAAAGGCGACAGCCGACGCGTGTCTCTGGTCTCTCCTTCGAGACAGCGTCAGCTCCACGGCCTCCGTCCGGCGCTCGCGAGTGCCCATCCTCGACAGCAAGAAACTCTTCTCTCAAAAAGAAGGCTTGGCAAAGCTGGAACGAGCCGTGCTCGCCGTCGTCGCAACTTGGCGAGGCTTACCGCCTTCGCTGCTTGGCCTGCTCAGGTTGCTCAATCCCGATGTCCTCGAGAAGCTGCCGGAGTATCCCTGGTACCGTGACGCCGACCCGCCCCTCCCGCGAGCCGCCGATGCCGGCGCAGCCCGATTGGCCGGCGGATTGTTGCGCAAGGACCTGCAAGCCCACGGCGCGGGCCTCGCGGGGCTCTGGTCCGAAGTCCTCCTCGAGGGCCACTACAATCGCCTGGTCGGCAACACCCAGAACAAGGCAATAGTGCTCTCGGGCCTGACGCTTCGACTCGTGCAGCGCGTCGCCGAAGCTCACCCTCAAAGCGACATTCGCTTCCACATCGACAAGCAGGGCGGCCGGGCGGCATATGGCCGCCTGCTGCTTCGCGCCTTCGAGGACAAGCGTCTCAAGGTCGTCGAAGAGGGGCCGACCAACAGCACCTACGAGTTGGTCGACGGCCGCTCGCGATGGCGGATCAACTTCAGCCAGGAGGGCGAGTCCCGACACATGCTCGTGGCTCTTGCCAGCATGATCAGCAAGTATGTCCGCGAGTTGCTCATGGGCTGCTTCAACCACTACTGGCTCGGCAAGGTGCCGTCCCTGAAACCGACCGCCGGCTACTATCAAGACGGCCTGCGGTTCTTGAAGGACATCGAGCCGCACGTTCGACGGCTCGGCGTCCGCAGGGATTGGCTGGTGCGCGAGCGCTGACCGGCAAGCCAGCCGCGGCGACGGGTGACAGGGCGATCAGTACGATGAGCAGTGACAAGAGCATGGCGACGAGCGGCAAGGCAGGAGAAGCGGCGGGCAACAACGCCGTCGCACGGGCGAAGCCACGCTGGCTGGCGCACTGGCTCGAGCGTCACCAACACCCGGTCTCCTTCCGGCTTCACCTGGTCGGCATCCCCCTCACTCTCGCCGCCCTCGTCGTCGCCCTGGTGCAGTTGAAACTCGACCGCTGGGACCTGTGGTATCGGCCGGTCATACTTCTTGTCGTCGGCTACGCCCTCCAATGGCTCGGCCACCGCCTCGAAGGCAATGATCTGGGCGAGATGATCCTCATCAAGCGCCTCCTCGGCCGCCCCTATACCGCCGTTTCGCCGCGATACGCCCGCGGCGATGGTGAGACGCAGCCGAACACGAAACCAAGGTAAACGATAACCGCCGCTGTCCCCACCTGCGGGGCCTGTTCAGGGGGACCGTCGCTCCCCCCGCGGCTGTGTTTAGGTGGAGGTCTTCTTGGGCGACTTGGCCGCTTTCGGGTACCCGAACTTCACCTTGCCGGCGCGGGGGATGACGACGCGGGCGGTTGGCAGGCGGTCGAAGTCCCAGGCTCGCGCCGCCTCGGTCAACATGACTTTCATGTCGCGGCGGACCTTGCCTTCAAACAGCGTCTTCTTGCCGCGGATGATCTTGATCGGCTTGTCGAGGTCCAGCAGTTCATCATCTAGTAACAGGACCACGTTTACCGCGCGGCGGGCGGTGATTGTGATCGTCTGCTTCCTGCATTCGGCCTCCACCAGGCCCAGTCGATTGACAAGCCACTTGCGTTGGGCGGAGATGGGGTCTTCTTCCGCCGGCACGGGGATGCTGAGCGTGCCGTCCGGCAGCGGCGGGCCCTCCAGGTCCTCCGCACCGATCCAGTAGGCGTCGCTCTGGTCCGGCAGCCGGAAGACCTGTCGCACCCGCTTGGGATAGCGGGGGCGGCTGCGTTTGAGCAGATCAGAGAGATGATCCGGCGGCGGGGCGACGCCCAGGTGGCCGACGCCCTCCAATTCGACGTTCCTGAACGAAACGAAGTCGAGCTTGCCTATCACGCGGGTCATCTTGCGGCAGGCGGCGGCGTTTCCGCCGGTGGGGTGCGGCCTGCCTTCGGTATCCAGGTTGTCATTGGCGCCCCAACAGAACAAGACGCTCACCTGCCGGGCGTTGGGCAGAAGCTCCTCGTAGAGCAGGTCGTCGCCGACAAGTTGAAGATGGGTCGCTAACGGCACGATGCCCGAGAAGCAGTCGGCGTGCATCACCGCCGACATCCAAGCGTCGTGACTGCCTTGCGAATACCCGATCAGGAAGACGCGGGCGCTGTCGATGTGGAAGGTTCGCCGAAGGGCGGCGAGCAGGTTGCGCGGGCGGGCCACCACATCCGCGGGCATTGTGAAGCCGAGCGGGCCGAAGTCTTGCGGAGCCGCGATGATGAAGTTTTTGTCGTTGTCGCCGAGGATTTGGCGTGTCAGCCGCAGCATGTGTTCGGCCTTGCCGCCGCGGCCGTGAAGGGCGACGATCAAAGGCCAGGGCTTGTCGGCGGCGTAATCCTCGGGGATATGGAGCCATATCTGCATCTCGGAGGACTTCCCTTTGCGCAGACGCAGGGTGACTTGGTACTCGCCGGTCGGCTGATCTTCCCACAGTTGCAGGCCGCGGATGGCCGCCGCCAATCCGGAGGGCGTGAGCGCCTTGACCGCCAGAACATCTTCTTGGGCGGCTGCCTGTTCAGCCGGGGTCGCGGCGGTGAAGAATTGTCGGAGCGACTCGTTGAGTCGGTCGTCGCCGATCGCCGGCAGAGCGACTATCAGAGAGAAAGCAGCGGCGGCAGTGATGGAGCGGGGGCTCATCTTTCAATTGCTCGAAGTATCGGCGATGACCAACGCCGGGGGTCGGGATCGCCGGCGGTTCAAACCGGTTGGGCTGCCTTGCGTTTCCCCCCGGCGTCGCGGCGACTACTTCGGTTCGCCGAAGACTTCTGCTTCGAAGCGGCTGATCTCGGCGTTCGGCTTGCTCCAGGCATCCGGCGGCAAGCCGGCTTTGCGGCAGGTCTGAGCCAGGAACTCCTCGCGAGTCCAGCCTCGCTCATAGGCCACCTGCGGGAGCAAAACGCCCCGGTTGAAGCCGAGTGAGACGAGGAGGCCGTGCCGTCCGATCACGATCTCGCGCACGTCTTTTAGTCGCTGCATCGGCGTGAGGTGGCTGATCTCAATGTGCAACTGATCCACTTCTTTGCCGGTGACCGGATTCATCGCGAAGCGAGAATCCTGGCAGGCCAGAACGGCGTTGTGGATCACGGCTTTATAAAGCGGGCCCTCAGCCGACATGTTGCCGATACAGCCGCGGAGCTCACCGCGGTTCTCCAAGGTGACGAAGCAGGCCCCGTTCGCCCGCAGTCCGGCGGGCAGCGTGTCGGCGGCCGGCTCCGGAGGACCCTTGCCGTCGAGAAAATCCTTGACGGTCTGCCGGGCCAGTCGCAGCAGCTCCGTTCGCTCCCGCTCGTTGAGCTGGCCGGGGCGGCGGGTGAACACAAACGACTGATAGGTGACGCTGTTGGTCCAGTCATTGAGGAGGTTGCCCGAGGTATCGAAGGCGGCCCGAACGCCCTCGGCGCCGCCCTGCATCGACAGAATCCGCAACAGGAGCAAGACAGGTCCGCGGCCGCAGATCGTGTCGCCGGTCTTGTTCAGGTGCTCGACGAAGCCGTCGTAGTCGCAGTTCTGAATCGGGGCCGCCGCGTTGTCGGCCAACTCGCGGAGCCGCTTGGGCAGGTCGTCCTTGAACGGCTCGTATCCGTAGTTCGGCCCGAAGTGCGTGCAGTCGGTGCTGACCACCAGGATCGTGTCTCCGTCCAGCCAGGGCAGGATGGCCTCCGCGGCCTGCGCGTAATCGCGATCGGTCATCTTGCCGACCAGCATGGGAACGAGCCGGAAGTCCTTCAGGGCTCGCTGCAGGAAGGGCAGTTGCAGCTCCAGGGAATGTTCGTCGCGGCCGAGGTTGGGCTGGGAGAGGAAGCCCTTCTTCTTCAGCAGGTCGTCGCAGACCTCGCGGTCGATGGGCACCTGGCCCAGCGGCGTTTCGTATGCCGTGAGATCGCGGGGGACGTCGATGCCGTTGTACGAGCCGGCGTATCGGTGGCTGAAGGCCATCACGATCGCTCGCTGATAAGACTGCCCGCGCAGACAACGATAGCCCGCGGCGGCCGTCGGGGCGCTGAACCGATAGCCCGCGTGCGGGGCGATGACCGCGAGGGGTTTGCCATTGAGGTTCACCGCCGGCGCCTTGTCCATGAGGGTGTCAACTTCCCGGGCCAGCGTCGCCTTGTCGCCGGGATACCAGCTTCCGGCGAAAGCGGGCGGGCGCACCGACCCTGCGCGATCTTGAGCGAACATCGCAGTGGCTCCCATCAAGAGAATCGTCCAACCAGCGATCGCGGATTGTACCACTTGAAGCCGGGAGCGGCGTGAAGTTGTCATGTTTGCTGCCTCCAGCGGCCGGAACCTACATATCTTAACGACTAGGCCAGCCGGCGCGGAGGTCAAACCGGTCGGGGATGGAACTCTCGCCCCCCGCTCGGCGTCAGAAGTAGTGGCTGTACCGGAACCTGCCACACAGAGGGCGGAGACTTCCATGGGCGAGAATCAGAAACCTTGGCTGGTCCTGGGTGTCCTGCTTGCGGTCATCGCGGGGCCGGGATGTCTTGTCTGGGCGCGAAGTCCGCGTGAATCTCGCGGCACACTGGAATTCAATCCTGACGTTTGCGGCATTCCGGAAGGCCCCCCTCCTCCCGTGGCTTATGTGGTGACTGCGACTGAGAGCTACCCGCTGGCGACTCCCAAGGGATCGCCGAGGGTGTGGAACTCTCCCTTGTATCACCGGTTCGTGGAGCTGGACGGCAGGGAAGTGGTCGTGCGCGGCGTCTGGCGACGTCGGCGGGCGATGGACCGCAGGGTGTACTGGCGCGTCCAAGTCCACGACATCCGGGCGAGTTCCAACCCGTAGCCTCGGCGGCGGCATGCAGGCCACGGCGCCGAGCCCGGGGTGGACGCGGCGTTTCGAGACTAGGCCAACTTCCGCTCCGCGCGGCTCAGCAGGGTCTCGAAGTCCAGCTTGCTGAGGCACGCGCACGAGGCGGCTTGCAGGTTCGCGCCATGCCAGTCGCGCTCCTCCGGCGACAGGGCCGCGAACAGCCGTCGAGCCTCGTCACGGCAACCGTCCATCTCGTAGTACGAGAGGTAGCGGACGATGTCGTTGAGGCCGGCGCTCGTGCCTGCGGCCCGACGGCAACGCCCGTCGCAAGCATTGCAGAATCGCCTGCCGGCCTTTTCATAGAGACTAATGACGGCGGCCAACTCCTTCTTGTCCAGCGGCTTGAACTTCTTGGCCGCCTCCGCGTTCTCTCTCAGGATTTCCAGGCTGGGCATGTTGGAGCAGATGCTGGCGATCCGCTCGTCGCTCCACACCGCGTGCAGGACCGCGGTATGGGCGGTCAGCCCTTTCTTCTCGAACTCGGGCATGAACTTGGGGGCATCGTTCACGCCGCGCATCTGCTTCATGCTGATCAGCCCGATGCCGGCCTTGTGGCAGGCATCCAGGGACTTGTTGAAGTCCGCGTTATCACGGACGGTCTGCGGATCGTAGGAGACCATCAGGGCATCGACCCAGCCGCCCGAGGCGGCGTTGTTGAGCAACTCGGTGCGAGCCGGAAACCCTGCGTGGGAGCTGAAGCCGGCGAAGCGAGTCTTGCCGGATTTCTTCATCTTCTCCGCCGCCTGGGCCCACTCCTTGCTCTTGGGCCATTCGGTCTGTTCGGCGTCGCCACGACCTCCTCGCCTGCCCGGGCCCAAGCCGTGGAGGAAGAAAAGGTCGATGTAATCGGTCTTGAGGGCCTCCAGCCGCCGATCAAGCATCTGCACCCACTCGTCGGGGCTCTTGGGCTGGTCCTTGGTGACGATGAAGAGTTCCTTGCGATTGCCCTTCTTGGCCATCCACTCGGCGATGACCCTCTCCGACTGACCGCCGACGTAGCTGGCCGCCGTGTCGATGTAGCGGATGCCGAGCTTGTACGTGGCGTTGAGCATGCGGGTGGTCGGCTCGCGGGTTGTGCCCATGTTGAGCATTGAGACTTTTGCCCCGGTGCGCCCGAGGACGCGAGTGGGGACGAGCTGCTCCCTATTTGAGGCTTTCTCTTCACCTTTCTTGGCATCCTCCGGCTGTTGGGCCGCGAGGCTGGCCGGCAAACCCGCGACGACCGCCGCCGCCGCGCCCGCCTTGACGAACTCCCTTCTTGAAACAACGTGGTTGCCGTCTTTCTTCATGTTTTTGCTCCGTATCTAGAGGGCCGAATTATACCGGATGGAGGCCGGACAATCGAATTCCGGGAGGCCCGCATTCGCGACGCATGGCCCCCAGGTCGGTTCCAGCGAAATGCGGCGGCGGTAAGTTGAGCTGAGGAACGCCGGCGCGGTTCGCGCAAAATGGGTAGTTTGGCGGCCGACCGCTGACGTTCGGGCAGGGTTGCGGGCGCAGAGCTGGGTTCGGGGTATAATGCCGCGGTTATGACCAGTGAGACGATGGGAAACGGGGGCGGAGCGCCTCGCAAGGCGATCGACCTTGCCCTATTGGTCAACGATTCTCTGGGCGAGCACTCATCGCCGGTCGGTCTCGGCGGGGTGGCGATCACGGAGGTGTGCGACGATTCCCGGAAGGTCTCGCCGGGAAGCCTCTTTGTGGCCGTGGCGGGGACCAAGGCTCGGGGGGCGGCGTTCGCCCACGAGGCGCTGACGCGGGGGGCCGTGGCGGTGGTCGCGGATGTCGAGGTCGATCTGGGCCCCGAGGCGAGGATCATCAGAGTCCCGGATGCCAGAATCGCTCTGGCGGCGCTGGCCGCGGGCTTCTACGGCCTGAAGCAGATACAAGCCGGCCACCGGCTGAAGGTGATCGGCATCACCGGCACCAACGGGAAAAGCACGACCGCTTTCATGCTCCGGGGAATTCTGCACGCCGCCGGGCTGAAGGCCGGCCTGTTCGGAACCATCGAGTACGATCTGGGCTCTCGCACGGAGACGGCCGGCCTGACGACGCCGGACGCCATCACATTGACCAAGGGCCTCGTCGAGGCGCATGCCGCGGGGGCCGGTCATGTTGTGATGGAAGTCTCGTCGCACAGCCTGGACCAACGCCGAACGGACGGCGTTTTATTCTCGACGGCGATCTTCACCAACCTGACTCAGGACCACTTGGATTATCACCGAACACAGGTGGAGTACTTGCGGGCGAAGAAGCGTCTGTTCGACAACCTCTCGCGGGAAGCCGCAGCGGTGGTCAACGCCGACGACGAGAGTTCGGAGGGGCTTGTGTCGGACTGCCGGGCCCGCGTGGTGCGGTACGGCGTGGACCGCCCGGCGGACTGCCGCGCTCGGATCGTCGAGGAGGGCCTGGGCGGCAGCCGTTTTGTGGTCGAGTGCGGGCGGGAACCCTTTGAGCTATATACGCCGATGGTCGGGCGGCACAACGCGGTGAACGCGCTGGCGGCGGCCTCGGCGGCGCTGGGTATGGGCCTGCCGGTGGAGGCGATCAGGCGGGGGCTGGCGGATTTGCGGCACGTGCCGGGGCGACTGCAGCCGGTGGACACGATCGACCTGGGTTTCGGCGTCTATGTGGATTACGCCCACACGGATGATGCCTTGCGCAACGTGCTGCGAGCGGTTCGGCCGCTGACCCGGGGCAAGCTCTGGTGCGTGTTCGGCTGTGGCGGAGATCGTGACCAGACCAAGCGGCCGTTGATGGCCCGGGCGGTTGCCGAGTTGGCTGACTCGTTCGTGATTACCAGCGATAATCCGCGAACGGAGGATCCGCTGGCGATCATCGCGGATATCGAGCGAGGCTTGTCGCCGGCGGATCGGGAGAGGTCGGTGACGGAGCCGGACAGGACCTGCGCCATCGGCTACGCGATCAGCCGGCTGGCGCCCGGCGACACGTTGGTGATCGCCGGCAAGGGGCACGAGAAGTACCAGATTCTTGGGACGGAGAAGATGCACTTCGACGACGTGGAGGTCGCGGAGGGCGCGATCCGCAGAAGAGCGAGGCGGTAGCGGGATGCGGGCGCTGACGTTACAGGAGATGGCCGCGGCGATGGGCGGCCGGATTCGCGGCCCGGTCGCGGTGCCGACCGTGACCAGCGTGTCGACGGACTCGCGGGGTTCGGTTTCCGGTTCTCTTTTCTTCGCGATTCCCGGAGATCGCTTCGACGGTCACTCATTTGTGAATGAGGCCCTCGAGAAGGGGGCCAATGCCGCCGCAGTCAGCGATCTTTCGAGGATTGACGCGAAGCATCATGGCGCCGGCCGACTGATTCAGGTTCACGACACGGTGGAGGCGTTCGGCCGTCTGGCGGCCTGGTATCGGCGGCAGTTTGCCGCCCAGGTCATCGCGGTTGTCGGCAGCAACGGCAAGACGACGACTAAGGATTTGGTCAACACGGTGCTGGGCTCGCGCAAACGAGGCCGCGCCGGCCAAGCGAGCTTCAACAACGCCATCGGTGTGCCGCTGACGCTGCTTTCGGTTGAACCCCAGGACGAATACGTGGTGGTGGAGATCGGGACCAATCACCCCGGCGAGATCGCCGCCCTGGGGCGGATCGTGCAACCGGATTTGGCGGTCATCACCAGCATAGGCGAGGAACACCTGGAGTTTTTCGGAGACATCGAAGCGGTGGCGCGGGAGGAGTTTTCGCTGCTCGGCTGTCTGCGGGGGCGAGGTTTCGCCGCGGTCAGCGAGCAAGCGGCCGGCTTTGCGCCTTCGAAGGCGCCGGCAAACTGCACGATGCTGAAGTTCGGCTTTCAGCCGGACGCGGACCTGCGGGCCGAAGGCGTCAGAATGGACTCCGAGGGACAGCACTTCAAGGTCAACGGACGATTCGATTACTTTCTTCCGCTGTTGGGCAGCCATAACGTCAGCAACGCTCTTGGGGCGGTTGCCATCGGCACGAGGTTTCGGCTGTCGCATCAGGAAATCGCCGCCGCTCTGGCTCGCGCCAGGCCATCGGCCATGCGCATGGAGCGGCTCCGCCTTGACCAGTTCACGGTTATCAACGACGCCTACAACGCCAACCCCAGCAGCATGCGGGCCGCCTTCGAGGTGATGGACAACCTTCCCGCAGTGGGCCGCAAGGTGTTCATCCTTGGAGATATGCGCGAATTGGGAGAAGAGTCCGTCGGCTGCCACCAGGCGATCGGCCGCGAGGCCGGCCGCTCCACCGCTCAAGTGGTGATTGCCGTCGGCGCCATGGCCAGGGTGCTGGCGGACGGGGCGACGGCGGCGGCGGGCACCGGCAAGCGAATCTACTGGTTTGCCACGGTTGAGGCCCTCGGCCAGAAGATCGGCACTTTGATCCAACCGGGTGACGTCGTGTTGCTGAAGGCGTCGCGAGCCATGCGGCTGGAACAGCTCTTGGACCGGATAGAGAAGCTGGCTCGATCCGCCTCCGCCAAGAGCGCTCAGGCATAGCGGGCTGGGCGGATTCAGGCGCGAGGGAGTCAGCAGGCGACCGGAAACAGCCTTCGAGTGATTTCTGCGTCGGCCTGCGCGGCGACCGCCCGAAATGGGCGCGGCACTTTGACTTCCGTAGACCGGGCATCTACAATCCAACTCGTCAAAGCGTAGCGATCGACCGGCGGCCGAATTGGGCGGTCGTCGGGCGGCGCTGCAAGGGATGGCTGCCGCGCCGAAGGAGACGGTAATAATATGGCAGGTGCGAACACCCTCGAATTCACGGACGCCAATTTCGAAGCCGAAGTGCTTCAGTCGGACAAGCCGGTTCTTGTGGACTTCTGGGCGAGCTGGTGCATGCCATGCAAGGCGCTGGGCCCGACGATTGATGAGCTGGCCAACGACTACGCCGGTCGGGCCAAGGTGGGCAAGTTGAACACCGACTCGAACCAGGAGATGCCGGTCAAGTACGGCATCCAGGCGATACCGACGGTGATGCTATTCAAGGGCGGCGAGATCGCCCAGAAATTCGTCGGCCTGGCCAGCAAGAAGGACCTGCAAGCGGCCATCGACCGGGCCGTATAACACTTCGACGAGGTTGAATCTCGAGGCAAGTCGACTGGTCCCGCGCCGTCGCCCCGAGGCTATATGGCATTTCATGGTTGTCTGTAGCGTCGGCCCCCTGTGGCCGACGGGAACACCATGTGCGCCCACTGCCAGATTGCCCGCCGACAAGGGGACGCCTCATGCCACACTCAATCGTGAGATGCCGTAGTTTCTTGCGCCGCTACACGGCTGTGATGGAAGACGGGGGCAGTATCCGGCTTACAGGCTCTTCCTCATAGCAGGTTCTTCAGCGTCCGGCAGACCTCATCCACCTGGGCTTCGGTCAGGCCGTTGTGGAACGGCAGGGCGAACGTCCGCGAGGAGACGCGGTCGCAGACCGGGAAGTCGCCCTCCTTGTAGCCGTACTCGCGGCGGTAGAACGCCTGGAGTTGGATCGGGGCGAAGTAGTTGTTGCACCCGATGCCCTTGGCTCGGAGCTGTTCGATGATCCTCGCCCGGTCCTTCTCGGTGTACTGGTCGGCCAGTTTGACGACGAAGACGAACCAGCTCATCTCGCAGTCCTTGCTGAGCTTTTGCAGGCTGACTCGTTTCTCGTCTTCCATCCGCCGGCGATACCAGCCCATCACCCGGTCGCGCTTGGCGAGGATTTCCTTGATGCGTCGAAGCTGCACGGTCCCGATCGCGCAGGCGATGTCCGTCAGTCGATAGTTGTACCCCAGCCGTTCGTGCGACAGCCAGCCCATGCCGGTGTCGCGGCCCTGGTTGCGCATGGAGTCGCACAACATGGCGATCTCGTCGTCGTCGGTGACGATCATCCCGCCCTCGCCGGTGGTCATCTGCTTGTTGGGGTAGAAGCCGAAGACGCCGGCGTCGGCCAGCGAGCCGGCCATCCGTCCCTTGTACTTGCTGCCCAGGGCCTCGCACGAGTCCTCGATCACTCGCAAGTGGTGCCGCTTGGCGATGGCGTTGATCGCGTCCATGTCCGGCACGAGCCCGAAGACGTCGACGGGGATGATCGCTTTGGTCCGCGGGGTGATCGCCGCTTCGACCTTGCGAACGTCGATGTTCCAGGTCTCCGGGTCGATATCCACCAACACCGGCTTGGCGCCGACGTAGATGATGCAGTTCGTGGAGGCGATGAATGAGAAGGGCGTGCTGATGACCTCGTCGCCCGGCCCGACGCCGACAGCCCGCATCAAGAGGTGCAGGCCGCAGGTGCCGTTGGCCACGGCCACGGCGTGCTTGACGCCGATGTACTCGGCCATGGCCTTCTCGAACTCGGGGACTTTCGGCCCGAGCGACAAGCGGCCAGACCTCATCACTTCGCACACCGCGTCGATTTCCGCCTGGGTGACGTCAGGACCGGATAGTTCGATCTTCATGTTGTTAACAGACTCCACGCAAAGCCCAGATCACGAGTCTACCGGGCCATATTGCCCGGGCCGCGGCATTTATGCCGCGCTCTCGCGAACCCCGCATGAATGCAGGGTTTCCGAGGGCCGCCAGGCTCGCCTCTCCTCCAATACGCGCTCACATCATGATCGGTTCTTCCCGGCGGCCTTCTTCGCCTCCGCGCCGAAAGCAAACGCCGACGGGCACAACTCAGCCAGCGAACAATGCTCGCAATCCGGCTTGCGGGCCGAACAGACCTTCCGGCCGTGCCAGATCAGCGCGTGACCGACAAAAGTCCACTCCGCCTGCGGCAGAACCTCCATCAGGTCCTGCTCGATCCGTACCGCGTCTTTATCATCCTTCGACCGCCACGTCAGCCCCAGCCGATGCGACAGGCGGCCGACGTGCGTGTCCACCACTACGCCTTCACTCTTATCGAACCACGTGCCCAGGACCACGTTGGCCGTCTTACGAGCGACGCCGGGCAGCTCCAGCAGCTCCTCCATGGTGCTCGGCACCTTGCCGCCGAATCGCTCGACGAGCACTCGGCCAAGCCCGATGATATTCCGCGCCTTGTTGCGAAAGAAGCCGGTCGATCGAATGGTCTCCTCCAGCCGGGCCTGGTCGGCCGCGGCGTAGTCCGCGGCGGTCCGATGCCGCTCGAACAGTGCCGGCGTGACCTTGTTCACTCGGTCGTCGGTGCATTGGGCGGAAAGGACGGTCGAGACCGCCAACTCCAGGGCGGACTGGTGATGCAGAGCGCACGTCGCGTCGGGATACAGCCGGTGTAGCTCCTTTACGATCTTCGCCGCCCTGGCCCGGCGGCTCTCGACCGACTCGGCCCTGCGCGTCCTGCGCCTGGCCGCGGCCTTGACCGGCCTGGCTACAACCGCCTTTTTCCGCAACGCCATCCCCTGCTTCCTTTCCGCCGGATTGCCGCGAATCACGCCCCCACTGGATTAAAGACCGATTGTAGTCCCGTGCAATGCAGCCGCAACCAGCGCGACGGCCGGCGTCCCGTGCCAAGACACAGACAACACGACCGGCTGCGCTCAGGACCGAGTGTAGTCCCTCTCGACTCGGCCGCAACCAGCTCCTTGCCGTCGTCATCGCGTCGCCGCGGATTCGACGGCCTCTCCAGCGAGCGGCGGTCGCTGCGGGACACGTGGAGGTTGTGAAGAGGGCAAGACCCCGTGGCAATCCAGGAGGATCGCTGCGCTTGCAGAAACACTCGCCATGATCTATCATGACGGGGGTCTGGGACACTTCGCCAACGCACGGGCCCGGCGAAGCTATCTCCTGAGGCTTCCTCTCGACTTGGGGCCGGCAACGTCGATGCATGCTCACACCAAATCCGGGCGAGTCGTCAAATGGTTGCTTGTGGCGGTTGCCTGTGTGCATGCAGCCTTGCTCACGTTTGGAGTGATTCGACCGGAAGCCGCGCTTCGTTATGATCGCAGCATAACGCGATTGGCCGCAGCCCAGGCCCTGCTGGAAGCGGAGGGTTTCGAGGCGGCGCTCGACGTGCTCGCCGACCAAGGCGCCGTCGGTGACTATGCACTGCACGCCCTGGTTCTATGGATTGGCGGCGGGCGCCTATGGGTCGTGCAGCTTGTTCAACTGGCCCTCCTGGCCGCCAGCCTGCTCGCAGTATTCCGAATGGTGCAACATCTTGGATGCTCCCCCGAAGTGTGCCGGCTGGCAATGCTTCTCTACGCCGCAATCCCGGTGAACATAATGATCCCGCATTTCCTTTGCTCGGAGGCGTTCTACACGCCCTGCCTGGTGATTGCGATCATGTTTCTTGTGCGCGCGGCGACTCACGACTTCAACGCGACCACTCTATGTGCCGCCGGCTTGTTGCTGTCGGCCGGGGCGTTGATTCGTTTGGAGATCCTGGGATGGCTTCCCCTGTTGTTCATCTTGATTCTCCCCATCGCACGCCGGCGATTGCCCGGCAAGTGGTTGTCGCGCCTCGCTCTGTTGGCCGCGTCATGCCTGGTGGGGCCGATACTGTGGATGTCGTTTCAGGCGGTCCACAGGGGGACAAGTCCCGGCCGGCCACATGCTGACAGCGGGCGGGCCATCGAACTCCGTGTGCAGGAGATCCGACGGGTGGCCGGCGACGTGACCCCTCCTTCCAGAGAGCGAGATCGCAGAGTCACGGCGCTGCTGGACGAGATGATCCATTATCCCGGAGCGGCGGCCAGATTGTGCGTCAGCCACATCGTCAAACTGCTGGCCCTGCCCGATAATCTAGACTTGTTCGCGTATCTCGGCCTATATGATCGCACCGGGAATCGCATCTCCCGGACGGAGTCCCTGGGCTGGGTGGCGGCTCTGCGCAGCACCTACCGCGAAATGCCGGTCTTGACCGCCTGGCTTCTCGTGAGCATAGTGGTGTTCGCTGTGTTTTGGCTGTTCGTCGTCTGGGGGGGCTGCCGAGCGATGTGGAATAGCGCCGGCGCTCAGCGGCTTCTTTGGCTCTTGCTTCTGTCCTTGCCCACCTACTACGTGTGCCTCCGCGTGATCGTCGAGGGCAATTCACGAAAGAGATCGCCCATCGATTTTACTCTGGCAATCTTCGCCGCCGTGGGAATCGAGGCCATAGCGTCAAGGCGCCGTAATCCATCCGGCCCTCCTTCCGCCGCTGTCACGCCGGCCTGACTCTCGCCGACTCCCTGATGACCGCCGGATGCAGCGAGAATGGCCGCAGCAGTAAGAACATCATCGCGTGTGTCAGTCCCCGGAGTTCTATCAGCCAGAGTTGAAACGCATCGCTGCCCTGCCGTTCCGTGTCTTACCGATGACTCGCGCTGCTGGCGTCGGCATGTGTGTTGATCAAGGGCTCACGTATTGGGTTCTGACCGTTAGCCTGCGGTTGACCGAAGGTCTCCAGGAAGCGATAGTGCCTGCAAGATCGAGCGGGTCCCCCAGGTTCTCCGAACCTGGGGCGTGGATTCTTCAGTCCGTCTGAGAGACCGACGTGTTCTCGATGACACGGCGCCGGATGAATCAATCCCCCAAGTCCAGAGAGTCTGTCGATTTAGTTGGCACGACTCATGCTTTAGTGTA
>CAYYBO010000004.1:878-39288 GCA_964470125.1 uncultured Planctomycetaceae bacterium | reverse complement strand
GGCAAGACCAAAGGCACGCATCGACTCGCCGAACCGCGAGAAACCTGAAAACCCCCGCAAAACTCACAGCTACGCTCACACCTGCGCTCACCGGCTGTAGTCCATACTTGGAGCATGGACACGCAAAGAACCTTGCTGACGGCCGGCCATGCGGCGAGAAGGCTTCACGTCCCGCTGGCCTGGCTTCGCGCCGAAGCTGAAGCTGGAAGGCTCCCACACGTCAAAGCGGGCAAGGCTCTACTATTCGACTTGCCCACCGTAGAGCGGATTCTGACAGAGCGTGCGAAGAGAGAGGGGGTGAACGATGACCGCTGATCCTTCCCCGGCACCGACCGATGTCACACGCTTGGCACTCCGCCCGGCTGAGGCAGCCAAGGCCCTGGGCATTTCGCCGCGGTTGTTGTGGGCCAAAACCAATTCGGGTGAGATTCCGCACGTCCGAATCGGCCACAGGGTTGTTTACCCGATCCCGCAGCTCCAGAAATGGTTGGCGGTTCGGGCGGCGGCGGTGGAAAGCGAGGCAGCTGGGTGAGCATCAGTTTCGTTCGATGGATGCTTGATTCCTGCCCTGTCCGCGGCGCATCGGCTCGGCTGGCGCTCGTGGCCCTGGCGGAGCGTGCCGACGATGACGGCGTTTGCTGGCCTGGCGTGCAGGACGTGGCCCGTCGGGTCTTTGGCACGGACGGGAGCGAGCGACAGACCCGGCGATTACTCCGGGAGTTGGAAGCGGCCGGCGAGCTTCGCACCATCGGCGGCGGACGCGGACCCAGGGATACAGCGAGGTACATCATCGTGG
This sequence comes from uncultured Planctomycetaceae bacterium, assembly GCA_964470125.1. GTDB lineage: Bacteria > Planctomycetota > Phycisphaerae > UBA1845 > UTPLA1 > DATKKX01. Next base: position 38,492 of record CAYYBO010000004.1, on the reverse strand, counting down.
CTGGCCGGAGCGAGGAAACGATCCGGGAGCTGTCGAGCAAGCTGGCGCGGCGGCGGCGGAGCAAGGGGGACATCCAGGACCGTAAGGGGGACGCCCACGCCCCCCTTAAGGGGGACATCCAGGACCGAAAAGGGGGGCCTGTGGACCCCCCGAACCGTCAGCGAACCATCAGCGAGAACCTTCATAGAACCGTCAGCGCTGAAGCGAGCTTGCCGCAAAAGGGTGTCACTGTCGCTGCTGCGTACGACCTGGATCGGATTCTCCGCAAGCTGAACATCCCGCGGCACCATTGGCTCAAGGCTCCCGCGTCGGCAAGGTTGGCGCTCATCTTGGATGGTTGCGGTTGCGATGCGAGTTTCCGGCAATTCCTGGCCAAGTCGAAAGTTGACCTGCGCATCGTGCTGGAAGTGGCAGACGAGGCGTGCAGACGGGACGGGACTATCCGCAATCCCGGCGGCTGGTTTCGTAAGCAGCTCCAGGAGCGAGGCGCGATACCCGAAGCCCCCGGCGGGTTGACACGGACTTGATCCTATGCCATAATTGTACGTTCGACACATATAGAGGAGCACCGATCATGGCGAACAAGACGCAAGCGAAGCCCCACCCGGCGAGGCCGGCGGGCAAGCGAGCGAACGGCAACGGCGGACACGCCCGGATTTCGGCGACGCTGATCCGGGACGACCTGGCCAACATCGTCAACCGCGTGGCCTTCGGGGCGGAGCGTATCGTCCTCGAACGGCGGGGCAAGGACGTGGCCGCAATCGTTTCGATGGATGACCTCGCCCTGTTGGACGAATTGGAGAGCCGCATCGACCTGGACGCGGCGCGGAAGGCCCTACGGGAACGCGGCTCGGTCCCTTGGGAGAAGGTGAAGGCCGACCTTGGTCTCTAAGCCGCACCGACGCTACCGAATCGAGTTGAAACCGTCGGCGGTGAAGACCCTGGCGGCGATCCCCAAGCCGGACCGGCTCCGCATCGCCCGGCGGATTGACGCCCTAGCCGACGATCCGCGACCGGACGGCGCGGTCAAGCTGGCCGGCGAGGATGACCTGTACCGCGTGCGGGCCGGCGACTACCGAATCGTGTACCAGATTCAAGACCGGGTGCTGTTGGTCCTGGTCGTCCGTATCGGGCATCGGCGGGACGTGTATCGCGGGCTGTGAGCGGCAAAGGCGGGTGACACAATGGCAAGTATCGCTAACGACCCCAACGGCAGGCGGCGAATCCTCTTCACCACGGCCGACGGTGAACGCAAGGCCGTTCGACTCGGCAAGGTGCCGAATCGGCAGGCTGAGGCCGTCCGCGTGAAGATCGAAGACCTAGTGGCGTCAACCATCACCGGCCATGCCCCGGCCGACGAAACGAGCGTTTGGGTTGCGGGGCTGAGCGATGAGCTTCACGCCAAGCTGGCGGCGGTCGACCTCGTGGATCCCCGGCAAGTGGTGACGCTGGGGGCGTGGTTGGACGGGTACATCGACGGGCGCCGGGGCGAGTTGAAGCCCAAGAGCGTGGCGAAGCTGGAGGACACGAGGGCGGCGCTCCTGGCCCACCTTGACGCGGAAATCCCCCTACGGAAGATCACGCCGCAACAAGCGTCGACGTGGCGGGGGAAGATCGAAAAGACGCTCTCTATCGCATCGGCCAAGGTCTATTCCGGCAACGTCAAGACCATCATGGCCGAAGCCGTCCGGCGGAAGATCATCGCCTCGAACCCCTTTGAGCACCTGAAGTCGGGGGCAACGGCGAGCAAGTACACTCGGTACATTACCCCCGATGAGATTCAGCGGATCATCGACGCCTGCCCAAGCGCTGAGTGGCGGTTGCTCTTCGGGCTGGCGAGATACGCGGGGCTCAGAATCCCCAGCGAATCACACACCCTTACCCTCGCGGACATCGACTTCGAACATGGGCGATTGACGGTCCGATCCCCCAAGACGGAACACCACGAGGGCCACGAGCAGAGGCTTGTACCGATCACCCCCAAGCTGATGACCCTACTACAAGCCCGCTTCGATGAGCTTGGCGAAGGGGAATCACGGCTGGTAACAATTCGCGGCGGCTACGCCCAAAAGCGAGTGAAGCGGATCATCGCGGCCGCGGGCGTGGAGCCCTGGCGGAATCAGTGGCAGACATTGCGGGCCTCGTGCGAGAAGGAATGGGCGATGAGCTTCCCCCAATTCGCGGTGTCCCGGTGGATCGGCCATTCCATCACCGTGAGCGGGAAGCATTACGCCAACGCGGTGCCCGATGAGCTATTCGAGAAGGCAGCCGAGAAGGGGGTAATTCGGACCCCGGCAGAGGCGGCGCAAAATGCGGCGCAGTCAATGCACGCAAACGGCCGCAATGCTTCGCGGCTAGATAGTGACACCCCCGCGGCATCGCGGGAAACCGCGTTTTGTTGCAATGTATCGTACCCGGGTAACGAGGCTGACGGGATTCGAACCCGCAACCTCCGGCGTGACAGGCCGGCGCTCTAACCAGTTGAGCTACAGCCCCAGGTCTTCACCAAGAAGTCGGCGGCGGCCGCCGGCTTGAATACTGCAGGCTATCCCCAGTTTGGCTCATTGTCAAGCCGGTTGGGTTCGCCGCCTTCACCGCAAGAGGAGAATCGCAACACCTCCAACGGTTTGGCTCCCCACACTCCCTCGCCGTCGCCTTCGGCCGGTCTTCAACGCCGCGCCGAAGGTGGGCCTGACGACGCCGCAACGGCTCGGGGTGGCTCAGCGAGACTGCCGGTCCAGGCAGCGGCGCTCAACTCCACAGGATCAAGCCGGTATCGTATTTATGGGGCAGGTCCGGGTGCGTCGGCACGACACGGACGGCGTAACCATGCTGGCCGCTGCTGAGGCATGGGATCTGACCGCTGTACGAGTAGGTGCCGTTCTCGAGATTCTTCTCACAGCCCATCTGCTCGCTGCTTCCTTCAACAAGCTGGCCGTGAGTGTCAACTCGGCCGTGGTAGAGCTCGACGGACACATCTTCAGGCTTTACCTCGCCGAGGTGAAGACGGGCGCGGACCTCCACGCGGCTTCCGACCGGCAGCTCGCCGCTGTCGTTGGCTTCGACCTTCTCGACTCGCACATGGCTCCAGCGGCGGCTGATTTCACGCTTCCATTGCGACAAGGACTTGGCGGCGGTGAAGCGGCTGGCGGAAAAACGCCTCCATCTTGTCGCCGCCGGCACATATAGCCGGTTGGTGTATTCCTGCAACATGCGGCTGGTGTTGAACATCGGACATACGGTTCTCATTGAGGCTTTCATTCGGCCGATCCATCGCCGCGGCATTCCGTCCTCACCGCGCTCGTAGAACAGCGGCACGATCTCTTTCTCCAGCAGCGAGTATATGGCTTCACCCTCGCTGTGGTCGCGGTAGGCGGGATCGTCGTACACCCGCCCCTCATCAATTGCCCAGCCGTTTTCGCCGTCATAGGCCTCGGGCCACCACCCGTCGAGAACCGACATATTGAGCCCCCCGTTGGGGGCGATCTTCATGCCGCTGGTCCCCGAGGCCTCCCGCGGCTTGATGGGGTTGTTCAGCAGGACGTCAACTCCTTGCATGATGTGCCGTGCCACGGTCATGTCATAGTTCTCGAGGAACACGATCTGCCGTCGGAATTCGGGCTTGCCCATGTGGGCAATGATCTGCTTGATAATCTCCTTGCCATTGTCGTCGCGCGGGTGGGCCTTGCCGGCGAAAACGATCTGAACGGGGCGATTCTGATCTCCTCGGAGAATCTTCAGCAGCCTTTGCGGGTCGCGGAACAGCAAGGCCCCGCGCTTGTAGGGCGCGAATCTCCGGGCAAATCCGATGGTCAGGGCCTCCGGGTCCAAGAATTCGTTGGCCGCCTTGATCTCGACCGGCGGGGCCCCTCGACGGCGGAGCTGCTCCTTTGCCCTCTGTCGGGCAAAGGTGATGAGCGCCATCCTGCGACGCTCGTGGGTTCGCCACAGCTCCTCGTCGGGGATCTCGTCGACCCGGTTCCAGATTTCATGGTCTACGGGATTGTCCATCCAGGCCGGACCCAGGTAGCGGTCGAGCAAGTCGGACATCTCCGGGGCGATCCACGTGCCGGTGTGAATGCCGTTGGTGATCGAGGTGATCGGCACCTCGTCCCGGGGAGCGCCGGGCCAGACGGTGTGCCACATCTCTCGGGATACGTGGCCGTGCAGGGCGCTGACCCCGTTGGCCGTGGCAGCAAGTCGGAGAGCCATGACCGCCATGCAGAAGGGCTCGTTGGGGTCCGCCGCCGATTTCTTGCCCAGAGCGGCAAACTCCGGCAGCGACAGTCCAATCAGGGGCAGGTAGGGGCCGACGTACTCCTGCAGGAGCGCGTCGCTGAAGCGGTCGATGCCCGCCGGAATGGGGGTGTGGGTGGTGAAGACGTGGCTGGGAGCGACGGCCTCCCTGGCCTCGCCGAAGTCCAGTCCGTCCTCCTGCATTCGATGCCGGATTTGCTCGAGCGTCAGGAAGGCCGCGTGCCCCTCGTTCATGTGGCAAACGGCGGGGCGCTGCTTCATCTCCTCCAAAGCGCGGATCCCACCGATTCCCAGGAGGATCTCCTGACGGATTCGCATCTCCTCGTTGCCGCCGTAGAGGCGAAGCGTGATCTCACGGTCCCGTGGATCGTTCTCTCGCAGGTCCGAGTCCAGCAGGTACAGCGGCACTCGGCCGACCTGGACCAGCCAGACATGGACGGCCACGTCGCGCTTGCCGACCTTCACGCTGATCTTCGTCGGTTCGCCGTTTTCGCCGCGCACCAGAGTCGCAGGCATCTGATAGAAATCCGCTGAAGGGTACTCCTCGACCTGCCACCCGTCGGGCGTCAGACGCTGCTGGAAGTATCCTTGGCGGTACATCAAACCGATTCCCGTCAGGGGCACGCCCAGGTCGCTGGCGCTCTTGAGATGGTCTCCCGCCAGCACCCCCAGCCCGCCGGAGTAGATGGGTAGAGATTCGTGGACGCCGAACTCCATGGAGAAGTAGGCGATCCTGCAGTTTACCAGCTCTCCATGCTCCTTGGAAAACCACGTCTCGCGGCTGTGGTAGAGATCAAACGCCTCGAGCACACGCTTGAGGTGGGCAAGGTAGGCCTTGTCGGAGGCCGCTTGGTCCAGGCGCTTCTGGGCCAGGTGGGCCAGGAACCGCACCGGGTTCTGTCCGACGTCGTTCCATAGATCCGGCTCCAACCGGCGGAACAGCGATAAGGCGTCGGCGTGCCAACTCCACCAGAGGTTGTAAGCCAGATCACGCAGGCGGGCGAGCGGTTCGGGCAATGCCGGCACAACCGTGTATGTACGAAGTCGATATATATCAGACATACAGACCCTCTTTAATCGGTCCCTCTGACAGTCAACGTATCACAGCAGCCCGGCTGGGCCTCTATATATCGGCTGGCGCGGAGGGCTCAGTGTCGCCTTGGCTTCACCTGGCGTGACAGGGCCGCAGCGTACCAGTCTATGCTCCTCTGCAATCCCTCGGCGAAGGCCACGCAGGGGCGGTAACCGATCAGTCGCTCCGCCAGGGTAATGTCTGCCCAGGAATGCTTGATGTCTCCCACTCGCGGCGGAACGTAGTCGGGCTGCACGTGCCTGCCCAACAGCCGATTGATTTCGCCGCAAATCGCGTTGACCGTGACATGCTCGCCGCAAGCAACGTTGATTACTTCTCCGTTGACGTCGGGTGCCCGGGCGGCGAGCAGATTGGCGTGTACCACGTTCCCCACGAAGGTGAAGTCCCGCGTTTGCTCGCCGTCGCCGTACACGATTGGAGGGCGATCGTTGAGAATCGCGGTGATGAATGCGGGGATGGCGGCGGCGTACTGGCTCGTCGGATCCTGCCGGGGGCCGAAGACGTTGAAATAACGCATGGCCAGCGTCTGCATCCCGTAGCACTTGGCGAAGGCCCCGCAATAGTGTTCTCCGGCGAGCTTCTGCACCGCGTAGGGGCTGAGAGGCTGCGATGGCATCGTCTCTACCTTGGGCAGCGTCGGTGTGTCGCCGTAAGCCGAGCTGCTGGCGGCGTAGATGAACCGCCGCACGCCGGCGTCCCGCGCCGCCATCAGCATGTTGAACGTGCCGTCGACGTTGGTCCGGTGAGTCGTGATCGGATCGGCGACCGACTTGGGTACCGACGGAAGAGCCGCCTCGTGCAGCACCACGTCCACGCCCAGGCAGGCCTTGGCGCAGCTCGCCGGGTCCGTGATGTCGCCCTCGATAAACTCGATGCTGTCCAAGAACGGGGCGATGTTCCCGCGCTTGCCCGTCGCAAAGTTGTCAATCACGCGGACGGAAAGCCCGTCGCGCACTAGGTGTTCGACCAGGTGTGATCCGATAAAACCAGCCCCGCCGGTGACGAGAAAATCCATCGTGGCCTTGGCTCCCCTAGCGCCGGTCGCTCCCGACCACCTCATCGGCGATGGGTGTTTCTCCGGACGCACCCCGCCAATAGGTCGGCAGAACGTAACGACAACATAGCCAAATTCTCGGTCGCGCGAACGGATAAGTCCGATATTCACGCCCGCTGTGATACTTTGCGGCAGCCTATGCCGCTGTCGGCCGGTCTCCCGAGTGGCCGTGCTGTCGTGACGGCCGAGCAGGACCCGGCAGCTATGACGGCCATGCCCGCGCCCGACCTCGACACCCCGTAATGCGGCTCACCGCTGAGTTGCAGTACTCGATGCTCAGTGCTGAAGGGTCAGGACAGAGGCGGCCGGCAGCAACAGGCGACTTGGCAAACCCTATGACCTTCCGCCAACACCCCGCATTCGCCTTCCTTCTCCTTTCATCCTCCTTGCCCGTTACTTCTCCCGTATTCTCGCCCGACAATGACGATCCCATGCTTTGCCGCCAGCGCGAGCATCCGCTCTCTCTCTACCATCAGCGTCCGCCCGGCCTCGACCACCAGCACTGCTGCCCGCGCTTCCGCCAGCCGTTCAATCGTGTCAGGGCCGACTGTCGGAACGTCGAAACGCGAATCCTGGTTCGGCTTGGCGACCTTGACCAGAGTCCAACCCCCGTGGCGGCACAAGGCTCCCGCCCGGGCGATCATCGCGTCAGTCCCTTCGATGGCCTCGACCGCGATCACGTCCTTGTCCTTCACCGCCACCGACTGACCGATGTCCAACCGACCCATTTCCTTGGCGATCCGCCAGCCGAGATCGGCGTCGGCCTGCTGGGCGGCGGTCAGCCCTTTCGGGCTCAGCACGCCCGCGCCGGCCAGCGCTTCCCGGCAATACTCGGTCGAGTCGATCAACTCAACTCCCTTGCCCGCCATTTCGTCGGCCACGGCTCGCAGAAGCGTGTCGTTGCGACGGTCGGCGGTTCTGAAATACCAGACCTTGATGCTAGTCCAATCGGGTAGGTATGCCAACCACGCCCGCCACGTCGGCAGGGCCAGCATGCGAACCTTCTTGACCTGTCCGGCCATGATTGCCCGCGCGGCGCCCTCGCGGCGGAAGATGCGAATCCAACGGCCAAGCTTGACGATCCCGGAAGGATAAAAGGCGTCAGCATCCGCGGCAATGGCTCGGTCGCAGCAGCCCTTCAGGCCGACGACGACGACGCGCAGACCGGCCCGCTTGGCACCTTCGAGCACCATGCGCGGGAACTCTCCCGCCCCCGCGATCACGCCAAGAGTTTCCTGCCTTTGAGCCATGCGAGAAGACGCATGCTAGCACAATGCGCCTGCTTCCGCGCAGGCGAGGCGTCAAACCACCGGCGACCGCTCCTACGCCGACTTGGTCTTGAAGTCCTTGCCGACCCAGCCCTTCGCCAGGAGAAGCAGGACACAGGACATCATGGCGATGCAGCCGAAGATCAACCACATGATCTCCGTGTTCTTGGGGCCCTCTGCGGGGCAGAAGCGGTCCATCATGCGGCCGGAGTAGAGCAGCGGTACAAGCATCTTTGTCAAGAACCAAGGCAACTGAGCGACACCCATGTACTCGCCGGTGCGGCCTTCCGGTGCAATCTCGGCCGCGTATTGCAGGAAGCGGGGTTGCCACATCGCCTCGCCGATGGTCATGATCAGAAGGTAGGGAAAGAGCGTCCACCAGTAAGGGCCGATAGCCAACAGGAAGGCGGGAGCCGCCATCACGCACGTACCGTAGATCATCATGTTGTAGACTTTGGCTCGCTGGCTCAGGGCGGTGATGATTGGAACGGCGATGAAAATGAGGATCGGGTTGGCGTTGGAGGCCAATTCAAACTTGTCGCCGATCCAGCCTTCAAAGGCGCGCTTAATGTAGGGGGGCAGGATCAGCCAGTTGTAGGTGAACAAGGTTTGCACGGGGATCAAGGCGAAGATGAAGAACGCAAACTTGCGATCCTCGAGAGGGTGTTTGGCGATCCAGTTTTTGGCTGCGGGGATGCACGCCATCACCAGCGGCGATATAAAGAACAGGCCCGCTGCGATCCAATGCCAAAGGGCGCCCGATGCGAGGCCGGCGTTTTCCCAGCCTTGCCTCACTTCCGCCCAGGTGTAGAACCACGGCCGCTCACTCTTGAACATCACGAGTGCAATGGCCCCAAGCCAGAAAAGCCACATGTGCGGTTGGATGCGGGGCCGCCCCACGGGTTCTGTCTTGCCTGACGTCGGTCTGTCATTCTCCGGAACAATCGGCACGGGCTGCTGGGCGGCTTCTTCCGCCTTGAGGCGGGCGGCCTCCTCTTTTGCGGAAGCCTCCGCGGCTATAACGGTCCTGCGGTTGAGGATGACGATGGTGGCCCATAGAGCAACAAGCGTGAAACCTGCATACACCCAGAAGGCCCCCGGGATTCCCAGCCCCAAATAGTCCTTATCGCGGACCAGAAAGGCGAAGCTCGGCAGCCAGCCGCCCAAGTTCATCAGGGCATACAGCATGGCGAAGCCCATCGCGGCCGTCTTCGGCGTGGTGAACTTGCGCACGCCGGCATAGGCCGCCGGCTGGTACATTCCGTAGCCGATCACCACCAGGAGCATCCCGACGAGCGTGATGATCTGGAGGGGCGAGCCGAACGGGCTGACGAATGCAAAAATAGCTGGGCCCTGGGCCTCGGCTTGGAGGAAATAGCCGCCGTTGCGGACGTACGTCACATAGACGTCTCGAAGAATGACGCTTGCCCGCCCGTCTTGCACCTGTCGCAGTTCGCTTATGCCGAGGGTTTGGGCCGTCTGCATTCCGCCCTTGGGCTCCGTCGCGGCCCATCGCTTGCTTGGCCTGAGTTGGGCCTCATCAATCTTCTCCTCACCCTCCTTCACCTCCGCGTCTTCGCACTCGGATTTATCGATGATGGAGAAATCGTCCGCCCAGTTCGTGCGTATGACGTACTCCCAATCCGAACCGCGCTTGGACTCGTCGCGCCACGCGCAGATGTAGGCATCCGTCAGCGAAAAGGTCGCACCCTTGCAGAGGCCGACCTTTTTTGCTGCATGGGCGAACAGGCGCGCTTTGACAGCGCCGCTGCCGTACTCTATGTCCCAGAGCGTCTCCTTTCCGCCCGTTATCCTGGCGCGGCTGAGCGATACCAGGCGGGATTCCATCTCCTTGCCGGGCACGATGCCGCTGCCCGCTGCAAGGTCGATGGAGAGTTGCTGTCTCGCGTCAATCGCTTCGGGAGTGTTGGCAATTAGCGTGGCCTTGGTGATCGCCTTCATGCCCTTGCGGGTATCGAGTTCCTCGACGTACAAGCTGACCTTGTCCCCGGCGAGCACGCCGGGCCTGACTGGCTCCAAACCGAAGAGATTAGGCCCGCCTGACCAAAGGGTCCGGCCAACCAGCATGAATAGGAAAGCGGCGACCAACGCGAAGCGGACGCCCCGCTTGTCAGCCACCACGCCCAGGAAGAACATCGCGATCGTGATGCCGGCGGTCAGAACCATCACCATGTAGTGGGCCGCTTCGTCGGCCCCGTCGATCGCCTGAAACATGAACTCCGAGCAGTAGATCGCCAGGTAGCCCAGCATGCCGAAGTAGCACATCCCTTCGATGACGTAGGCAAGGTTGATGCCCCACAGCGCCCGTGGAGCGTGCATCAAATCGATGAACGGCTGGATGATCTCGCGAATCGGGTTCTTTGGAGGTTCCGCCTGACTGGTTGGTCCGCTTGAACTCATGGCTGATCGTTGCCTTTCCGGGTTTCCCTAGCGCCTGATCCCGTGCCCTACTTGATCCGCCGCGCCGCCTCTCGCAGCAGGCCCATCGCCTCGTCAATCGCTTCCGGCTTCACATCCAGCACCGGCCGCAGGCGGATCGACTTATCGCCGCAGCGGTTCACCATCAACCCCGCCTCGTAACACGCCTTCCACATCTTGTCTCGCGCCGCCGTGTCCGGCAGGTCAAACGCCAGCAGCAACCCCCGACCTCGCGCCGCCGACACCAGCGGCTCGTCCGCCGCCCACTCTCGCAACAGGTCGAGGAATCGCTCGCCCATCCCGCGAGCGTTCTCAACCAAGCTCTCCTGTTCGATCACCGTCAAGCAGTGAATGGCCCGCACCATGTCAGTTAGGTTGCTCCCCCACGTCGAATTGATCCGGCCCGGCTTGCGGAAAACGTTCTCCGCCACCTCGTCCAACCGCTTGCCGCAGGCCATGACGCCGCAGACCGCCGCCTTCTTGCCGAAGGCCAGCAAGTCCGGCAGAACGTTGAAATGCTGGCAGCACCACGTCCTGCCCGTTGTGGCCATGCCCGTCTGCACCTCGTCGAAGATGAGCAGCAACTCGTTCTCGTCGCAGACCCGCCGGAGCGTTTGAAACCACTCCTTGCGGAAGTGCCGGTCGCCGCCCTCGCACTGGATCGGCTCCTGGATGATCGCGCAAATCCGGTGCGGCCGCGCGGAGATCGCCGCCATGACCTCCTTCTCCGCCGTCTTCTCATCTTCAACCACCTTGCGGGCCCGCACTCCCTCCGGCAGGGCGAAGTCAATCGCCGGACTGCTGACCCGCGGCCAGTCGAACTGGGCGAAGTACATTGTCTTGTTGGGGTCGGTGTTGGTCAGCGAGAGGGTGTACCCGCTGCGGCCGTGGAACGACCAGCGGAGGTGTAGCACCTCCGTGCCGATCTCCCCACGACCGGCGGCGAGGTTCTTGCGAATCTTCCAGTCCATCGCCGCCTTCAGGGCGTTCTCTACCGCCAGGGCGCCGCCGTCGATGACGAACAACCGATCCAGCTCGGGAATGCCCGCCACGCGCTCGAAGGTCTGCACGAATCGGGCATACTCCGACGTGTACACGTCGGAGTTCGAGACCTTGGTCAGCGAGGCGCGGAGCAGGTCCTCTCGAACGCTCGGCCGGTCAAAGTGCGGATGGTTGAATCCTAGTGGCAGCGAGCCGAAGAAGCCGTACATGTCCAAGAGCGTGCGACCGCCGGCGGCATCGTAAAAGTGACTGCCGCGGCTCTTCTCCTGGTCGAACACCAAGCCCAAGCCGCCTACAAGAACGTGCTTCTTGATCTCCGGAACGACGGTTTGCGGGGTGACCTCCCCGCTCTGCCGGCTGTCGTCTTGCATGGTTCCCTCTCAAGGGTGTCGCTCGCTCGTTCGGCGCGCGACCAATCGTCCTCCGCGCCGCCGGGATCGTAAGTTTATCCGCGCGGAACAGGAAGGGGTATGCCCGCTCCCAGCGGCTTCACCGGGGCATTCCAGCCGAGTGTACGCAGGGTTATGATTGAATCCGGCCCGTCGGGGGCCCCACGGCCCCCCATGCCCAATACGGGGCCGCCCTCGGCCCCGCCGATTGAAGGCGGTCAACGTGCGGGCGAGGTGGAGTCATATTCTCGCGGAGGTGGCGGCTTGAACAGGAAGAAGAGGTCTCAACGGTCAAGAGCCCTCGGTGCGTTACAGGGCAAACGGCGAGTGGTTCGCAAACCGGCTCGCAGCCGCGGGGACGCCGCGACTCTCCCGGCCCTTCCGCCGGCCGATTCGACGGTCATCAACCATCGTTACCGACTTCTGTTCGAGCACAACCTGGTGGGCGTCTATCGCACAACGCTCTCTGGGAAAATCCTCGACTGCAACGAGTCGATGGCCGTGATCATGGGCTTCAAATCTCGCAAGGAGATGCTGGCCCATCGCTCGACAGAGCTGTATTACGCTCGCGCCGACCGCGCCGCCTTCATCCGCCGCCTCCGCAGACAAGGAAAGCTGGTCAACTTCGAGCTCACGCTGCGGAGACGAGACGACACGCCCGTCCACATTCTCGAGAACGTGATTCTAATGCCCGACGAGAACGGGGACTTGAAGATCATTCAGGGGACGATGGTGGATATCACCGACCGCAAGCGGGCCGAGGACTTGCTGCGGGAGAGCGAGCAGAAACACAAAACCCTGGCGGAAGATCTGCGGAAACTGACCCAGCGTCTGCAAAGCGTTCGCGAGGAGGAACGATCTCGAATCGCCCGTGAGCTCCACGACGAGCTTGGACAGACCCTCACCGCGCTTAACTTGGATCTGCACTGGTTGAAGGGCCATCTCGTGCCCGCCCGACCCGAAGCCCAAGAGCGCCTTGTCGCCATGTGCGAATTGATGAAAGAGACCATGCACTCGGTCCGCCGCATCTGCGCCGATCTGCGGCCGAGAGTGCTCGACGACCTTGGGCTGCTCCCGGCCGTCGAGTGGCTGGTCCGCGACTTTCGCAAGGCCACGGGCATTCATTGTCGCCTGTTGGCGCCAGGCTGCGCGGTTCACCTGCCGCCCGAGCAGGCCACGGATGTCTTCCGTATCCTGCAGGAAGGCCTGACCAACGCGGCAAGGCACGCCCGGGCGACTCGAATCACGGTCACTCTCTCTCTCCGTCGCGGCAGCTTTACGCTCAAGGTGGCGGACAACGGCATCGGCATCACGCGCAAGCGGATCTCCAGCCCGCAATCGTTCGGGCTCGCCGGAATGCGCGAGCGGGCGCTGCGCTGGGGGGGTAAGATCGAGATTCAAGGTCGTCCCGACGAGGGTACCATCATCGTGGCACAAGTTCCGGTCGGCGGCGGATCAGCGGAGGCTCACCCATGATCAGGGCCCTCATTGCAGACGATCATGCCGTTGTCCGCGAGGGAATCCGGCGCATTCTCGAACAAGCCCAGGATATCACCGTGGGCGGCGAAGCGGACAACGGACAGAAGCTTCTGGCGCTCGTGGCAAAAGCGGATTGGGACGTCCTGATCATGGACCTCTCCATGCCCGGCCTGTCGGGCCTTGAGGCGTTGCGAGAGGTCAGGCGGCAGAGGCCGAATCTGCCGGTCCTGATCTTGAGCATGTACGCCGAGGACCAGTATGCCGTGCGGGCTCTGGCGGCCGGCGCTTCGGGTTACATCAACAAATCCAGCCCGCCGGATAACCTGATCAAGGCCATCAGGACGGTCGTTTCCGGCCGTCGCTATATCAGCCCCGAAGTGGCGGAGTGCCTCGCCAGCCATGTGGATAAATCTTCCGCGGGTGCGCCCCACGAGCGATTGTCCAACCGCGAGTACCAGGTCTTGTGCATGATCGCGTCGGGCAAGAGCGGTAAGGCCATCGCCAGGGAGCTCTGCCTTAGCATCAAGACCATCAGCACCTTCCGACGACGAGTGCTCGACAAGCTGGAGTTGCGAAACAATGCTGATATCGCACGATATGCCGTCCAACACAATCTGCTCGATTGACCGGTCCTCGGCTACGATTCGGCATCAGAAGCCCGACAGTCAGGGAGTGAGGGCGTCGGCATAACGTGGGCCCGCCCAATCTTGGCATGATCGCTTCCTTGCGGTAACGGCCCTGTTCGACGGCAATGGAACCGAGGTCGCGGCATTCCCCCTTGGTTGGAGCACTTCACGGTTGGATGCACCGGTGGACGCACGGGCGGAGAACTGGCCCGCGCCGAAGTCGGAAGCCGGCGTGAATCGCCCCAGACCCTCCATCACAGCACCGCAGGCAATGAACGAAACCAAACATCGTAGGAATAGTCCTACAGCACCGGAATCTACTCCTACATCAATCTGCCCGTTAGTCCCATCTCGGAAAACGCCTTGAACTGATCGAAACAGAGCTGCCGGAGGAGTAACATAATCACTGGAGGGGATGATCTGAATCGCGGTGGCGAGCGTTTGGAGCGGCGCTGATGTTCGCGCCATCCACCGTGAGGATTGTCCCTGTATGTGTGGGCTCAGGGTGATCCGGGGAAAAGCCGGACGGGACGAGAACTGAGTGAGAGGAGTGTGGGATATGACCTATGGTGTCAGCCGCACACGCGTCTCCCCGCTGTGGTGCATCTGCGCCCTCGGGACCGTGATGTGGCTCGGTATGAGTGCAGGCGTTCTGGCACACGACGGTGATTGGGTCGGTAACATCGGAGGGGCCGGACCAGGCTTCGTGGTGAATGCGCCGCACGCGGATGCAGATCCGTTCAAGGGGTGGTTTACCGTAACGGCGACCAACACGGGGTTGGAGCCTTGGGGTGACTTCCACTTCGGGATCTTCGATCCGATGGGCGGACAAAACATCGCGAACGTTGATTTCCTGGACAACTGGACGATTCCGGCCGGTCCGAATCCAACCAGCAGCCAAGCGCCGCTGAGTTGGGTGATCAACAACGCGGTCATAGGGGCGACCATCGACCTCTACTTCTACAGCAATCCGGTGTTGCCCGGTCAAACTGCGACGTTCTCGGTTTACACGAACAACCCGGACCATCTGTCGTTCTTCGGCGTCTGTTTCTATCCGACGCCGGTGCCGGAACCCGCCAGCCTCGCCTTGCTCTGCTTTGGCGGGCTGCTTCTGTATCGCCGGCGATAGCGGCGACCTCCGCAGCGCCCAATTGATGCGGAGTTGCTCTTTTGAGGGGCTGCCCGACCGGCTGTGCCGAGGAGGGTGGCCCTTCTTTTTTAGGCAGGGCGGGCCGGCGCCGGTGGTTGCGCGGGCGAGCGCACCAAGGGCACGGATCGCAGGCGGTTCGTGCGACGAATCTACTTAACGGCGTGTATGCATCGCACAACGTCTGACAAATCAAGATAACAGGGTGGAGACATCGTCAGGCGGGTGAAGCGCGGGGCCGGGGCATCGCGAACAATCTCCAGTTTTGCCCGGGCGAGTCGGCTGATCTCAACGGTGGGTTTTATAAGGAAGCTGGATCATGAATCCTCAAGTGCAGCGTACCTCGGGGTTTTGCCGGACGGTCCTCGCGGCCGGCTTGGCCATAGTGGCAACCTTGGTGATCGTCAGCGCGGCCGCGGCCCGCCAGAATATCCGCGATGCCTTCTTCAGCGAGTACCCCGTCGCGGTCGGGACGGCGCTGGACTCAGTGCCAAGCCGCGCCGGGCACTGCGGGGTCTGCCACTATGACTTCAGCGGAGGAGGATTACGCAACCCCTATGGCGTTCGCCTGGGGGAAGTCATCGGTGGCTTCCCTAACAATCCCAACGGGCGCCGTCAAGCGATCAGGTCCATCCAAAACGAGGACTCCGACGCCGACGGCTTCACATCCCTGACGGAAGTGACCGATCTGACTACTTACATCAACACGCCCACCTTCCCCGGCTTGGCGCCGTCAAACGTCAGTCTGGTATCAAACGTCACCATCTCCGATCTCCAGCCGTACCTCGTACCTCTCACCGGTGTGGATACGACGCCGCCGAGCGTCACGGTGACGTCACCGAACGGCGGCGGCTCCTTCCCCGGCAATGCCGCTATCAACGTCCAATGGACGGCGACGGACGCCAGCGGCATCGGCAGCATTGACATCTACCTTTCGACTGACGACGGGGCGAGCTACCACCCGCTCCTGGTAGGGCTCTCCAACACCGGCATCAGAAGTGTCTTCCTGCCGAATCGCCCGACGACCGTCGCGCGTATCCGCGTGCGCGCTACCGACAACGCCGGTAACGCCGCCCACGACGACAGCGACAATACATTCACCGTGACGGCATCTCCGGCCGGCATCGCCCCGACGACGCTGCGGGATTTCGACATGCCGGGAACACAGCCTTTTGAAGGGGGCACGCTCAATGACCCCACCGCCTGCGCCGCCTGCCACGGCAACTACAACACCAACGTTGAACCCTACTACAACTGGCAAGGCAGCATGATGTCCCACGCCTCTCGCGATTTGCTCTTCGAGGCCTGCCTGACCATCGCCAATCAGGACGCGCCGGACTCCGGCGACCTCTGCCTGCGCTGTCACATTTCCGCGGGTTGGATTCGGGGCCGCTCTGTGCCCACTGACGGCACCCAGATGCTCGCGTCCGACAAGCACGGTGTGTCCTGCGACTTGTGCCACGGCCTGGTCGACCCCATACCGGATCCTGAGAACCCTGTTGAAGACACGGCAGTTCTGGCCGCGTTGGCCTCCGTGCCCACGGATTTCGCCAACGGCATGTACGTGATCGATCCGACCGGAGTGCGCCGCGGACCGTTCGCCGACGCGACCCTTGGACATCCCATCCTCGTCTCGCCGTTCCACCGCGAGGCCGCGTTGTGCGGGACCTGCCACGACGTGAGCAACCCCGCGTTCGAGAAGGACCTCAACGGCAATTATCCGCCGAATTCGTTCGACACTCCCGCATCCGACTTCTCCTCCAACGTGCTCATGCCCATCGAGCGGACCTACAGCGAGTGGTTCCACAGCGAGTACAACTCACCGACCGGCGTGTACGCCCCCCAGTTTGGCGGCAACCGCGAGTACGTGGCCAGTTGCCAGGATTGCCACATGCGCGCCGTTACCGGGGTCGGCTGCAACCTCCCGGGCGCCCCCACCCGCACCGATCTCCCGCTGCACGACATGACCGGCGGCAGCACCTGGTTGGCCAGCCTTCTGCCGACGCTTTATCCCGGGCAAGTCAGCGGGCCGGCCATCACCGCCGGCATTGCTCGGGCTCGTTACATGTTGCAGAACGCGGCGACGCTTTCAGCGGTACAACAGACCAGCCAGTTGAAGGTAACGGTGACCAACCAGTCCGGTCACAAGCTGCCCACCGGCTATCCCGAAGGGCGGCGGGCCTGGTTGAACATCAAGTTCAAGAACGCGAGCCAGGTTGTCATCGGGGAATCCGGCGCCTACAACGCGGCCACCGGCGTCTTGAGCGAGGATCCGCAGGTCAAGATCTATGAGGCCAAGCCCGGCCTGGATACGGACACGGCCGCGCTGGTGGGAGTGAGCCCCGGGCCGTCCTTCCACTTCGTCTTGAACAACAAGATCTACAAGGACACCCGGATTCCGCCGCGAGGCTTCACCAACGCGAACTTCGCCCCGTTCGGCGGCACCCCCATCGGACTGGGCTATGCCGACGGACAGTATTGGGACGAGAGCGCCTACGCGATACCGTACGGCGCCGTTACCGCGGAGGTGACGCTGTACTACCAGAGCACAAGTAAGGAATACGTCGAGTTTCTGCGAGACGAGAACACGACCGACACCAAGGGACAGGAATTGTACGATCTGTGGAACGAAAACAACAAGTGTCCGCCGGAGGTGATGGCTTCGTTGTCGATCCCGCTTGCACCCGTGCCGTTGATCGGCGACATCGACGAGGACGGTGACCGCGACGAGACCGACGTTCAGCTTTTCGTCAACGTCCTGCTGGGCATTGAGACCAATGAGCCGTATGTCACCAACAGCGACATCAACAACAGCGGCCTGCCGCCGGATGGAGCGGACATTCAGCCGTTTGTCGATGCCTTCCTGGGCTGAGCCCTGAGTGGCGCCAACTCACAACGTGGCTGCGCCGCGCCGCGGTATGACCGTTGGCATGGAGCGGGTGGGCGAGGCTCCTGCCGAGCCGGTGCCTCGTCACCCCAAGTCGGCCGACGGCCATAGCGATGCCCTTTGATGGGGCGATCCGGCGGCGGCGGTTCGCCTGCCGCGCCAAGGCCGCCTTTACGACAACAACCTATTACGGTCGCGGCTCTTATCGACTGGGCCGTTTCACGCCTGCGTCCTGCCGCCACGACGGCGGCCCCTACAGTCGAGTGTGAAATGCCGCAGACGCTTGACATCCTTTCATGGCAATATTACCATATTAGCATGAATTGGTTGACTCCCCAACAATACGAGGCCCGGGCCAACGTCGCCAAGGCCCTGGCCCACCCCACGAGGCTGTTGATGCTCGACGTGCTGATGCAGCAGGAGGCCTGTGTCTGCGAACTGACCGAGCTGACCGGCGCAGACCAGTCCACCGTCTCCAAGCACCTGGCCATTCTGAAGAACGCCGGGCTGGTCACTTGTCGCAGGGAGGGAACCCTGGCGAGGTACAGCGTTCGTTGCCGGTGCCTGGGCGAGTTCTTCGATTGCATCGAGAACGTGCTGCGGCAGAACCTCAAGGCCCAGCGGGCGGTGGTATCACGGCGATGAGGAGGCGAACTTGACCACAAAGAACACGAATCGCACGAAGAGCATCTTGGGGCGGGAGGTCCCGTGATGGAACGACTCGCCAGACAAAGAAGAGACGGGCCGCGCACACTACAGCCTCGGATGGATACCCAATCATGCCTTCGTGAACTTCGTGCTCTTCGTGGTAGAACCTCCGCGAGCAACGCCGACAATCGCAAGAAGGATGACGGATGAAAGAGTGGAAGATCTTCGCGGCGTTTCTTGCAGTTTTCCTAATTGCGTACTTCCTGCCGTTGGCGGACGCGAAGTACAGCGCCGCTATCGTCGAGGCCTTCAAGCTGCTGCAATGGTACGCCCGGAACCACACCCTGGCGTGTGTGGTGCCGGCGTTGTTCATCGCCGGCGGGATCATCACCTTCCTCTCGCAGGCGTCGGTGATGAAGTACCTCGGGCCGAAGTCCAACAAACCCCTGGCTTACGCGGTCGCTTCGGTGGCGGGGACGGTCCTCGCGGTTTGCTCGTGCAGCGTGCTACCGATGTTCGCGGGCATCTACAAGCTGGGGGCGGGGCTGGGGCCGGCCTCGGCGTTTCTTTATTCCGGGCCGGCGATCAACGTCTTGGCGGTCTTCTTGACGGCCCGGGTGCTGGGGCTGGACATCGGGCTTTGGCGGGCGATCGGGGCCGTCGGTTTCGCATTCATCGTCGGCCTGGGCATGGCGCTGATCTTCCGCCGCGAGGAGAAGGAGAAGGTCGAGGCGGCCATGCTGATGCCGGAACCGCCGCCGGCGGCGCGACGCGGTTGGCAAAACGCCCTGCTGTTGGCGAGCATGATCGGGTTTCTCGTTTTCAGCGACTGGTTCAACCCCGGCAATGCCATCGTGAAGAAGACCGACGGGACGGCGGTCCGCGGCGTCGTGCTGCAGGAGATGCGCGACGAGGTGATGATCCAGGTGCAGGAGAGCGTCGGGACGATTCGGGCCGGCGACCGCTTGACGCTGGCGAAGAGCGAGATCGCGGAGATCGAGGAAGCGAAGAGTTGGGTGATCGAGGTGCATCACGTTCGCTGGTATGTGGCGGGGGCGATGCTGGTGGCGCTGGTCCTGATGAGCTGGGGCTGGGTGAGCCGGGATGAATTCTGGACCTGGATGCAGAATACCTGGGGATTCGCCAAGCTGCTGATTCCGTTGCTTTTCGGCGGCGTATTCGTCGTTGGCTTCATCTCCGCATTGTTGCCGGACAAACAGATCGGAATGCTGGTCGGCGACAACGGGCTGCGGTCTAATTTGATAGGCTCGGTGGTGGGGGCGCTGTTCTACTTCGCGACGCTGACCGAGGTACCGATCACCCAGGCCCTGATGGAGCACGGCATGGCCAAGGGGCCGGTGGTGGCGCTGCTCTTGGCCGGGCCGGCGCTGTCGCTGCCGAACATGCTGGTGCTGATCAGGGTAATGGGCGTAAAGAAGACGGCGGCGTTTTCGGTGCTGATTGTCATCATGGCGACGATTGCCGGGCTGCTCGCCGGCTCGGTAGTGTGAAGGGAAAACCTCGAAACTCCGGACGTCGAAATCGCGAAGGTCGACAAGGGTTGTTGGGAATTGGGAGTGCGAGAAATGAAGATCGAGATTTTGGGAACGGGGTGCGCGAAGTGCAATCTGTTGGAGGCGGCGGCCAAGAGGGCGGCCGACAAACTGGGCGTGCAGTATGAGCTGGTGCATGTCAAAGATATCAACAAGATCGCCTCGTATGGGGTGATGATGACGCCGGCACTGGCCATCGACGGGAAGGTGAAGGTGGTCGGGAAAGTGCCGAGCGAGGCGGAAGTGACCACGCTGCTGACCAGCGTGGTGGGGGGGTGAGAGATGATCGAACGCGGCGAAGATGAGCGATGCTGCCCGACGCGGAGCCGCTGCGAGGACTGCCGCTTTTCGACAATGAAGCAGGACGGCCACGATTTGGGCGACAGATCCCGGGAGCGGTCGGCTTCGTCGACGTCGTGCCGCGCACAGACGCATGCCTGCGCCGGTGAGAACAGCGCCGAACGGTTGGGCCTGGCGACCACCCGCGGGCTTGTATGGGCGTTGCTCATCGCCGCGGCGTTCAACGGGGCGTGTGAAAGAAAACCGGCGCCGCAGCAAGGGCCTCAGCCCGCACCAACGACTTCCGCCATGCCGGCGGAGACGGAGCCGGCTGCCGCGGCGCCCCGGCCCGCCGCGGTCCCGCCAAAGGCCACAACGCCGGCGCCGGTGGCGAGTGCGCCTGCAACACGGACGGCCGAAACCAGCGACGGCGTCATGGCGTACTACTTTCATCGAACGTTGCGTTGTCCGACGTGCCTGTCTATCGAAAAGCAGGCCAAAGAGGCGATAGAGGCAGGCTTCGCCGGCGAGATGGCCGACGGCGTGCTCACCTGGCGGGCGGTGAACATCGAGACGCAGGGCAACGGACATTTCGAGCAGGATTTCGAGATCGATCGGCAGACGCTGATGTTTGTCGAGTGGCGTGGCGGCAAAGCGGTGCGATCCGCGAAGCCGGAGCGGGTCTGGGAACTGGTCGAGGACCCGGTGGCTTTTCAAACTTACGTTCAGCAGGAGATGCGGGCCTTCCTTGGTGGGGCCTAGGCGGCATGAGGGCGTGTTGAGAAGAAGCGGGGGCGGAGATGACGGCGGGTGTGCCCGTGTCATGACCATGACCCTACACTGGTGCTGGCCGCGCTGTGCGCGGCCGGCGTGTTGGGGACCTGGATGCTGCTTCGTGGAGGTCGGAGAATGAAAGGTCAAGCGACTAATGGTCTGATACTCGCGGGCGTGATCGTCATTGTGGCCGGCGTGGCCTGGTGGCGAACAGCTCGGGAGGACGGCCCCGCGGCTGGGAATGAGGCGACGGCGGCGGGCAATCTCACTCCGGTCGCCGCGACGGCCCCTGTAGGGGAAGGGGGACTCGGTCTCAAGCCTTCGCAGACGGAGAAGGCTGACAAGAAGCTGCCGCGCGTAGTGGACATCGGGGCTGAGAAGTGCAAGGCGTGCAAGGAACTGGCGCCGATTCTTGTGGAACTTCGCAAGGAGTATGAAGGGCGAGTCACGGTTGATTTCATCGACGTGTGGAAGAACCCGAAGGCGGGCGACCCGTACAAGATCCGCATGATTCCCACGCAGATATTCTTCGACGAGGAGGGCAAGGAAGTCTGGCGGCACGAGGGCTTCCTGCCCAAGGCGGACTTCATCGCCAAGTTCAAGGAGATGGGGGTGAAGTGATGCTTGACTCGTTTGCCGAGAGCCTCGCCGAAGTCATCAAGGGCAACGTCTGGCTTGCCCCGGTTGCCGCATTCATCGGCGGGTTGCTGACGGCGGCGAATCCGTGTGTGCTGGCGGCGGCGCCGCTGATGGTGGGGTACGTCTCCGGGCAGGAGAACCGGAGCGTCGGCCGGTCATTCCTGCTTTCGCTGACGTTCGCCATCGGCCTGACGATCATGTTCGGGCTGATCTGGTTCGGCGTCTGGTCCGCCAGCACGTTGATTTCCGCCGAGTACTGGAAGTACGTCGCCGCCGCGGTTTGTTTTCTGATGGGGCTGCACCTGTTGGGCGTGCTGCACTTCAGCCTCCCCGTTCCGGCCGGCGTGCAGCCGAAACGCAAGGGCTTCGTCGGCGCGCTGCTTTTGGGGCTTCTGTTCGGCCTGATCTCGCTGCCATGCGCGGGGCCGGTGCTGGGGGCGTTGATCGTGGTCACGCCCGTGTACGGAATGGCCTTCGGCGTGATGCTACTCGTGGCCTACAGCATCGGCCATTGTGGGCTGGTCATCGTCGGAGGAACGTCGATCGGCTTTGTGCAACGATTGGCCGACTCAAAGGGCTGGACGGCCGGGACGGATATCCTCCGGCGCATCGCCGGCGTGCTCATCATCGGCGTCGGCGCGTGGGTGCTCTTTTTCGCGTGAGCGGCATCTTGGGCCGCCGGGAAATCAGACTCAGAAGAATCGCCCTATGTCGCAGAAGCCGAGGATTCTCTTCTTGTGCACCGGCAACTCCTGCCGCAGCCAGATGGCCGAGGGGTGGGCCCGCCGTCTTCGCTCAGATGTGCTTGAAGCGCATTCCGCCGGGCTCCGCCCGCGTGGGCTTGATCCCCGCGCGGTTCAGGTGATGGCCGAGGCCGGCGTGGATATCTCCCGGCAGAGATCGAGATCGGCAAGCGAGCTCGCCGCGACCGCCTTCGACTACGTCGTCACCGTTTGTGATAACGCCTACGAAAGCTGCCCCGTGTACCCCGGTCGAACGAAGGTCATTCACGTCGGTTTCGACGATCCGCCGCGTCTGGCCCGCGAGGCCAGCACCGAGGAAGAGGCTTTGGGTCACTACCGTCGTGTTCGTGATGAGATTCGCGCGTTTGTCGAACGCCTGCCTGAAGCGTTGGACGAGCGGCCCGTGAAAGGAACTTGATGATGTCGAATTCATCTGATCTGAACGATGCTCAGGTTGTCCGCCAGCGTGTGCGAGAGGGATATGCGGAAGTCGCCCGGACGGGCGGAATGGGGAGCGGTTCCGGCTGTTGTTCAAGCCAGTCGTGCTGCGGTTCGGTCGCGACCGGCGCGGATCAACTTGCCCGGAGCGTCGGCTACAGCGAGGCCGAGCTTGCGACTCTGCCGGAGGGCGCCAACATGGGCCTTTCCTGCGGCAACCCGACGGCCCTGGCGTCGCTGAAGCCCGGCGAGGTGGTGGTCGACCTCGGCAGCGGCGGGGGATTCGATTGCTTCCTTGCGGGACCGCGCGTGGGCGCCGGCGGTCGCGTCATCGGCGTGGACATGACTCCGGAGATGCTGGCCAAGGCCCGCGCCAACGTCGCCGCGTACCGCAAGCGGACGAACCTCGACAACGTGGAGTTTCGTCTGGGCGAGATTGAGCACCTCCCGGTGGCCGATCAGACCGCCGACGTGGTCATCTCAAACTGTGTCATCAATCTGTCACCGGACAAGCCGCAGGTCTGGCGGGAGATTGCCCGGGTGCTCAAGCCCGGTGGGCGGGTGGCGGTGTCCGACCTGGCCTTGCTGCGGCCGCTGCCGGCGGAAGTCCGCGGCATGGTCGAGGCCCTGGTCGGGTGCGTGGCCGGGGCCGTCTTGGTCGAGGAGACGGAGCAGTACGCGCGAGAAGCGGGCCTCACGGACATACGGCTGGAACAGAAGGGCGGGTACATGGCGTCGCTGGGCGACTTGCAGGACCCGCTCTACAGGAAGATGGCCGCGGCCCTGCCCGCCGGGACGCAGCCGGCGGATTTCGTGACCAGCCTGAACGTCACGGCACGACGGCCGGTGAAGCCGGCTGGTTGAGCGGCGCCGTTCCCTTACGAGCCCGGCGGATTGTGAGGAAGACCGCAGTGGATGCGAAGGTGATCGGACGATGTTCGAGTGTCGTGTGTGTGGCTCTTTTTGCGCTCCCGCCTCTGGCGGGCTGCGTCGGTTCGGGCGGAGCCTCCGCGGGATCGGCGAAGACGCTGGTCATCCGTTGGCAGCGGCTTACTGAGAGTGGCGGCGACACTTGCGGCCGATGTGGGAACACGGAGCGGTCGGTTGACGAAGCGGGCCGCTTGCTGGCCTCGTCGCTCAAGCCGTTGGGCATTCGCGTCTCTGTCGTTAAGGCACGACTTACGCCCGAGCAGTTCAAGCTTGATCCCGGCCAATCCAATCGGATCTGGGTCGCCGAGCAGCCGCTGGAGGACATCCTCGGCGCCAAGTCAGGCATGAGCCGGTGCGGCGGCTGCTGCGGCGACAGCGATTGTCGCACGACCATAGTCGACGGACGGGCCTATGAGACGATCCCTGCGGAGTTGATCGTTCGCGCCGGGCTGAAGGTCGCCGCGAACATGGTGCAACCGTCGCAGGCGATGGATCGACACAATCCTGGCTGACAACGGGAAGCCGGGCAGCGGGCAGTGAGGAACATCGCAGGCCCGCGAACCGGAGCAGATGGCTATGAAGAGCGAATGTGGACGCCGTCTCTCGTTCCTCGACCGTTTTCTCACGCTGTGGATCTTCCTGGCGATGGCCGTCGGCGTCGGCGGGGGGTGGTTGTGGCCCGGCGCGGAGGATTTCCTGGATAAGTTTCAGGTCGGTACGACCAACATCCCCATCGCCGTCGGCCTCATCCTGATGATGTACCCGCCGCTGGCCAAGGTGAAGTACGAAGAACTCGGGGACGTTTTTCGCGACGTGCGTGTCCTCGGCCTTTCGCTGGTCCAGAACTGGGTGATCGGTCCGGTGTTGATGTTCGCCCTGGCCGTGCTGTTCCTGCGGGGCCACCCCGACTACATGGTCGGGCTGATCATGATCGGCCTGGCCCGGTGCATCGCGATGGTGATCGTGTGGAACGAATTGGCCAAGGGCGACAGCGAATACGCGGCCGGGCTGGTGGCCTTCAATTCGATCTTCCAGGTGCTGTTCTACTCGGTGTATGCCTGGCTGTTCATCACGGTCTTGCCGCCGCTGCTGGGGCTGAAGGGGGCGGTGGTGGAGGTCACGATCGGGCAGATCGCCAAGAGCGTGTTCATCTACCTGGGCATCCCCTTCCTGGCGGGCCTGATTACCAGGTTCGTACTGCTGAAGGTCAAGGATCGCACTTGGTACGAACGGAAGTTCATCCCCAAGATATCGCCGGTCACGTTGATCGCTCTGCTCTTCACAATCGTGGTCATGTTTTCTCTGAAGGGCGAGAAGATCATACAGCTTCCCATGGATGTGGTTCGCATCGCGATCCCGCTGTGCATCTACTTCGTTCTCATGTTCCTGGTGTCGTTCTGGATGGGCAGGAAGAGCGGGGCTGATTACTCGAAGACGACGACCATCGCGTTCACCGCCGCAAGCAACAACTTCGAGTTGGCCATTGCGGTGGCGGTGGCCGTGTTCGGGATAGGACACGGCGCCGCATTCGCCGCGGTGATCGGACCGCTGGTGGAAGTGCCGGTGCTTATCAGCCTGGTGAATGTGGCTTTTTGGTTGCGGCGGCGGTGGTTTCCGCCGGAGGCGGCGGCGCCTGCCTGATTCGCCAGGGGGCTGGTCGGTTTTCACCGGTTACTCTTGCAGTCCTCGCGTCTTCGCTGTACGACTTTCGTGGCAATTGGGCCGCATTGGGAGTCAGACCATGAAGTATGGCGCGAGAAACCAACTTGTCGGGAAGGTGACGGCAATCAAGAAGGGCCGGCTGATGTGCCAGGTAAGCCTGCGCGTACCGGCGAATTCAGGCATGAGTTCGGTGATGACGCTGGACTCGCTAAAGGAGCTGGGCATCAAGAAGGGCGACGAGGTTCAGATCCTCGTCAAGGCCGTCAACGTGCTCCTGGCGAGGAAGTAGCCGACCGCCGAGCGTCTTCCGGATGGGCGAAGTCACTTCTTGGGCTGCCCAACGGCGAGGATGTACAGCACCTTGTAATCCTTGGGTAGCTTGAGTGCCTTTGATACCTTGGCCTCCTCGTAAGCGCCGATGGGCACGCCGCCGAGGCCGAGGCTGACCGCCTGCAGCAGAATGTTCTGGGCGACGTGGCCGGCCTCGATGAGGCAGTAGCGCTCCGCGCGGGGGCCGTACTTGCGGGCGGTGCGGTCAACGACGGCAGTGATGACCACGGAGAGCGGCGCTTCGCCGATCGATTCCTGGCCAAGAGAGGCGCCTTGAAGGACCGGCCGGAAGTCGCCTTGCAGGTGGCGCTCGAAGGTGTGCTTCTCCGGGCTGTAGTGGGCCACCTCTTCGGCGGTTACGATGTATAGTTCGATGGGGTACAAGGCGCCGGCGGATGGGGCGGCACGAAGACCCGGGCGCGGATCGGTGATTCCTTGACCCGCCCAGCAGAGCTGAGAGATTTGGTCGGGCGTCAGGGGCCGGTCGACGAACTCGCGGATCGAGCGACGGGAGCTAATGGCCTCCTCCAGCGACATGGGGCCGGCAAGTCTCGGCGGAGGCAGCCGCCTGGATTCGTCATCGGCGGGTCTGCTCGACGCGGGAGGGCCGCCGACGCCGACAACCGCGAAGGCGGCACAACAACCGAAGTATCCTGGGAGTTTCATGGCGGTTTGCCCTCCGATCTGCTGGTCATCATCGCCGCTGTCGCCGATCGTGACAACCCTCGGCGACGGCTTGGCGCGGGGGCGCTTCCAGGCAACGATACCTGTCGCGGTTGCGGGCCGGTCGTGGCAATTGTCGACGCCGCCCCGGGCGCGCAAGATTGACCCGTATTCCACCAAACAACAACGCACTTGCCCAAGTGGGCGAGCCAGGCGATCGGCGGAGGGCGAGAATGACCCCAGAAGTGAACGACGAGGTGGCCTCGGCCCTGAAGTGCCGCTTTGAGGCGGATGCGCTGTTGGGTGCCAGGGCATTGCCGGTGAGAATGCCGACCAAGGGATGGGCCGGGGGCCGAGGGCGTTCGGCTTCCTCGGCGATCGTGAGCAAGCCGACTTCGGCCATTCCGGAAGTTGCGCCTTTGCCGGCCAGACCACCCGTCGTAGGGGAGGAGATCGAGCGGCGGCGCGTCGCTCTTGACGCAATCGACGACGAGGAGGTGAAAGGTTGCACAAGATGCTGCCTGGCGGGCACGCGGACCAAGACGGTATTCGGCGTGGGCAGCCCGGCGGCGAGGATCATGTTCGTCGGCGAGGCGCCAGGCCACGACGAGGACGTGAGCGGGGAGCCGTTCGTCGGGCGTGCGGGGAAGCTCCTGACCGACATGATCGAGAAGGGCATGGGGCTTCGGCGGGAGGACGTCTATATCTGCAATGTGCTGAAGTGCCGACCGCCGGAAAACCGAACGCCGGCGGCGGACGAGATTGCCGCCTGCCGCGACTACCTGTGGCGACAGATTGAGATCATCCAGCCGCAGTTGATCATCGCCCTCGGGGCGCCGGCGGCGCAGACTTTGCTGGGCTCGAAGGAGGGCATCGGCCGGCTGCGCGGCCGCTTCCACGATTTCTACCCGAGCGGGACAAGCATGGTCGGCGAGTCGCTGCCTCTGCTCCCGACGTTTCATCCGGCGTACCTGCTGCGAAGCCCCGGTGAAAAGGTAAAGGCCTGGGAAGACCTGAAGCTGGCAATGGCCAAGCTGGGCATCCCGCTGCCGAAGCGGCGCTGATGGCAAGAGACTGAGGACAGGCTCTCAGGGCGATCGCAGAATCGGCCAGTTGCGCTGTCGCCGACGTCAATGAACAGAGCCGCGACCGTGAGGGAGCGGTTCCCGTTCGATTGCAGTGGCCGTCCCAGCTTCGGCGTAACCGCTCCCTCACGGTCGCGGCTCTGTTCGCGAATCCGCCCTTGCCGGACCAACGGGACCGCACATCCGGGTGAGCCGGACGTCTGCGGCGCCCGGCTGAAGGTCCGGGGCCGCGACTGCGACGAGGGGGTCCTGGCCTTGCCCGAAGGGGCGTCACGTCCTGCTCGGTCAAATCCCTCTGGAGAAGATGGACTGGTGGATCGACCTCACCGAACGCCGCCTGGTCGCCAACCCCGAGCACGGCGGGCAGTGGATGGCGGAGG
The DNA here is from genome assembly GCA_964470125.1 of uncultured Planctomycetaceae bacterium. Classification (GTDB taxonomy): domain Bacteria; phylum Planctomycetota; class Phycisphaerae; order UBA1845; family UTPLA1; genus DATKKX01. Next base: position 10,727 of record CAYYBO010000004.1, on the reverse strand, counting down.
TGTTCTGAGACAGCAGGAGCCGGCAAGACGCAACTGGTGGTCTACGGCCGATGCCATTCGTCGCAGGCGGAACAGAGCGGTTGGGCGGCGTGATCGCCGGCGCGAATCGCAGCGAGGCGGGCGGAGCGCCAGAGTTCGCTGAGCGGGGCGTCGACCAGGCTGCCGACCGTCTGCCTGCCGGCGAAATCCTGGTCGCAGGTCGTCACTCGCCCGTCGGCGAGGACCAGCAAGCGGCTGAAGACGCGGCGGCATGAAGTGCGCTGCGGTGGTGCCATTGTGGTAACGGCTCGCCGGGGGCGCTGGCCCGCGCAGTGGCTGTAGCCGGTGATCAAGGCCGCGCCGAGCTGTTGTTGCCACTTGTCGAAGAACCCTTCCATCTCGTGCAGGTTCTCCTTGGCCTTGACAAATGAAGGCACGATCACGGGCAGTACATGCTCAGAGGAGAGGCGTCGGGCGAGCCATCCTTCCAGGCGGGCGTTGATTTCGTCAAAGAGGTCGGCGCCATGCACCAGGCGGTAGGTCTGAGGTGTTGCGGCATCCAGCGTTACCTCCACTACGTCGATGGGCGTTTCGAACATGGCGTTCTCAATGACCGGGTCGCCCAACGCTCCGCTGGTCCGCACGGCGACGGCGGCGGCCCCGGACTCGCGTAGTACGCGGCAGATTTCCGCGAAACTCGGATGGCAGCACGGCTCGCCGAAACCGCCCAGCACGATCCGGATGTCGTCATGGTCGGCGATGGCCGCGGCGATCATGCGGATGACGTCGAGCGAGATCGGCCCTCGTCTGCCCACTTCCTCGCCGCGAGGGTGCAGCAGCGATCCGGTCGAGAGCGGATCGTCGGTGGTCAGCTCGATCTCGATCTCCTCCGGCAGCACCGCGACGTGACTCATCCCGCGCTGGGCAAGCCAGCGACAGATACGGGCCGTATCCCAGTCTTCTCCGCCCTCGGCCAGCAAATCGCGCAGCCGAGCTTCGCTTCGCTGAGTGTCGCAGAGAAGGCGGCCCTGCGCCTCGACGACCTCGGCGGGAGGTCGATAGCAGGGCTGCTTCCCGGTCACGTCGGGAGCAGGACGGGAGGGCTGATAGGTCAACAAGAGGCCGGGCGTCTGACCGGATGGCGCCAGCTCTTCGAGTAATGCCCGGTCCAAGACCACTAGCCCGAGGCCCGGCGGGGCCTGGACGATGGCGAGTCTGAATGGGCCGGCAGAAGTTTCAAAGTGTTCGACCATGGCATCGATCATCATCGGGTCGATCACGGCGGCGGCGGCGGGTATGGAAGCCACGGCGTCGGCCGAGGTTTTCACGGCCAGTGCGGCGGAGTGAGCAACCAGGATATCCTCATCAAACGCGCAAAGGCCCCCGATGCCGCCCCGCCAGCCGTCAAGGCCCCAGAGCCGGCCGGCCCGAACCAGAGCAGCGTATGGGGGAGGCCCACCATCGTGGACTTGCAGCGAAACGGGCAGTCCGGCCAGCAGTCCGCGTACTCTCTCAGCCTGGGCTTCCGGGGCGAGAACGAACACACCGGCCAGGCGCGAGGCCGCAAGCACTCGCCTGACGGTTCGGCGGAGGACCGGCTCACCGGCCAAGTCGTCCGCGAGCCGTGAGCGGGCGCCGAGCGGCGAGCGGTCCAGGTCAACGTTAATCGTTGCGATGCACTTCATCGGTCGCTCGTTTTGCGAGATCAAATCTGGCGAGGGCCTCGTCAAGTATCCTCCCGAGCTCGTCGCACCCCTGAAGGAGCGCCTCGACCAGGCGGCAATCGCGCTGTAATTGTCGTTCAGCTCGGAGCCTTGTTATCGCGGCCTCCTTAGCTCGCTGGGAGCGATTCCGCTCTCCGGAGACATCCCTCGCGCCGTCAGTCTTAAGGCGACCCAACTCGATGGCCAGTCGGCGGTCGGCTGCGAACTTCTGCAACTCGCCCAACTGGGAGACGTCGCGAACCATCCTGAAAACCTCGCCGTGCTGCTGAACCAGCGTGCGCAGCTCGTCCACGCGCACGATCCGGCGATTGAACCTCGCCGGCGAATCGAGCAGGCCGGTCAATTCCAGAAGAACGTCGCGGGTCTCCAGACACAGCCCCCGAAAAGCGCCGAGCTCATCGCGCTTGGTCGCCAGGGTTTCGCGGGCGGGATCGAGCCGGGACGGCTCGTACCACGACCTTCGCAGGTAGTCGAATTTCGTCGCATCGAGCGGCTTGGCACAATAGCGGCCCGCGGCGTCGGCCAGAGACATCACCGCAGCGCCGGCTTTGCGAGCGCCGCCCTCGGTGGCGTCAATGACGCGGCTGGCGCACTTTGCGAAGTCACGCTCAAACTGCTGGAGGTAGGTAAACATCTGTTCGTCGGTATAAATTTCCCCGCCGTCGATGTCCTGCACCTTTCTCAGGATCTCTCGCTGCCGGACGATACGCATCCACTCCTTCATCTCCAGCGTGCAATAGCGGCTCAGCTCGGACTGCCAGGCTCTGTGTATGGCCACGCCGGGCGTGTAGTAACAATGACCCCCAAAGGCAAGGTCCTGCCCGACGAGGATGATCGGATCGCAACCCAGCCACTGGGCCAGGTAAAAGGCAAGGTGCATGACGGTCGCACCGGCTTCCATCGGCGTCCGTTTGGCCAGGGCTTCACCGAGACAGCGATGGGCGAATTCGTTGTCCAGGAGGATGATGCGATGCCCGGCCATTGCCGGCGTGCCGCGGAAGGCGTCGACGACGTGCCAGGAAGCCTTGGGCTCGGCGACGAGCACGAGATTATCGGGAACCTGCACGGCTTCGAAGAACTGCTTGGACAGGTCGCTGAAGTCCAACGAGGTGACGAAGTGAGGCTTGATGCCGCGGCTAAGCAGCAGTCGGAGCGTGGTCTGGGCGGCGATCAACACGGCCTTGTCCTGCAAGGCAGGCAACTGGTCGATGTTCTTCGCCAACGAAGGGCCGGCGGCGACAAGGATCGCCGGGCAGCCGGCGAAGGCACGGCGGAGAAGATCCGCCGGAGGGGTGCAGACATAGGTCGGCAGGTTGTTGGCGATGTTGCGGCAGGTGATGGCCGAATTGCGAACCAGCGTGAGCAGGGACATCTTGGCGAACGCGGCATAATCGGTGATCGCCTGCCGGCACGCGTTGTGGAAATCAACGTTGTGGTCGCGGGCGACGGCAGGCACGGCGAACAGCGTGCCCAGCATCAGCATGGTGGCGTGTCGGCCGAGACGTTCGTGCAGCGAATTCTTGGCTTGGCTGGTAATGATCTCCAGGCGGCCGGTGTCCAGTTCCGCCGCCAGATTGACGTGCTCGAGGGCCGTCTTGATGGTCACCAGGTCCGGCTCGGTGACGACGACGACGATTTCCTCGCCAAAGAGGTCAAACAGGGCCTTAACGTGATACCCGAGACCGAGACCGCTGAGAATGACGCAATAAGCTTCGCTCTTGCCGAGGCTCTTGCAGAAATCGAGCGCTTCTTGCTCGGGGTCGTAGCGGCTGTGGAGAAAGAGCTTCCGCCCATCCCGGGCTGTGGCCACGGCGGTGAGCGGGCCCTTCTTCGAAGGCAAAACATCGAGAGCGGCTTCCACGGGCAGCTCGTCAACGGCCAATGCGAGCCGGGGATCGTGCCGCCACAGGCGGGCCATGTTGTCCAGGAAGTTCTGGTTGACCGGGTGGGCGCTTTGCACGGGGGCATTCTATCGAGAGTGCATCATTCAGGCAGCGCTGCTGCCGACAGGCCGGCCGACGGCGGCTGCCGACCCGGAGCGATGCTTCAGCTTCATGGAGACCGGCCCGCCGGAAGCCGTGTGTTCGCCGGACTGGGGTCAAACCGGCTGCAACGTGGTCCAGGCAACGGCAAAAAGGATGACCAAGGCCTCGCAGATCGTCACTGCCAGGGCGGCCACAGCGAAGACGCGATCCGGCGCCGTGCGGACCGCCGTAAGCGAGGCATTGAACGCCAGGAACATCCCCAGCACGATCATGCTCGAACCGAGCATGCCGAGGGGATGGCCTCAGCACGCGACCGCCCGCAGGCCGATGCCGGCCAGCGGGACAAGCGTAGTTGCCAGGGCAAGTTTGCCGGACAAGTGTGCAGACTCCTATTGCCGGCTCGCTTGCACAGATTGTAGGCGCTCGCCCCGCTCCAAACCGCGAGCACCGCCGACCGTCCCGCCTGGCTCGGCCGCGTTGCAGGCCGGCGGACCGAGCGCCAGGTTCTTTGCCCCGTCGTGGTTCAGCGCGACCGGCAAAGCGCCCGAACCCCGCCCGTCGCCCAGCGATACTTCAGCCGGTTCCCCCGCCCGTCAAGGTCCACCCATTGCCCATTACTCCCAGCACCGGGTGCCGTCCATCCGAAATACCGCGGCCGTCGCCGCTACCCCGCGCTCGCTACCCGGTCCACCTCCTGCACCGTCGTGATCCCCTCGATTACCTTGCGGTAGCCGCTGTCCTGCAGCGTGTGGAACATCCACTCGCCCGCCGCCTTGCGCAGATCGGAGATCGTCGGATTGCTCAGGATCACGTCGCGCACCTGCTGGCTGAACATCAGCATCTCAAAGAGGGCCATCCGCCCCCGATAGCCCGTCTCCATGCACTGCCGGCATCCCACCGCGTCGAAGAACATCCCGTGCGGCCGGTTCTCCAGCCTCATCCGGCGGATCATTGTCGATTCCGGCCTGTAGGCCCGCTTGCAGTTCGGGCACAAGATGCGCACCAATCGTTGAGACAGGCACATCGTCACCGCGTTGGCGATCAAGAACGGCTCCACCCCCAGGTCCAGCAGTCGGAAGACCGTGCCCACCGTATCGCGAGCGTGGATCGTCGTCAGCACCAAGTGCCCGGTCGTTGCCGCCTGCATGGCCATCTTGGCCGTCTCGTGGTCGCGAATCTCGCCGACCAGAATCACGTCCGGGTCCTGCCTTAGGATGGACGACAGCACCCCGGCGAACGTGACGTTGTGCAGCGGATCGATGGATATCTGCGTGGTGTGCTGCAGCTCGTATTCGACGGGGTCCTCGATGGTCACAATGTTTCGCGTCTCGGCGTTGATGGTCTTCAGTGCCGTGTAGAGCGTCGTCGTCTTGCCGCTGCCCGTCGGCCCGGCCAGGATGATCATCCCCGCGTCCTGCTCACAGATTCGCGACAGCTCCGCCACCCCGTCCAGGTCCATGCCCAGGTTCTCGAACTGGTCCGGCACCGCCGCCTTGTCCAAAAAACGCAGGGCCAGTTTCTGCCCATAGACCGTCGGCGTGAAGCTGATGCGAAAGTCCACCCTCCTCGCCGGCAACTCCACTGCGAAGCTGCCCTCCTGGACGACGTTCTTCTTGGCGATGTCCAGATCGCACAGGACCTTGATGACATTGAGGATGGAGACGCCCATCTTCGTCGTCGCCTCGCCGATGGAGTGCAGTAGGCCGTCGATGCGGAACCGCATCGAGTAAAGCTCGCCCTTGGGCTCGATGTGCATGTCCGTCGCCCGCGTCCGGAAGGCGGCGAACAGCAGTTGCCGGAAGGCATCGAGGGCTTCGGCCGGTCGCGATCGCTCCCCCTTCTCAACCACTATGGCCTCGCCCTTCCTGTTCAGCAGCCGGATGTCCCGCGGTACCTCCGGCGCCCCCGGCGGTACCGGCATCTGCGTGCATGCGTCCAGAAGCGGGGCGAGTTGCTTGGACAGCGGCCCGGCGGCCAGCGAGCGTGCCGTCAGGTTGGCGGCCGGGTTCACTCGCATCGTCGCGAGGACCGGAATGTCCTCCGGCTCCTCCTCGACGAGTTCGGCCACGGGCAGATCCTCCGCGGCGGCCTGCACAGGTTTGTCCGCCAGCACGCGGATGAAGGTTCCGCCGATGCGGATACGATCTCCGAAGTCGATGTTCGCCTCTAGAATGCGGTTTTCCCCCAGCCATGTGCCGTTGTGGCTCTTCAGGTCGACCACCCGGAACGTTCCCCTGTACTGCTCGATCACGCAGTGCCGCCTGGAGGCGACGGCGTCCTCGATGACGATGTCGTTGTCCGCCTGACGCCCGATGGTTACTCGTGGCTGGTCGAATGGGACCGTTTTGGTCGAGCCCTTGGATTTGATCTCGATCCGCGGCATGCACGCTCGCCCTGGGTAGAAATCGCTCAACTGCGGTCAACCGCCAAAACAGCCGGCTACGGCGCACCGATTGGGGGCACACCCCTTGCGCATTATACCGTGATCGCCTCGTTTGGCGAGCCCAATGCTCGGCTTAGCCGCGTGGTTGAGGGTACGGCCTCGTCGCGACAATCCACCGCCCTTGCCCGAGCGGCGCTGTCCCTCGGTCAACTTAAGACTTCCGCTAACCTGCGAAATACCTTGCTGACGATGTGGATATGGGGGGAGGGTATGCGCCGGGCCCCTGCCGCACGCTATTGGAGATGACCCGATGACCCACGGTACGCCGCCGCGAACCGCCTGGAATGGGCTGATAAGACGAAGTTGGCTGGCAAGATGCACAGGGCGGCAGCAGCCGGGATCCAGCGAATTACACCTGCAGATAGTATTGGTACCGGCCATCGCCCTGTTGCTGGTTTGCGGCTCGGCGTTGACGGCGCAGACGCCGCAGTCCGCCAAACAGGAGCAGGTGACCGCCCCTGATGCCGAAGCGGCTTCCGGGCAGAAGGCCGAGGCGCCCACAACGGAAATCAAGAAAGAGGAGCCCAAGAAGCCCGCCTATTTCCAGTCCAAGGCCTTCGGCACGCGTAACGAGACCGAGCCGCCGGGGTATGCCAAGCCGCTCAGCGAGCACGGCTTCCCCGGCGCCGAGGAGCTCAAGTGGCTCGACTTCGGGCTGGAGCATCGCACGCGGTTCGAGCATCGTAACGACGACTTCCGGCGGACCGTGCTCCAGGAGGATGACCAGTTCCTGCTGCGCAGCCGAACCTACCTGGGCATCCACGACATCGTTGATCCCTTCCGCTTCGGCGTGGAGTTCCAGGATTGCCGGCAGTTCAACAGCGACTTTCCCGAGACGACGAGCGACGTGGACGAGAACGACTTCCTCCAGGCATTTGGAGAGTTGTACTTCAAGGATGCGCTGGGCGAGGGCTACCCCTTGGCGCTGCGGGCCGGACGGATGACGCTGGAGTACACGGACCGGCACATGGTGGGGCGAAACCGCTGGCGGAACACAGTTAACTCGTTCGACGGCTTTCGCATGCGGCTTGGTCAGCCGAGTTCCGACTGGCAGGTTGACGTTTTTGCCGCGCAGCCGGTGGAACGCCGCATGCGGCAGCCGAATCGCACGGACGAGGAACGTTGGTTCTACGGGATGGTCGGCACGTGGCGGAAGTGGCACCAGTACATCACGCTGGAGCCATACTACTTCATCCTGGATGAGGATTGGAAGGACCGGACGCGGGCGGACCGCGAGATCCACACCCTGGGCTTGCGGGGCTTCGGGCCGATCGGCCGAACAGGATTCGACTACGATTTCGACGGTGCGTTTCAGGTCGGCGAAGCCGGTCAGTTGGACCACAAGGCCTTTGCCGCCATTGGCGAAATCGGCTACACATTTCAGCACGATTGGAAGCCGCGGCTGAGTTTCTCAACCATGTACGCGAGCGGTGATCGCACGTCTGACGACGGTCTCAGCGAACGCTTCGCGAGGTTGTTCGACCCCGGCCATCCATACTCGACGGCCGATCTGTTCACCTGGCAGAACGTGATAGCACCGAGGATGCGAGTCGAAATGAGCCCGCTGAAGAAGCTCAAGTTCGACGCTTCTTACGGTGCATACTGGCTGGCCAGCGACAGCGACGCCTGGGTCGTGCCGAACCGACGCGACCCGACCGGCCGAAGCGGGGACTTCGTCGGGCAAGAGCTGGAGGCCCGTGTGCGCTATCAAATCGACCCGCGGATAGAAATCGAGATCGGTTACTCGCACTTCATGCCCGGCGGCTTTGCCAGAGAGACCGGGCCCTGCGACGACAGCGACTTCTTGTACGTGGCCACAACGCTGCGTCTGTGACGCTGCTTTGCCGCGGTCGAGCCTGCCGGGCGGCGCGGCTGCATCGCGGCGAGGCCCCCGGGGCGCGCGCTCCACGAGGGCCTGCGTCCAAGCGATGCTCGCCGTCGTACCGTCAGAATCGATCCAGCTCCGCCAGTTTCTGCTTGAGCTGGGCGGCCTTCTCGGCATGGCCGTCGGCTTCAAGCTTGGCGATCTCGGCTTGAAGTTTCGCCGATATCTTGGCCTTCAACTCGGCGGCCTTGGCTTCAAGCTCCTCGGCTTTCTGCAGCAACTTCTCGGCCTTCAGTTCGGCCTTCTCGCCGGCGAGCTGGGCCGCCTCGGCACGCAGTTGCTCGGTCTGCTGCTTGAGGTAGGCAAGTTCCTTTATGGGATCGCCGGCCTGCATCTTCATCATCATCTTCTGGTCGGCCTTCTGGATTTCCTCCGCCGCCAGGCGAACCTGCTCGGTGCTCGGCGGCTTCTTTATCATCTTGAGCAGATCTGCTCGTCGATCGAGGATCACGTGCCAGGCGGCGCACTCCTTGACCTCGAGGTCTTTCATGCAGGCCTGGGCCTTGGCCTCGTCGCCGGACTTCTTGGCGTCGGTGATGCTCTGCTTCATCTTGTTATGGAGTTGCTCAAAGTCGTAGTCTCCGCGGGAGAAACGGAAGGCCTCTTCCCCACAGAGACTGCCGTCCTGGTCACGGTCGGCCTCGGGATAGGCCTCCATGATCTTCTCGGGCATTTCCAGAAGGGCGGCCGTCATGAACGCCCAGCATTCATCCTTGGTGATCTTGCCGTCTTCGTTGAGGTCGCCCGTGCCGAACTTCATCACCTGCTCAAAGACGACTTGGGCGTGTCGGTCTCGGTCCTCCACGGTGTTGGCGTATTTGACCTTCTTCGAGCCGCCCTTGGTCTGGGCCTCGGCGGCGCCGGTCAAGACGAAGCCGCTCCAGAGCAGCAGGAGCACGAGGGCGGGGAAACGCAGGATCGACCGTCTCGGGCGACGGTCGGACAGCGACAGAATCATATCGATTCTCCTTTCAAGGACACTGGGGTTGCCGGCCATGCACGCGGGACAATGCGCGATGCGAAAGCGGCCCGCCGGCTCCGCGGCTTGCAGGAGGCAGCGAGCGTATTCACCCGCGGTCAGTCTGCCGTGAATGAGGGCCCATTGATCACAGGCGGACTCGCGGGCGCGATCGATCCTTCGATTGACCCACGCGACGATCGGCCAGAAGAACACAAACGTCCCGGCGAAACACTGCAGGCATCTCACGAGCAAGTCGCCCCGCCGGAGGTGGGCGATCTCGTGTACGATCACCGTCTCCAACTCATTCGGCCGCACGAGCTGGCGACGTGAAAGCACAAGCATGGGGCGCAAAACGCCCGTAACGAAGGGAGCACGGGCCTCATCACTGATCCGGACCAGCGGGACCCGGCCAACCCCGAGGCAGCCGCAGATGCGCTGCACGAGCACCTTGGTTGGCTCGCCCGGCTCAGGCAGACCCAGCAAACGGGTCCGAAGGGAACGATAGCTGCAGAAGCGCACGGCGATCAGGACGATGACCGCCGCCAGATAGACCGAGGCCAAGAGCGGCGTCCAGGCCGCCGCCGTCTTGGCGGGGCTGTTGGCGGTGGTGGACATCGCCGCCGCTGCCTGGATTGTTGGCCGTTCCTGTGCGGACTCGACGCCGTCCCCGCGAGCCAGGACGTCACGCTGGGAGTTCCACGCTCGGTTGCACAGGTTGGCCAACGAGAAATCCCACGACGGACCGACGGGGATGAGAAACTTGAACAGCACGACGGCCCAGAGGGTCATCTCGACGCCGGGTCGCAGCCGCCGGCGGAAGGGGAGCAGCCCGAGCCAGGTCAACACGGCCAGCAGCGTGCCGAAGAGCAGCG
>CAYYBO010000004.1:0-868 GCA_964470125.1 uncultured Planctomycetaceae bacterium | reverse complement strand
CGCTTGCCCGAGCCAGGTCAACAAGGACAACGAGGCGACCTCGATGTGCAAGGGAAACCAGGCCCCGCTCATTTCTTGTCCTCCTCGCGCCGAGTGCGGCCCTTGGGCTTTGCCTGGTCGGCCTGCTCGCGCTTGCGGATCTTGGCCTCGATTCGCTTGAGGTCTTCGGCGGATAGGTCGGCCTCCTCGACCAGGTGCAGCACCAGTTCCTCGGCCTGCCCGTCGAAAACGCTTTGAAGCAACTGCAATACGCGATGGCCCAATACGGCCTCGCGTCCCACCGCGGGCTGATAGACGTAGGGCTCGCGCGAGCGGTCAACCGCAAGGGCGCCCTTGTCGGCGAGCTGCTTCATCAAGGTCATGACGGTCGTGTAGGCGGGCCGGTCTTCCGCTTCGCGAGGCAGCGCGTCGAGCGTCTGCCGCACGGTGGCCGCGCCCAGGCTCCAAAGCACCTTCATGATCTCCAGCTCTGCGGCGGTAATGTGCGGCGGCGTATTGGGCATGGGCGGGCCTCCATTGCTAAGTACATAGTAAGCTTACTACGTCCATAGTAGCCTGTCAAGTCGCAGGCGCGATTCTTTCTTGCTCACGATGTAACCGCCCAAGCTAATGGCCTCCGGCTGCTCAAGTCTCGGCCGCCGCCGAGAGGGCAAAGCCTGCTCGCCCCAGCCGCCGCAGGCCCCGCACTGCTGCCAGCCTTGCCCGCCCAGCCGCGTAGCGGCGCAAGACCCTGGCAGTCCGTGGCAAAAAGGGGACTGGCTCCGAGCCGAAGGGCACTGGCACTACCGGGAACGGCGTTCCGCGAGGTGCCTGTCCCGAATGGCATGAAGCTAAGTGGCATGAGGCGAAGCGGGGCATTTCTAATATT
>CAYYBO010000003.1:32053-43732 GCA_964470125.1 uncultured Planctomycetaceae bacterium | reverse complement strand
CCAGGCCCGCCTCGCGGACCAGCTCGGGCATGTCGTAGATGGACTCACAGTCGTGCATGCTGAAGACCCGCTAGTACGGGACACTGGAGTACAGGGATATTTTCTCCCGCACCTTCTGGGAGACAGGATGCGAGGCCCGGCAGGCAATGATGTGCGGCTGAATGCCGCATTCGATCAGCTTCTTGATGCCGAGCTGTGAAGCCTTGGACTTCTGCTCGCCCAGGCTCGGCGGCTCCAACACGTAGGTCAGAGCGACGAAGCAGGTGCTGCCCTGCCCCTCCTCGAAGGCAAGCTGCCGCACGGCCTCGATGTAATAGGCGTTCTCGACGTCCCCGACGGTCCCGCCGATCTCAACAAAGACAACATCCGCGTCCGACTGCACCGCCAACTCGCGCAGCTTGGATTTCACTTCGCCGGTCACGTGCGGGATCATCTGCACGTCGCGGCCCAAATATCCGCCGCGCCGCTCCTTCTCCAAGACCGCTCCGAAGATCTGCCCGCTGGTGCAGAAGTTCATTCGCGTCATGTTCTGGTCGAGCATCCGCTCGTAAGTGCCAAGGTCCATGTCGCACTCCATCCCGTCGTCGAGCACGAAGACCTCGCCGTGGCGGAAGGGGTTGAGCGTGCCGCTATCCAGGTTCAGGTAGCCCTCCAGTTTGATGGGGGCCACGGTCAGACCCTTGTCCTTCAGCACCTTGGCCAGGCTGCTGGCGAAGATGCCCTTGCCCAGGCCGGACATGACCGTGCCGAACACGGCCACGTACTTGGTCTTGCCCGGCTTGTAGCCGGCGGGCATCGGCGTGTAGAACTCGGTCTCCTCGGAGACGTTGGCGATGGCGGACAAGAGATTGTGAGCGGTCATCCTTGGCTCCTGCGGGTGGAAGCGGCTCGATTGAATCGGTGTTGGGGTACAGGCGACTGTGAAAGAGGCGCTTTTACGTGCGGCATGGGCCGATTGTAGTCGGAGGGCCAGATGTCATCAAACGGCTCGGACCCACCGACATCGCCCGTGCGCCAATGCTCTTGAGTAATGCTATGGTTCCGCCTCTGCCGGCTTCTCCGATGCCCGAAGAAGGGACCGCAAGCCGACCGAAGCCACGTGCAAGCCGAAGCGCATACAGACGATCACGAATATGATACTCGTCACAACCTTGCACGCGTCCCCGGCCTCAATCGCCTCGACCAGCCCCGGCCATGGCGACGCTATGCTGCCCAGCCCAAAAACCGCCACAAGAGCGGAGAGCACCCTGCCCGCTGGTGGCTCGAAGACGCTGCCGCATTGTCGGCACCGCCGCCGCGGCTTGATCGTAAACGGACCTTTGAGCAGTCCTCCTTCGTGATGAGCTTCGACATCAGAGCTGCCGCATTGAGGGCAATCGTTCGGCTTCTTTTCGATCAGGGTGCCGCACACCGGATGCGCCTCATTCTTCTATCCGCCGCCTGCGATTCGCTCCAGCTCGGCGATCAGCGGCGGCAGGTCATCGACCACCGTGTCCCAAACGCGGTCGAGGTCCACGTCGAAATACGCGTGGATGAGGCGATTCCGCATGGCAATGATGCTCGGCCACGGGATCGTCGGGCGCCGGTCCTGGAACTCGCGAGAAATCCCGCTTGCGGCCTCGCCGATGATCTCGATGCTCTTGACGAGAGCCAAGGTTAGCTTGCGGTCGTTCTCAAGGTCCGCGCGGACACGACCCTGCGCGAACGAGGTGGCCTCTCTCGCCGCGTCCAGCATGTGTTGCAGCTTGGTACGATCATCCCCCCGCATATTGCACCTTAGCCGTCCGGACAACCTCATCACGGAAATACCGGCTCAGATCCGCCGGTGTCCTCAAGTCCACTTGGCGCCCAAGGATCCCCGCGAGTTCCAACTGCATCGCAGCCAGACGGATGAACCCCGTCGGGTGGCCGGGCTGAAACTCCACTAGTACATCCACGTCGCTGTCTGGTCGAAAATCATCCCGCAACACCGATCCGAAGAACGACAGCTTCCGGATGTGATTTCGGCGGCAGAAGTCGGCAATCGCGTCGGAGGCCACCTTGATTTGCATACTCCGGCTCCTGACGACTCATTCTATACGGAATGGCAGCCGCTAACCAGCGACTTTGTGGTCGGTTTCATGACGTGGTGCTATCCGCCAATGGTGGGCTCATCTTACTGTTGTCCGCGTGCCGTCACCCGCCTGACGAACCCCGCGTAGTCCTCCGGCGTGTCGATGCCGATGGCCGCCTTGTCGACCACCGCGACGGCCATCGAGTAGCCGTTCTCCAACACTCGGAGTTGCTCCAATTTCTCAGTCTTCTCCAGCGGCGTCGGGGGCAGCTTGGCCAGCTCCAGAAGAAACGACCGGCGATAGGCATAGATGCCAAGATGCAAGAGCCAATTGGCCGCGCGGGCGACGCGGCCGGCCGTGTCGCGCGGATACGGGATCAGCGAGCGAGAGAAGAACAACGCCCGACCGCCCGCGCCGAGTACCACTTTGACCGCGTTCGGGTCGGTCGGGTCGGCAGTCGTGGGAAACGGACAGGCCAGCGTGCCGATGGGCACGGTTGCGTCATCCGCCAGCAGGGCCACCAGTTTGTCGATGTTCGCCGGCTCGATCTCCGGCTCGTCGCCCTGCACGTTGACGATGATCTCCGCGTCCAGCCCGCGGGCCACTTCCGCCACGCGGTCCGTCCCGCTGGGATGATCGGCCCGCGTCATCGCCGCCTGGCCGCCGAACGACCGTACGGCCTGGGCGATCCGCTCGTCGTCGGTGGCGACGATCACCGCCCCCAGGCTCCTTGCCCGCCCCACCTGTTCGTACACGTGTTGAATGAGGTACTTGCCGGTCTCGCGGAGCAACGGCTTGCCTGGCAGGCGGGTCGAGGCGTATCGAGCGGGTATGACGGCGGCGGCATTCACGGACGAGAGCCTCCCGTTGGCCACCAAGACTGTAAACGCGGTGCAGTCCGGGCCGTCCGCGGCGAGCTGCTTCTGACAGAACTCATTCCATCACCACACTGAAACAGGCCCCGCATCCCTCTCGGCTGCAGTATACCCTGGCGGGCTTGCGTGATCCTCGGACCGTCTCTACCGCCCGCAAGATCGTTGCCGCCGCGTCCAGGCAGAGCCCTGCCGGCACGACCTGATCGAAAACCAATCTCGCGCTTTGATCGCATGGCACAGGACATGCCCCCGTTCGCGCCGGGCGAAGGCAACGCACCACCACCACGCCGGTCCTCTCGGCCGCCTTAGGGGCTGGACCCGCCTCCGGGGTGCGCCGTGTTCGACTGCGCTCCCTCGGTGCTCGCGGATCAGGCGGGTGGTCCTCGCGGGGGAGCTTGGCTCTTGCCGGTTTTGCGGCTCTTTCCGGCGCACACGCCGAATCGCCGGCAGCCAGCTCGATCACGTCTTTACCGGCGTCCATCGCCGTGTTGGCCAGTTCGTCCGCCCGGCGGTTCTGTTCGCGAGGGATATGCCGGATGACCCAGCGGTCCAGATGCCGGAGCTGGGGGAGGGCTGCCTAGTTGAGGGGCCGCAGTTTATCGTTCTTTACGCGATAGTCCCCGTTCAACTGGCGCACCACCAACTCGCTGTCGGCGAAAATCGTCAACTCCCGGGCGCCGCGCCGGTTTGCCTCCTCCAGGCCTTTCACCAGCCCGCTGTACTCGGCCATGTTGTTGGTCATTCGGCCCAGATAGAAGCCCGCTTCGTACACTCCCTGGCCCTGGACGTCTCCAAGCACAACGCCGGCTCCCGCCGGTCCGGGATTACCTCGTGAACCCCCGTCGAAGTGAAGGACCAGTTTCATGAATCGGGAAGTCTCGCCGGCGCCGTCAACGGATCTGCGGCGCTGCGGGCATTTCATAATAGAGGATGCGGCCGCACGTGTTGCACAAGACCGCATCGTCGCGCGAGAGGATGTTGTTTACCTGTTCGATGGTGATCGACATGTTGCAGCCCTCGCACGCGTACTCCTCACGCTTGGGATGCGTCCTGACCACCTGGGCCATCGCCTCGCCGTTGTGCTTCTTGGCTACCCGGTTGAAGGTGTCGAGGGCCTTCGGGGGCACCGCCTCCGCCGCCGCCTCTCGGTCCGCCGCCAACTGGGCCAGCCGCTCCTTCGATTTCTCGCAAATGTCTTTTAGTCCGCCCTGGGCTTCTGCCAGCCTCGCCTGTTCCTTTGCACGCTCCTCCTGGATCGCTGTCAACTCCTTCCGCTTGGCTTCAATTTGCCGGAAGATCGCCAGCACCTTCTCTTCCACCTTGCTGTTATCCGCTTTGGTGGTGTTGAGTTGGGTCAGGATGGCCGAGTACTCTTTGTTTGTCTTGGCGGAATTGAGAGCCTGCCGAAGCTTGGCGATCTGGGCCTCGTTGGATTTGACGTCCAGGTCAAGACGGTCGGCCTCCATCTGATCCGCCCGCGCCGCCTCTTGCCATGCGCGCACCTTCGCATCGTACTCCGCGATCCGCTGTTCATGTCGCTTCACGACGCCCTGCTTCCTGTCGATGCGCTTCTGTAGTTCCGTGATTTGCAGCTCGACCTCCTGCAATCGGCAAAGGGCGTCGAGAGTGATCCCCATATGCGAAGGTTCCTTTCAGCTTGGCATGGACACCGGCCGACAACCTGCCGGTCAAAACCAACCTTATAAACCAGGGAGTTCAAGTAAGCAACGGCAGCGGGCAGATCAGCGACGGGCAGCCGGCGGGGCGTTGCATCGGGTATGGGCGTCAATCGAGTCCGAACGTGCCCGGTCCTTAGGGGCTGCGTTGGCCGTCAGGGAAAGCCGCTGTCCGCTCTTTGCCTCGGATTCTAAGTGATCCGCGAACACTGATTTCGGCGGGTTTGTCACCCGGTCGCGTGTCGCAAATCACCCTTGCCGCCCACTCCGCGATCTTCTCCGCATCCACCTCGTACGCCGTGCAACCGGCCTCTTCTGCGGCCCTGTCGCCCGGTTCCGGCAGGCTGACGACCTCGACCCCTCCGCTGCCCGCCAAGCCGAGGTTTTTGCCGCTGGCGGCTACCGCCTCAAAGCTCCGGTGCCCGACGCAGATCAGCCCGGGTCGGCGATCGGGGTGCGGCACTGACGTATGTGGCCGTCCCCCAACCTCGATGGACAGCTTCTGCAATAGCTCGGCGGGCTCGGCCCCAGCGGGTATCTTCAGGATGGTGATTGGCACGCGGAAGCGAGCCTCCGCCATTCGGCAGCCGTTCAAGACCATCTCGGTTTCCCGTGCCGCGTCCTGCCGGCTGACTACGATGACCATCGACGTGCCGATCCGCATGAGATACTCAGCAAGCCGGAAACCCGCGTCCACATAGTCCGGCACCACTGCTCCGACCTGAGCATCAGTTTCGAAGCCGCCTATTGCCACCATCGGTACGTGCCGTCTATAGGCTTCCGCCGTTACCTCGCTGCTAGCGCCGACCGACTCCCCCGAAAGCGGCTCAAACGGGTAGAACAACAAGCCTCTGGTCGCTGTTCGCATCGCCGCGGGCCAGGCATGCAGGGCGATGCGGCTTGATCGGTCATTCCCGCGGCTCGAAACGATGCGCATCCCCGGCCTTTCGCTGACCAACCGGCTCACTACGGCTTGCATCATGCGCTGTCGATGAGGTAATTCGCTTTCGTCGCGGCTGGGCAGCAGCCATATGACCCTTCCTTGGCTGTTCTCGCGGGGCTTGCCACCGTTGTTGGAGGCCACGAAGGTGCCGCAGCCCACCCGTCTGATGAGCAGACCCTCGCTGCTAAGATCCGAGAGCGCTTTATTGATTGTCTTGGCGTTGGCGTTGTAGCGGCGGCCCAGTTCCCGCTCACCAGGCAATTGATGCTGGAATTCGCCGTTGAGCACGGAAGCTCGGATTTGCTCGCGAAGGCGCTGAAACTTGTAACTGAGACGCCCGTGGCCGTTGGAGCCTAGCGTTGGATTGTCCTTGTCCGGGTCCGACAACATGGCCGTGGTCTCCTGCGACTGCGGAAACAGCATCCCGAAGCGGAAACTCCTTGGGCAAGCCCGATTGCCTCCGCTCTGGCCGCCGTCTTGCGGCCGTCGGCGGAGATCGGTCCAGGAACCGCCGCGGACCAGGTTGCTGTCTGGTGGGACCGGATGACAGTGTGGCTGAGCCCGTCGGATCACTCGGATCGTCGGAGCGTCAGGAGGAGACCACAGCAAACCGCGATCGGACTGCTTGAGGCGTGCCAACCGGTCTTCCTCAGATATTCTTACCCGCCCCATGCGCCGGTCAAGCCGCTAAGCCACATCGCATCTGCGGCTGCGCCCGTGCCCGTGTACTGCCGTTCGAATAGCGTCCGCCTCCCCTTTGCTGCGGCGTGTGGTTGCACATCCCGAACGCCCGTGAACCCGCCAGGATTGCCCGCCGGCCCCTTTGCGGTTTGCATGTTTGTGGTGGCCGACGAGTGTGCACATCGGCAGGTGGACCGTGCTGGTTGCCGGGCGCTGACTCCAGCGGGATGGATGATCGCTCCACCGTAAAGTCGTTTCGTTGTCGGAAAATCGCCTCGCTTGATCGCCGGGTATTTGGGGGGCTTGTTTGAGTGGCTGGGCGGCCGCCTCCCGCTGCGTCTCGCCCCCTCGCGGCGATATAAGATTATGCATAGGATAAGGTAATGTGTCTGTCGCCGTGTGTCAATGATGGTACTTGGCCAGCCGGGCCGGGCACTATCAGTGCGGAATCAACCTTGTCGGCGGCAACATTTTCCCATACATGGATAGACTGCGCAGTGGCCGATGGTTATTATCCTCCGTTTGCCGCCAGGCGTGCATCGCTCGCCGCGGTTGATCGACCAGGAAGGCTTGCGCCGGGCGCAAAGCGTGCCGTTGCACGGCAACGTCGGGTTCTCCGACCACCTACATGTGACGTGACTGCGCCGGACACTTAACTGGGAGTGTTATGTCGCTCTTACCCGTTCGGATTGCTGGTACCGGAAGCTTCCTCCCTGGCCTTCCTGTTCCGGGGGACAAGCTTGAAGCCGTGCTTGGGCCCCTGGACCGCGCCCCGCCGAAAATCAAGAGCTTCATCGAGAACCTAGGGCAGAAGATGCTGGAGCGCGGAGGCGTACGAACGCGCCACTTCGCCGTCGATCCCGAAACAGGCGACATGACCTTCAACTTCAGCAGCCTTGCCGAGAAGGCCGCTCGCAACGCCCTCGAGATGGCGGGCATGGAGCCGCAGCAACTGGACCTGATCATCATCTCCTGTCCCTCCTACGATCAGAGCACCCCTCCCACCAGCGCCTTGCTTCAGGAGAGACTCGGCGTGCAGAGCTGCGCGGAATTGGAGGTGCACTCCAACTGCACCGGCGTCGGCAAAAGCGTCCAGATCGCTTACGACGCCCTGCGCTGCGGGCGATACGAAACCGCCCTCGTTGCCTACAGTCAGTTGTCCTCCATCTATCTTCGCTCCTGCTATTTCAATCAGCCGAAGATGGACAAGGTCCACGCCGCCCTGCGCTGGATCCTCGCCGACGGGGCGGGGGCCCTCGTCCTTCAAGCCAATCGCAACGGCCGGCCAGGCCGCGAAATCATCGGCACTTTCGTCGAGTCCGTCGGGGCGGGCCGACCGGCCGGCATGACCGCCGGCGGCGCCGCCGCAGACCTGATGCGGGCATCCCACCAGATACCGGAGCTTTACGCCGACGGCCTGCACCACCTGTGGCAGGATTTCTCGGCGGTCAACGACAATGCGGCCCCGCTCCTCCTCGAGGGCTTGTGCCGCTTCACTAAGAAGCTCGGCATCGACTCCTCCACCGTGGATCACTACGTCGTCTCCATCCCCACGCGACAGCTCTACGAGGACAAAATTCCTGCTTTTCTCGATCGGCTCCGCATTACCCGCGACCAGGTCAAATTCCGAAGCGATACCATCGGGTATTGCGGCGGCGCCGCCACCTTGCTCCACTTGGATGAGATGGTCCGAACAGGAGAGCTAAAGGATGGCCAGTTGGCCATCGTTCATGCGGTGGAGTCCAGCAAGTGGATGACCGCCGGCTTCGCGGTGCGATGGTAATATCTCCGCCATCGGCACGATCCTCAGCGGCATGGCTGATCTTCAGGATGACTCTCTATGCCGCCGGCTTCCTGGCGTTTATTCTTGTCGCGGTTCCTTACGCCTTCGACTATGTGGGCTCGCGACTCTACCCGCCTTCCGTCCATGCCTGGTTTGCCCCCGCGATTGCCCAGCGAGTTGCCGGCAGCGCGTTCTTCATCCTCGGTCTGACGGGTTATCTCATCTCTTCCTTCTGGCTGGTCTTCGTCGGCAAAGGACCTTTCGTCGAGTTCGACCCCCCCAAGGAATTCGTGGCCACCGGCCCATATCGCTGGATGCGCAACCCCATCGCCGCCATGTTACTGCTTACCGTTCTTGGCGAGGCGGTCTTCTTCGGTTCGCCCGGCATCTTCACCCTCTTCGTCCTGGGAATCCCCCTGGCCCAGCTTCAGGTCGTCCGCATCGAGGAGCCGCGACTGCGCCGGCGTTTCGGCCAATCCTACGTTGACTACTGCCGAGCCGTGCCTCGCTGGTTCCCGCGGAGGCCGACAGGCCATCGCCGAGCATAGCAGCCGGGGGTCGAGCGATACGGCCATCCTGGCGGGGCCTCCATCACCCACGGCAACCCTCCTCAGACCCTCAATCCTCTGTTCTCGATTCTTCTGTGGTGCCTCCTCGCCCCCATGGTGGTAATCTGTTGCCGATGAAAACCCTCGTCACCGGTGGAACCGGCTTCGTCGGAAGTCACCTGATCGAGCAGCTCGTCGCGGCGGGCGATGATGTCCGGGCCCTCGTCCGCCTCAACAGCAACCGTCGCTACGTCGCCTCGCTGGGCGCCGAAGTAGCCACCGGCGATCTCGACGATCTTGACTCGCTTCGGGCGGCTTGTGAGGGCTGCGAAGTGGTCTATCACTCCGCCGCCCGTGTTGAAATCGTTGGTGACGAGGAGGACTTTCACCGGGTCACCGTCGCCGGGACGCCAATGCTGTTAGCCGCCGCCATGGTTAAGTAAGTGCGCCGCTTCGGGCAAATTAGCTTGTGCGGCGTTTTTCAGCCGTCGTTGCTGGCCACCGGGAATTTCATCGACGAACACACCGATGTCACCGAGCCGCCCGCCTGGTTCAACTACGGCCGGGCCAAGTATCACGCCGAGCGCGTCGTCCGCGAAAAGGCCGGGTCGGACATGGAGTGGGTTATAGTCCGGTTGGGCTACCTCTACGGCCCTCGTAACCGCACCATGCGCACCTACCTTGCTTCGATCATGACCGACAGCATGATGATGCTCGTCGGTGACGGTGACAACGAGATGGCTTTCGTGTACGTCGAGGATGCCGTGCGTGCCGTCGTGCTGGCCGGCCGCTGCCCCGCGGCGGCGGGGCAGGTGCTCATCGCCGGGGGCATCGAGCGAATAACGCAGAGGCAATATTTTGACGCCCTTGCCGACGGTTTCGGCATTCCCCGCATCACCAAGCGCGTCCCTTACAAGGTGGCCTACCTCTTCGGCTGGCTGGGCGAGCACCTCGTCAAGAGCGGTCCTCGCCAGGCCGTCCTGCGTCGCTCGGCCATCGCTTTGACCGGCCTGCCCCAGCGTATCCGCTGCGACTACACGCAGAAGCTGCTCGGCTGGCGGCCCCAAACGCGGTTTGCCGACGGCATGCGCAAGGCCTTCGAGTGGTATCACGGCGAGGCCGAGCCTTCGGCAGGTTCCGGCGAGTCCAAGCCGGCTTGAACGCACGAGGGCTGAAGGCCGCCATTATCTCCCTTTCCTCGCACGCGTGCTGTTCCGCCCGCCCTGTTTGAGCTGCTGCCCGCATGCCGTGGCTGGGAGCCGGAGAACTTCACACGCCGATCGCGCCGACTGCCCTCGCGCCAGGCGAAGCCCTCATTGTGCCGCGGCGGCAAACTGGTATGTATGCCAGAACAAATGGGTGCTTTTTCGACACACGTTGCGGTCGATGAACCGCATCGCCCCGTCGAGCGTCTTGGCGGTGTAGGTGCCGTCCAGCTCGATGCCCTCGGCGGCGTGAAACTCCGCCGCCAGGCGCGACGCCGACTCCGTCGGCCGAGCGTAGCCGGCTCCAAGTGCCGTAGTTACGACACTTACATCGGACCGGCTGATGTAGGGCTGCGCCGCCGCCGCATCGTTCCGCCGGATCAGCCGCAGCACCCGCCGGGCCAGCCTGGTCCATCGGCTCGGCGTGCAATACCAGCGGTGCGACACGACCACGCCCACCAGCCGCGTTCGCAGACCGGCCAGTTTGCAGCCGGACAGCAAACCGGCCGCCGTCCCCAGGCTGCCCAGGGGCACATAGAGAAAATCGGGCTCGGGCAGCAGGCCCGCGTCAATCTGTTCCTTCAATTCCAGCGCGGCGCTCAGGTGGCCCAGGCATGCAAGCGGCGACGTGCCGCCCGGCGGAATGAGGTACGGCCGTCGACCCTCACGCCGCCACGCGCCGAGATACCCTGCGATGAACCGGGGCAGAAGAGTCAAGCGATTCGCCCGGATGTACTTCGCCCCCGCCGCCAGGCCCAACGCGATGTTCTGCCGCACGTACTCCGCCGGCGGCTGGTCGACCACGGCCGCCAGCGCGGCCATGCCCAATTGTCGGGCGTGCCAGGCGGTCTTGGCGATGTGGTGGCTGCCGGTCACGCCCAGCGTGGCGATCGTGCCGGCCCCCCGGTGGAGAGCGTCGGCCAGCAGAAACTCCAGACCGCGGACCTTGTTGCCCGCGCACTGTGGATGGCAGAGGTCCTCGCGCTTCACGAAGAAGGCCCGCAGATCGTGGGCCGCCGCGAAGTGCCGCGCATCCGTCACCGGCGTAGGCCAGGCGCCAAGCGGCAGCCACGGAACTCGCCCCTGCAGGGCGGGGAATATTCTGAAGAGCGGCAGCGGCGCAGCTTGGTGATCCCCATCATTCAGCATCGCGTGACCATGTTCTCGGCAATTCGCTCTGCCAGGACGGCGATGGTCATCGACGGCGGCACGCCCGTCGGCGTCGGCACGATGCTGCCGTCGGCGACGTACAGGCCGGGATGGCCGAAGACCTCGCCCAGCGGATCGACCACGCCCGCCTCGGCCGAGTCGGCCATCACCGCCCCGCCCAGCGGATGCACGGTGACGGGCAGAAGTCGGGCGATCATCGCCGGCGGCGCGATCAACTTGGCCTCGGCCGCGGCGGCGAGCTCACCCAGCGTCTCCATCGTTCTCCGGCGATAGTCCTCGCTTCGCCGAGAATCTCGCCGATGGACCAGCTTGCCTCGGCGGCTGAGCCGCAGCTCGCCGGGGTTATCCTCCAGGCCCATCACGCCAAACGACCAGATGCACTGCTTCGCCGGCGCCAGCCGAAGGCCGCGAAGCCACTTGGACGGATTCAGCAAGCCCGCAAGGCTGCCGGTGTCGTACGGAATCAGGCCGGTCTCCATGACGAACAGCTTGCGCGCCCGCCAGAAGTCCAGCCAGGCGGTGACCGGTGGGCCGCCGTCGAGCGTCGGAGCCGGTCGAGGTTCGACGAGCAGGCCGCCGGAATCGCCGTTGGTGTGGAAGCGAGTGCCAAGGGCGTGGCTCAGATGCGGTAAAGTCTTGTGAGCGTCGCGGCATTGGAGGAGCAGCTTGGTTGTCCCCAACACCCCGGCCGCAAGGACGACGCGTGGCGCGGCGATCGCGCCTTCGCACCAGCGGTTGTCATGC
>CAYYBO010000003.1:18198-32043 GCA_964470125.1 uncultured Planctomycetaceae bacterium | reverse complement strand
AATATTGGTACCGATCAGGTTTTCTTCTCCGGCGACATGCAGGCGGCGGTAGCGTACCTGATAGCCGCCGTCCTCCGGGATCACCGCCTGAACTTCGTGCAGCGGGCGGATGTCCGCGCCCCGGGCCTCTGCTTGCGGCAAGTAAGTCTCGGCGAGCGTCCGCTTCCGAGCCGCGTGGCCGCCTCGTATCCAGGCCGTTAACTCCGGGTACACGCCATCGGGGCCGGGCCGGTGATCAAGGCGAGACGCCTCCTGCGGCCAGTCCATCGAAAGGGGCAAGCGCGTGACTTCGGTCCCGATCCGACCGCCCAGCGTCTCCAGCGCCGCCGTCCGTGACAGCGCCCGAGGAATCGGCGTCGGCGAGATCATCGCGGCGACTCGATCGTAGTATGGAGCCAGCGTGTCGCGGTCGAGGCCGGCGGGCCAGCCTTCGTCGAACACTTCTGCCGGCGCGGGCAGCGTCACGGCGGTGTAGATCACCGAACCGCCCCCGACCGCGCTGGCGCCGACCGCGACCAGGCCGCTGCAGCGGTGGAACTCGATCAGCCCGGGCTGGTCGCGCCCGTGAAACGCGGGCGTCTCGCCGGCGGCGAGGGCGTCGAAAGCCGCAGGCGTCATGCGGCGGCCGCGTTCGAGGACCACCACGCGCAGGCCGGCCTTGGCCGCTCGCAAGGCGCAAACCGCCCCGCCGAAGCCGGAGCCGATGATAATCAAGTCGCAGTCATGCGCGGGCATTTGCCTGATTATAACGGGGTCGGCGAATTTGCGCGTCGCGAACGGCACGTGCATGCGTCTAAGAAAGGGCGACGGCGGGCCGAGACCTGCGGATAAGTCTGAGCAAAGCCGCAGAATCCCTCAGCATCTGTGGCACGGGCGCCCCGTCCGTGGACACCGGCGAGACGCCGGTGCCGCAGTGGACGATAGCATCCGCGGCTCCAAGTCAGGATGCCGCGGAGGACTCGTAGGCCCCGACCACCTCCTCCGGCGGGCCCTGCTTGACGATGCGACCGCCTTGCATCCAGATCACGTGGTTGCAGTACTGCCGGATCAGGTCCATCTGATGCGAGACAAGGACAAGAATGCTGGTGCGGTCGATCAGTGAGCGCATGCGTTGCCGGGCCTTCTCCATCCAGTGGATGTCGCCGGCGTTGAATACTTCGTCGAGCAGGAGGATTTCCGGCTCAATCTCCGTGGCGACGCTGAACGCCAAGCGTTGGGCCATCCCCGACGAGTAGTACTTGATCGGCGTGTCGGCGAAGCCCTCAAGCTCGGAAAACTGCAGGATCGGCTGTATCCGCTTGGCCATCTCCCGCCGGCTGAAACCCATGATCGCACCGGTGAGGTAGATGTTCTCCAAACCGCTCAACTCGTGGTTGAAGCCGATGCCCACTTCCAGGAGCGGGACGATGAAACCCTGTCGGCGGACGCGCCCGCTCGTCGGCGGGTAAATGCGCGAGACGACCTTGAGCAGCGTGCTCTTGCCGGCTCCGTTGTCACCGACGATTCCGAGGCGCTGCCCCGCGGGGATGTGCAGACTTACGCCGTCAAGGGCGGTGATTTCGCTGGTGGGATGGCCGTATTTTCGGCGCAGGACGAGGTTGACGAAGGACTCCTTGATCGACCGGCTGTTGGTGGAGTACAGCCGAAACCGTAGGATTACATCCTCAAGCGTGACGAAGCACTCGGGCATGGCCGGCTCATCTCACAGGCTGAAGATCAAAGCATTCTGATGACGGCGAAAAACGGCCAACCCCAATCCCAGCGTCACGGCGGCCACACCGACCGCGGCGGCCGTCTCCGAAGGGGTCGGCAGCATGGCGTCGTAAATCGGCCGATGGAACATCTGCACGATCGAGAACATCGGGTTGAGTTTGAAGTAGCGGCGGTACTTGTGGGGAATTGGCCCCAGGTCTGCTGTCACCGTCGCCGGGTCTGCTGCCCCCGACGCGACGGCCGCCGGTTGCGATCGCTCGCGGACGGCAGGGGCCTCCAACGGGTAGATGATCGGCGTCAGGTAGAACCACGCGCTAAGAAACACCGACACCAGGTGTTGGATATCCCGGAAGTAAACGGTGGCCACTGCTGCGATCAGTCCGGCCCCCAGCGACACCGCCACCACGCAGACGAACGACAGAGGCAGGATCAGCAGGGCCTTCGACGGGACAAAACCCGTGATCGGGGCAAGGATGAGCAGCAGGGCCAGCAGTGACAAGAAGAAGGTCACCAGGTTCTGCACGATGACGCTGATGGGGAAGACCATCTTGGGGAAGTACTGCCGCTTGAGCATGCCTTCGGCCCGGACGATGCTCAGGCAGCACCCGTCGATGCTCGTGGCCCAGAAGCTCCAGGGGATCAACCCGCTGAGGACGTAGAGCGCGAACTGGCCCATCGGGAAGCGGAACATGATCGAGAAGACGACCGTGATCACCGCCATGTGCAGAAGCGGATTGAGCAGCGACCAGAAGAAGCCGAGGAACGAGCGGCGGTACTTGACCTTGAGGTCCTGGGAAACGAAGTTCTTGATGACCTCGCGGAATTGCCAGACTTCGCGAATGTCCGAGGCGAGAGTCATGGCGTGATTCGTTGCCTCCTGGGTTCCCGATTCTTCCTTCCTTCGCGCTCGGCGAAGGCACGGGAGCGGCGAGTATCGACCTGCGGGCGCAGGCTGTCAAGAATCCGGCCCGTGGCTCGGTTGGCACGCAGGGACATTCGCAAGATCGCCGTAGATGTGTCAAGGCCGGATTGCGCCGGCTGAGGAGACGCCTGTGTCGGCTTCCGGCACTCGGCTTGACGCGGCCTTCGTCGGCTCGCTTCCGTCGTCTTTCCGCCCGGCTTGGGCGGCGCTGGCCCGGAATCCTCCAAAGGTCACCCGGGTCACAAGACCGGGGGCGATGCGACGTCGGTTGTTGAGCCCAAGGCCGCGGACCGGCTTGAACAAGGCCAGGGCTGTACAATCGGCGTGCCAACGACAATGGGTCCGATGGCACACCCCTTCCGCTCGCCCGAAGCAAGCCTCGTAGCCTTCCATCCGTTGCCGAGCATGAATCAGGTCCATGTTCGGCATTGTTCCAATCTCGATTGCCCGACGAATCGCCCTGTCCCGCGCCGACTTGAGATCCAGCATGATTGCCGCCTCTCGCCCCAGATGCGGCGGATGGCCGGGTCTGGAGCTATGCCACAGGTTGTTACGAAAGGGCCGCGCACCCGGTCGGGTCGCGGCGTCTTTGGCAGGGGCCTGCCTGAGGCACTAGGCCGTCAGACGGCCCCGTCGTTAATCAGGTAGTCGGATCAAAGGATCGCTCGGTTGAGTAAGCGGCGGAATGGAAACTCGTCGGCTGCTGGATCGACATCGCGGGCATCGCGGCGTCCCCCACGATGCCCTCCGCCGAGGAGCGCAATCTTGGCCTGCCGCAGAGTCGGACCTTGCCGGACTATGTTTGATCTGCCTGCACGAGCCGGGTACGGGAGTCCCCGAGGGCCACGCACGTCACAGCCGGTCAGAGGCGCGGCGGAGCTGCGATGATCGCGGGAGCACAGGCCTCGCCGGCTCCCGTGTCTCTGACGAAGTTGCACGAAGCACGTCGAGAGCAGACGTTGCTCCGCGCGACCAGAGGAACAGGTAACTTCCGGTGCCTTGGATGCTTTGCGATAGACTGGGGAGGCATTTGCGACGGGGTCGATCCAGGCCACAGCAACAATGAATCGACCCGAGTTTTCTTGGATTCACCCCGGAAAACTTGGATGGAGTGGCCAGAGTCTCGTAATGCCCGTCGACACGGTGGTATAAGTGAGCCAGCGAAGAGCGGGCATGATCCGTGCCGGTCGCGACCGCAGTTCGGCGTTTGAGGCCCAGCATATCCGCCTTTGGGCCGAGGAACGCCTGGCGCTGCCGGGGAAGGAAAGCATCTCGACCGGCCTGGATCACAGGAGAGGGGCCGCCGACCATGTCTGGTCGCACAAAGGCGAGATTCTCGCATGCCTTCCAAGGGCGTAGGGCCGTTCACTCGACGGCGGAAGGCTTCTTCTACACACATCGGGACTCGGTTAGCGGCTCTATGAGGGCCGCCAGGCCGAGCTCAGGTCTTGAACAAGGGTCCTCAATCGAGAACTGGGTAGCAGAGAGGAGATGAGCCATGAGAAGAAAAGGCATTTCGTTTCTTGCGGGTATGGCGTGTGTTCTCGCCGTGCTCGGTCTGGCGAAGCCGGCCGCTGGTACACCGTACTTCCTGCTTGAGACAGAGGAGGAATGGAGCCAAGCATTGAGTTCCGGGCATGTCGAGCCCGTGACAGTGCCGGAGTGGCAGGATTACATGTCTCAGTGGTCCGCGTATCGGGAGGAAGGCGAGCCCTATCCGTCGCACGCGTTCTTGCCGGCGATGCCGCCAACCGGCGAACTCTATGTCTGGGGCGGCGGGGGCGGCGGCGGACTTGAACCAGAGGACGCCGGCCTGGTGATGGTATGGGGCCTCCCGTCGGTTCCCGATGGGTCCTACTCGAGTGCGTGGAGGTACAATTACGGCCTGGACCCGAACCTCACCAACTGCACCATCACGGTGACGGTGACGCCGCCGCCGTCGATCAATGTGGTCTCGTTCGGAATCCAGGACGCGGCCGGAGCGATTAGGGCATGGTATTGGAACGTGGGCGCCGCTGGACCGTTCTTGCCCGGCATCCCGAATACCGTCACGATCAATACGTCGATGTTGGGGATCGGGGCGACCACGCCCGTGGCGAGCGCCTTCGCCAACAACCCGCTGTTCGACATCACTCAGGCGATGAGCTTCATCTTCGACGAGAACTCGAACTGGGTGGGCAGTGTCGGCGTACCGGTGCCGGGCTCGGGGATCATCGCGTCTTGGAACTACTGGCACAACGTCTCGGTGCTGCCGTTCCAGAACTACATCAAGTGGGCCCAGCCGCCGACGTATAGCGACGAATCGCAGTACCCGCACTGCTTCTGGGGCTGGGATGAGCTGTCGAGATGGGAAGGCCCGCAATACGTGGCGGATGATTGGCCGTGCAACGACGACCGGCCGATCACCGACATCCATTGGTGGGGCTCGTATCAGGCATGGGAAGGACCGGAGGCGCCGCCGTGGGGCCCGCAGATGTTCCACATTGCTGTCTGGACAGACGTGCCGGTCAGCCCGGACAATCCTTGGAGCCATCCTGGGCGATTGATCCACCAGTGGTGGGTGCCGCGGGCCCAGCTCTTTGAGCGGCGAGACGGGTGCGACTTCTACCCGCCGATGATCGGGCCGGACACCTGCTTCCGCTATGACTTCATCATTCCACGGGATCAATGGTTCTATCAGAAGCCGCACGAGAACAACGTGTATTGGATCAGCATCGCGGCGTCGTACCCGACCGGGGTTACGCCGAATCCCTGGGGCTGGAAGACGCGCTTGCCGCACTGGAACGACGATGCGGTGCGGATTTTTGGCCCGTTGATGCCCGGGCCGGGCGCGGTCTTTGGGGAGGGCACGCCCATAGAGACGCAGCACGGCTCATGGGACATGTCCTTCGTTTTGACCACCAACCGTGAGCCGCCGACGCCGGAGCTTCCGTCGAAGCCGAAATACGAGCAGCCGCCGGAGCCCATCGATCCGGGGAACGTATACCTGGGTTGGAACGAGGAATCGCTGTGGGATGATTCAGGGAGCGGAGTCGGCAGCATAGCGGCCGACGACTGGGTCTGCAGTTCGCCCGATCCGATCACCAAGATCCGCTGGTGGGGCTCTTTCATCGGTTGGAATTACGCTTACCCGCCGTCGACTGTGCCCAATCATTTCCACATCCACTTCTGGACGGATGTGCCGGCGCAGCCCGGCGGATTCAGTCACCCCGATCAGGTGATCCACGAGATCATCTGCTCGAACTTCACGTACACCTGGGTCGGCTGGGACTACAACCCGGCGACCGGAGACTACGAATCCTGCTTCTTGTTTGAGCAGACGCTCAACCCCAGCGAGTACTTCTATCAACCCACGGCCAACGGCATCTATTGGATCAGCATCGCGGCGTGCTACCAGCCCAACCCCGCCCCCACTCAGTACGTGTTTGGCTGGAAGACGCGACCGCGCGATGTGAATTCGCCGGCGCCGGACGATGCCGTGAGGATGTGGGACCCGCGGGCGCCGATCATGGGCAGCACGTGGGTCAACGGCGAACCGATCTTCTGGCCGACGCCGGAGGACTCATGGGACCTGGCCTTTGAGTTGATCTCGGAGCCGACGGGCGGAGACGTTGTCAAGTGGGTGCAGGATCCCGACCTTACCACCCTGGGCATCGACGTGAACGCGAGCGTTTCGCCGACCGTGGAGCCGCCGCAGTTCATCCTGGCGGACGATTTTCAATGCACCAGGACAAGCCGGCTCACGCGGATACAAATCTGGGGTTCGTGGTACCTCGATCAACTGCCGGGAGGTTTGCCGGGCAATGTGATCTTCAATTTGAGCATTCATGAGGACATCCCGGCCAATCCGCCGGAGATCCCCTACAGCAGGCCTGGGCAGGTGTTGTGGACCCGCGAGTTCCAGCCAGGCCAGTTCAGCTACTCGATGTATGCTCTGATCGAAGAGGGCTGGCTCGATCCGCCGGCGAGCTACCAGTTCCCGGCCGACTGGACCTGCTGGATGTACACCTTCAACATTCCGCCGATCCAGGCGTTCGAGCAAACAGGCTCGGCGAGCCAGCCGAAGGTGTACTGGCTGGACGTGCAGGCCAGACCTCAAGACCCCGAGGCCGAGGCGCTCTTTGGCTGGAAGACTTCAGAGAGCCATTGGAACGATGACGCCGTCTGGGGCAAGGGCGTAGAACCATACTTGGGGCCGTGGTATGAGCTGCGCTATCCACCCGGCCATCAGTATGAGGGTGAGTCGATCGACCTGGCCTTCCGCATCACCGACCAGCAGGGGCAGAAGTGGGAGCAGCTTCCCGACCTCAGCACCAACGGCATCGATGTGAATGCCACGTACCGTGAGGGCCACACGGGGCATCAGTACCTGTTAGCCGATGATTTCCTCTGCACGGCCACGGGGCCGCTGACGCACATTGACATCTTCGGCTCCTGGCTGGACGACCACATCCCGTACTCGGAGTGGCCCCAGGGCGTGCAGTTTACGCTGAGCATCCACAGCGACATCCCCGCCGGCGATCCGAACAACCCATACGACTACAGCATCCCCGGCGAAACGCTGTGGCTGCGGACCTGGGCCCCAGGATCGTTCGGGGCGGCGGTCTGGGAAACGATTCCGAACGGAGAGGGTTGGCTCAACCCGCCGACGGACTACACCTGGCCGGCGGACTACACCTGCTGGATGTACAGCTTCGACATTCCTGTCTCCGAAGCCTTCGTTCAGCAGGGCACGCCCGAAGTCCCGATCATCTACTGGCTGGACGTCCAGGCGGTGTCGCAGGACGTGAACGCCACCTTCGGCTGGAAGACGTCGATGATGCACTGGAACGACGACGCGGTATGGGCCAACGCTCTTGAGCCGGTGCCCGTAGTCGGTCCGTGGAACGAGCTGCGCTACCCGCCGGGGCATGAGATGAACGGTCAGTCGATCGATCTGGCCTTCTGGATCATCGGCCAGACCGGGCAACTACCCTACACCAAGTGGTCGCAGCCGCCGGAGTCCTACACACCGGACGACGGGTACAACGGCTGGAACGAGGTGTCGGTTTACAACTGGTATCAGATCGTCGCCGACGACTGGCCGTGCACGACCGAGTACCCGGTGACCGATCTGCACTGGTGGGGCTCGTTCGTCAACTGGCCGTACAAGGACCCGCCGCAGATGCCTGATCGCTTCCACATCGGGATCTGGACGGATGTGCCCTCTCCGCCGGAGCCGTTCAGCCATCCTGGGACCATGATCTGGGAGGTCTGGTGCGACAACTTCACCTATGAGTTCGTCGGCTGGGATTGGGACCCGCGCGAACCGACCGGCGGCATGGCTAACCCGCCGGAGGCGTGCTTCAGGTTCGATCAGATTCTGGACCGTGACGAGTGGTTCTTCCAGGATCCGGGTGAGAACATTTACTGGATCAGCATCGCCGCGGTGTACGACAGCGGCGTCTATCCGGACTACCCGTGGGGCTGGAAGACCCGGCCGCACGTGTTCATGGATGACGGCGTGATGATCTACGACCCGACAGCGCCCGTGTCGGGGAGCATGTATGGCAGCGGGTCGCCGCTCGAGTATCCGGCCGGCACCTCGTGGGATCTGGCCTTCACGCTGACCACGCTGGACTGCGACCTGCTCGGCGATACGAACATGGACGGACTGATCAACGGTCTCGATATCCAGTGCTTCGTGCATTGCCTGATCGACGGGTTCCAGGCGTGCTCGGCGAGCTGCAACTGCGCCTGCGCCGACATGGACCAGGACGGGTTCCTGACTCTGGCGGACATTGGTCCGTTCGTTACGGCACTACTTGGGCCGTAAACAACTTCCTCCCGGGGCCTTCGGCGAAATGCGCGGAGGCCCCGCGCTTCCTCGGAGCCCCCGCATTCGGCGGGGGTTCCGGCGCGCGCCACACGAGTGCAGCGACCCACAGAAGCGAAGGTCTTGCGGGTGACTGGGCTGGATCTCACCCGCCGGGTGCAGCCAGGCGGCTCAGGCGTTGCAGCGATTCGCGAAGGCGGCGGATCGCCCGGAGAAGGAGCATCTGCACGGCCGGTTCGGTCCTATCCATGAGCTCAGCGACGCGGGCGAGAGGAAGGCCGTTGAGGTAGCGCAATTCGAGGACGCGGCGGTGGTCGTCCGAAAGCCCGGCCAGGGCCGCCAGCAGCAGGGCCTCCGTTTCCTCGCGGGCCGCGATGCGGCTTGGGGTCTGACTATCCAGGGCGAGGTGCGAGGCCAGCGATTGGTAGGCGGACTGGGAACGTGGCGCCCGAATCTCGCGCCGGACGTCGCGAACGGCAGCATGGTAGTGGCGATGCACGTCCACCAGCCTCGACTCAAGGATTTGCACCATCCATTGAAAGAAGGAGTCGGGTCCGCGGACCTGGAAGGCCCGGATGTTGCGGATTACATCGACGTAGACGAGCTGGAGGAGATCCTCCGGCTCGATCTTTGCTCGCAGCTCGGAGGCCAGGCGCTGATCGGCGACGACTCGCAGCCGCTGATGGTGGATCACGATGAGCTTCTGGATAGCGGCAAGGTCGCCCTGCACGGCGCGGACTAACCACAATTGAACCGTTGCATCCTCGCCCACGGGCCACCCGTCCTTCAATCGGACGCTCATGTGTCCGTCCGCGGTTATTATATCCATAGTGGCAGTTCCTGAACGGGCTCTTGAGTCAGACCGATGTCCGCGGACCAGCCCACGACGAACGGTCGGCATGACCGCCGATTGGCGGAGGCGATCGACGCCTACGTCGAGAGCTTCAATCGCGGTGAAGCAGTCTCGGTAGAGGCGTGGGTCAGTCGGTATCCCGAGGTGGCGGGGGAGTTGCGGGAATGCCTCGCCGCCCTCGGACTGATGCGTGGGCTTGCGGCCCCCTCTGCAACACCGGCATCCCCTCTTTCTCCTGAACCACAGGCGGAGTCGGCGCCGCCGGTGCAGGTTCGCGGCTACGTGGTTTTGAACGAGTTGGGGCGCGGAGGCATGGGGGTGGTGTACAAGGCCCTGCAAGTGGCCACCAAGCGGATTGTCGCCCTCAAGTTCCCAGCCGGCGGCCTGCTCGAGTCACCTTCCGCCCAGCGGCGCTTCGAGCGGGAGGTTGAGTTGGCTGCGGCCCTCGATCACCCGGGCATCGTCCGCGTGCTGGAGAGCGGCGAGGCCGACGGACGTCCCTATTGTGCGATGGAGTTCGTCGACGGGAAGCCGCTCAATCGCTTCCTCGCGGCCCAAGACCTTGGCGCCGACGAGAAGGTGCGGATGTTCCTCATGCTCGCCGAGGCCGTGCACTACGCCCACCAGCACGCCGTCGTGCATCGCGACCTCAAGCCGTCCAACATCCTCGTCGACAGCGCCGGCCGTCCACGCATCCTGGACTTCGGGCTAGCCCGCTTCGTCGGGGGCGAGGACATCGTGTCCTCGGACCGGTCGCGCATCACGCAGAACGGCCAATGGGTGGGAACGCTGCCCTATCTTTCGCCCGAGCAGGCGGCCGGCCGTGGACTGGTGCTCGTCATCCGCAGCGATCTTTACTGCCTCGGCGTGGTTTTCTATGAAATGCTGACCTGCCGAATGCCGTATGACACCAATGGCTCGATGGCCGATGTTCTCTACAATGTCGTTCACACGATTCCGCCGTGGCCGTCGCACCTGATTGCCGGAATCAAAGCAGATCTCGACGCCGTCGTGCTTAAGCTCCTGGAGAAAGACCCCGACCGACGCTACCAGACCGCCGCGGAACTGGCCGCGGACCTTCGCGCGTACCTCCGTGGCGAGCCGGTCGAGGCCAATCGCTCGGGCAGCTTCTACCTGTTTCGCAAGGCGTACGCCCGCTACCGGCGTCATGTCCAGGTCGCCGCGACCCTATTGGCCATATTCCTCGGCGCCTCCGTCGCCATTTCCATTTTATACGTGCAGGTTCAAAGTGAACGGGATCAGCTCTCCGAGCAACTGCACGTAAGTACGCTGCGGCGCGGGGTCGCCCACCTGGCTGCCGGCCACGACAGCCTGGCCGAGGAGTTGCTGTCCAGAGCGTATCGCGAGCGTCCCGACCGGCAGGCATACTGGTCGATGCTCGGCTATCTTGTGCAGAATCCCCTCGACGCCCGCTTTCGCTTCCCAACCTGGTTTACAGCCGTCGCCTTCTCGCCGGACGGTCAACAGATCGCTGCCGGCCATCTGAACGGCAGTGCGAGCCTCCATGACGCCCGCACGCTGGCGATGATTCGGTCGTGGGATGCCCATGTCGGCGGTGTTCGCGCAGTGGCATTCACGCCGGATGGCCGCTGCCTGGCGACCGGCGGCGCCGACGGAAATCTCGGAGTCTGGGAGGCGGAGACGGGAAGGGAGATCACCAAGACTACGGAAGGCGGTAGCGAGGTAAGAGTTATCCGATTTGCTCGGCAGACCAACTCGGCAGTTATCTTCGGGTCGGATGGACGCCTTGTGCTTTGCGGGCTTGGCGACGGTGGGGATTTGCAGCGTCTGCGAACCTTCGAAGGACTCGCCGCGCCGGTCGCCGCCGATCTGAGCCTTTCGGGAGATTGCGCGGCCTTCGCCATCCAGGGGGGCGTTCGGGCCTGCTCGACGGATGACGGGCAAGTCCTATTCGAGATTCACGGCTTTGACAGACCCATCGAGGCCGTCCGCGTCAGTCCAGACTTAGGACACGTTGCCGTATGGAGCAACGCTGAACTCTCATTGTGGGATCGTGACGCGAACAAGCTGTGGAGCTGTAAAACCGGTCTGTCGGAGCCGCGGCCGACATCACTGTGGGATGCTCCTCCGGATGCACCCGAGCCAGACAAATCACCTCACGTGTGCTGGACGCCATCGGTCGAGTTCAGCGACGACGGCGCTTTGTTGGCCTGCGCGTCCTGGGGGGCCGAGGTCTGGGTGTGGGAAGTGCCTCAGGGTCGAATGATCGGCGCGCTGCGGGCGCACGAGACGGCCGTGTACGCGATCGGCTTCGTGCCGCGGTCTCATCGCCTTGTCTGCGGAGCCGTCGGCAGTTTGCGCATGTGGGATCTCGATAGCCATCCCGGCCTCTTGAACTGGGACGTGCCCCCTGGGACTCAACGGACCTGCGTCGCGGTTTCCGGCGAAGCAGGGCTGCTCGCCTGGGGCGGCATGCCCGACGGCCGGGTTCGCCTGCAATCCACGAGCCCTCCATGCAGCCCGCGAGATTTTCAGGCGGGTTCTTCGCCCGTTGAGGCGGTTGCGTTCGATCGGACCGGGGCGCGGCTTGCCACGACTGACGGCGATGGAACACTGGCTATTTGGCTCTCGCCTGACGGAACCGAGGCGGCTCGATGGTCCACGGAAAGCCAGTCAGTCCGCGCGATCGCCTTCTCGCCTGATGGCGAGCTGATCGCCTCAGGAGGGCGCGACGGACGCCTGGTTGTCTGGCATTGCGGTGACGGCTCGATGCGGCAGGAGTGGCGGGCTCACACCGGAGCGGTGCTTGCCGTCGCCTTCTCACCGGACGGTCAACGACTTGTCTCCGGCGGGACCGATTGGCGGGCCGTGGTGTGGGAGATCGGTCAAGAGAATCCCGTCAGCGTGTGGAAACATCGAGAATGGGTCAACGCGGTCGCTTTCTCACCGGATGGCCGGCACATCGCCACCGGAAGCGCCGATTTGGCGATCCGTGTTGGAGCGACCGGCGATCCCTCGCCCCGGACGATGACCGGGAGACATGCCCATTGGATCAACGGCGTCGAATTCATCGACGGGGGGAACGTCTTGGTCACTGGCGGGTACGACGGTGCAATTCGCTTCTGGGATCTGGCGACCGACACTGAGCTGGCCACGCTCCCCAGCCTGGGAGGGCCGGTCCATACGCTCGCCGTCTCTCGCGACGGAGGGCTGCTCGTCGTCGGTGCCGCCAAGGGCATTCAATTGATCGACCTTGCGGCCGCAAGGGCCAGGATGAACCCATAAGGGCCCGTCCCGCGCGACCGCCGTAGGGTTTCGACTAGCCGATCACCAACACCTGTCTCCGTTGTGTTTTCTGCTCCCTTGCGGTCCAGAGAATAGGTGGGAGGAGCGTGATCCTCGCGCGTCAGGCCCCATTCCGCTCAGGAGTTTTGCGATGTCCTCTTCTACAAACATCTCCAATAGTGTGCGGCCGGCGGCAATCGCTGCGTTCTGTCTGGTAATGCTCGGCCTTCCGAGTGCGGCCTCGGCAGCGAAGTTCGTCAAAGGGCTTGTTCCTGATTGGAACCAGCCGTACTGGCATGGAGCGAACGGCCCGAACGGCGGACCGATGGGCGGGCCGCCGGGTCCTTGGCAGGCATGGTGTACGCCCACCGCCGCGGCCAATGTCGTCGGTTACTGGGAGGATAAACGCGGTCATGCGATCTCCGACGGAGCGGTCTACTCCTCCAGTGGCAAACCGTGGCTCCAGTGGCCGGCGTGGCAGGACTACGAAGCCAACGGGGCGGGCAACAGAGGCATGCTCTCGCCCGCCAGCGCCGATGACCTGGGCTGGTACATGGATACAAACCGCACAGGCGATCCCGCGTTGGGCAATGGAGGGCACATCGGCACCTACATCAAAGATGTTTCACGACCCGCGTGGGGCGCGAAGCTGGGCCTCAACAAGTTCTTCAAGGACCGCGGGGCTGTCGGCTTCCAAGCACGCACGCAAGGCCTCGGCTACGCTGACGGCGGACTGCCCATGCTCACAACGGCCCAGGCCTGGCAGCAGATCACGCTGGAGATCGACTCCAACCGCCCGATCATGGTCGCCTTCAAGCACTGGAACATCATCAACCTCAATCAGACCAAGTCCGATGCATCAGCGGAGGGTTCTTTGGGCTGGTCCTACTGGGGCTTTGGTGCATTCGGCGGAGACCCTTGGGGCAACGGCGAGTACTGGGATGAATTCCTGGAAAACGGCCAGGCCCGAGGGCACTATGTGGCCGCCGTCGGGTACATCCTGGCCAACACGCCGGACGACATCCTGGGCAACACCAACTGGCTGGTCGTCCACGACACCGTGGGGCAGACGCCCCGCAACGTCGCCGTTCCTTTTGTGGCCGCCAACGTGCCCTGGCTGGCCAACACTACTATCCGCGGCTTCACCGGCTCGCCGTACGTCTTCGGCCAGCCCGAGATCGTGGACAACACCTCGGCGGATACCGGTCGCATGGTGAGCCTCAAGCTCGACCAGGACAACAATCCGCACATCGCCTACGAGGACTGGACCAACCA
>CAYYBO010000003.1:0-18188 GCA_964470125.1 uncultured Planctomycetaceae bacterium | reverse complement strand
CGACGGGTTTCTGGGAGAGTACGCGGGAAGTGGAGGAGCGGTGGAAACTGGACCCGCGAGAACGTGGAGGCGGTGAACGCCAGGGCGTGGGGCATATCCATCGCCGTCTCCTGGACGCGATGGCCGCAGATCGCCTGGGCTGGCGCTCCGGACTTCGCTCAGGCCAAGGACCTGTGGCACGCAAGCCGACTCTTCACGGGGTCGTGGTCAAAGACCAAGGTCTACGACGCAGGCACGGGAAACGACGTCTACTTCCCGGCACTGGTGCTCAATCCATCCGGCAACCCGCGGATCGCCCACAAGCGGGGGCCGTGGGACCTCTGGCTCTCCTACTATGATGCCGTCTGGAGCCACACGCACATCGACAACACCGGCACGGTCATCAGTACCAACCACAACGCCATTGAGATCGACAACGACGGCTATCTACACATCGCCTACAACGACATGATTCAATCCGGAATCAACAACGTCTCTAGACTCAAGTACGCCCAGA
The DNA here is from genome assembly GCA_964470125.1 of uncultured Planctomycetaceae bacterium. Classification (GTDB taxonomy): domain Bacteria; phylum Planctomycetota; class Phycisphaerae; order UBA1845; family UTPLA1; genus DATKKX01. Next base: position 17,692 of record CAYYBO010000003.1, on the reverse strand, counting down.
ACCGATGCAACCCCGGCGTGTGGCAGACCCAGGTCGTGGAGAGCTTCGCCGGCGGCACCAACTACAGCGTGGGCGACTACCCCTCGATCGATCTCGACTCACAAGGCTTGATCGCCATCAGCCAATACGCCCTCAGCGAGGGTGACCTGCGGATCGCCCAGAGGGGCGACGTCTGCACCGTGGGCATGTGGGGCAAGTCTGCGATCGACGCCAACGTTTGCCAGGGCTCAACGGCGATCTGTTATGACTCTGCCAGCAGACCGGTGATCGCCTACTGGGGCGCCAAAAGCGGCCACGCGTGCATCAAGCTGGCCCGCTATACGAGCAGCGGTTGGGCCTCCCAGATCGTGTACGATCCGGGAACGAGCTCAACGTCACTTTGGCTGTCTATGGATCTCGACCAGTGCAACCGCCCGCGGATCGCCTTCTATGGGCCGGAGTCGTCCAACCTGCGTTACGTCGTCGCCCAACATCGCGGAGACCTTGATGGCGACGGCAGTCTGTCCAATGACGACCAGGGCCTGTTGGCCGATCTGCTGCTCGACCCCGGCTCCGCGACGCCGGAACAGCAACTCGCCGCCGACTGCAACGGCGACGGCGTTCTGGACGGCCGCGACATTCAGGCGTTCATCGATCTGCTGTTGGGCTGATCCAGCCCGGGCGATCTGCTGGCGGCGGAAGAGACTTCTTGTCGCCGACCGAGCCGCCGCCACAAGGACAACACGAGGCAAGCAGTTGACTGGTGCGAGAGCCCGCAGCCTCCACCGTTTGTTCTTGCCTACTCCGACGTGTCTAACACCGCCATGAACGCCGCTTGCGGTATGGCCACTCTGCCGACTTGCTTCATGCGTTTCTTGCCGGCCTTCTGTTTTTCCAGCAGCTTGCGCTTCCGCGTGATGTCCCCGCCGTAGCACTTCGCGGTAACGTCCTTGCGGACCGGCTTGATCGTCTCGCGGGCGATGATCCGGTTGCCGATCGCCGCCTGGATGGGAATCTCGAACAAGTGCCGATCGATCTCCTTCTTCAATCGGGCGATCAGCCGCCGCCCGCGATACTCCGCCCGCGAGCGGTGAACGATCACGCTGAGGGCGTCCACCGGCACGCCGTTGACCAGGATATTCAGCCTGACGAGTTCGTCCGGTCGAAAGCCGGTCATTTCGTAGTCCATCGTGCCGTAACCGCTGGTGACGCTCTTCAGGCGATCGAAGTAATCATAGATGATCTCGGCAAGGGGAAACTCATAGGTGAGTACCACCCGTTCCGGCGAGAGATACTCCGTCCGCTGATGCACGCCTCGCCGGGCCTCGCTCAGCCGCATCACGTTGCCGATGAACTTGCTCGGCAGGATCAGCTCGGCGCGGACGTACGGCTCGCGAATCTCCTCGATTTGTTCAGGCGGCGGCAGATCGGCCGGCGACTCGATGATCCGCGCCACGCCGTCTTTGTACACAACCTCGAAGCCGACGGTGGGCGCCGTCTGCACGACGTCGATGTCGCCTTCCCGCTCAAGCCGTTCCTGTACGATCTTCATGTGCAGGAGGCCCAGGAAGCCGCAGCGGAAGCCGACGCCCAATGCGGCGCTGGCGGCCGGCGTGAAGTTGAAGCTCGAATCGTTGAGCCACAACTTCTCGATCGCCTCGCGAAGCTGCGGGCTGGTTGTCCCTGGTCCGGGATAGAAATCGCAGAACACCATTTGTTGCGGCGGCCGATAGCCCGGCAGGGCCTGCTGGCAGGGCCGCCCGTCAAGGGTGACCGTGTCGCCGATGTTCACGTCGTGGATGGTCTTGATGCCGGCGAAGAAATAGCCGACCTCGCCGCAGGCCAGCCGGGTCCGCGGCGAGAATTTCGGCGTGCAAACACCTAGTTCGCCGACTTGGTGCATGCGCCCGGCGGCCATCAGCAGTACCTTGTCCGCCTTGTGCATGACGCCGTCAACCATGCGGACGTGGCAGGCGACGCCCCGATGCGGGTCAACCTTGGCGTCATATATCAAAGCTTTCAGCGGGGCCTTGACGTTGCCCGACGGCGGAGGGATGCGTTCCACAATGGCCTTCAGTATCTCTTCCACGCCGACGCCGGTCTTCGCCGAGGCGAACAGGGCCTCGTCGGCGGGCAGGCCGAGGATCCGCTCCAGCTCCAAGGCGATGTCCTGCGGGCGGGCGGCGGGCAGGTCGATCTTGTTGACAATTGGGATGATGCGGAGGTTGGCTTCGATGGCCTTGTAAGCGTTGGCCAGGGTCTGGGCCTCGATCCCCTGCACGGCGTCTACCAGCAGCAAAACGCCCTCGCAGGCGGCCAGGGCCCGGCTGACTTCGTAGTGAAAGTCAACGTGCCCGGGAGTGTCGATGAGATTCAGCGTGTAAGCGCCTGGCGGCGCTGTTGTGGACTCTTGACGCCCAGCGCGTTCGCTCGACTCGTCAAGGGCAGGGTGCGGGCTGCGGATTGTCCCCTCGGGCGATTTGCCGGGGCGAGCGGATTGAGCAGGGCCCTCGTATTCGTACTGCAACGTCGCCCGGTTGGCCTTGATGGTGATGCCCATCTCGCGTTCCAGGTCCATGTCGTCGAGGAACTGCTCGCGAAACTCCCTCTCGGTGATGGCCCCGCAGCGCAGCAGCAGCCGGTCGGCCAGCGTGCTCTTGCCGTGGTCGATGTGGGCGATGATCGAGAAGTTCCGAATCCGCCGGGTTTCCATGCGGGCATTCTAATCGACGTGGACGAGCAGCGGGCGATGATTTGTGGCGCGGGCCTCCTGCGGTGAAAGAGCTGAAATCGCTCGTCGAGGCGGAGACCGTCGAAGCCGCGAACAACGCACGGTAGCTGCGCCAGGCTGCGTCAAGCCGGCAAAGGAACCGGTCTCCGCGGCGAGTAAACTTGCAGGCCGGTGTTGGAGACTCGGGTAGAGACGGCTGCCCGCTGCAGCACCATCGACGGACGCGTGACGCCAATCATCGTCTACCTGGACCCCCGCCTGATCCTCCGCACATACCCGCATGGTCGATGTCCCCGCCGGCGCCCGGTGCGCAACGAGCATTCGAGTATGTCTCCCCGTCACATCCACAAACCGGAATCAGCCCCGTTGTTGCAGATGCACGGGTGCCGCCGCCCCGGGCTGATTAGCACACGTTGGGATCGTAAGGATCGGCGTCGGAGTGATCGGGACAGCCGTCGCTGTCGCTGTCGACGATCTCGCCGTCGCGAATGCCGTCGCCATTGTCGTAATCCGGGTCGTCGCCGTCGGGGATACCGTTGTTGTTGGCGTCGGGATCGTTGGGATATGCATCCTGCGAGTCCACGATCCCGTCACCGTCGGTGTCCGTCTCGTCGCCGTCCAGTATGCCGTTGCCGTTGACGTCCGGGTTGAAGGGATCGGAGTCGTTACCATCGAGAATGCCGTCGCCGTCGATGTCCGGATTGCTCGGGTCGGGGTCGAGTGCATCGACTAGGCCGTCGCCGTCGGAGTCGGTTTCCATGCCGTCGGGGATGCCGTTGCCGTTGGCATCAGGATCGAGCGGATGCTCGTCCAGTGCGTCGGGTATCCCGTCGCCGTCGGCGTCCGGATTGAGCGGGTCTGGATCCAGCCAGTTGGGGATTCCGTCGTTGTCCCAGTCGTCATCGAGGCCGTCGAGAATACCGTCGCCATCGGCGTCGGGGTTGTCAGGGTACGGATCAAACGCATCCGGAATACCGTCTCCGTCGCGATCGGACAACGCCTTGAGTACCTGTCGGTCTAACGGAGGCGTTGGGCCGCCGCCCCAATCCGGAAGCAGAGATGAACCTTCGTTGCCGCCGCATCCGCCGCAAAGAAAAGCCAAGGCGAACGCCAACAGCGCCGGCATCCGGATAGAGCAACCTCGGCATCGAGCGGCGCAGAGGCTTCCATGCAACATCGTTCACCTTGAGCGCGCGGAGGCTTGGCGAGGACCAACCAGGTTACACTTACAAAGCGTGCCTCTTCTGATATCCAATACAAACGGAAGAGAGGCAAGCCGGGCAAGATCGCGAGAATAAGGGGAGGGCAACGGGAAAGCCGGACTCGCTTATTCTCGGACTGCGGCGTCCGGCAGCGTATCAGTGGTGGATATGGTCGTTAGCCGTTCTTGACAGGCCGCGAGCGGCCTGCTATTTTGGGCGGACCTTCGGGAATCCGGAGGCTATCTGAAATGTCGTTCCCCCAAAAAGGGGCAGGCCGATGGCGCGAGAAGCGGCGGCGGCCTGAGGGCGTCCAGCACGCGGCCGGGCGCTCTAGCCCCAGGGAGAACCAGTCGCTGCCGCGTCTTATCTGGCCGTGACCGGCCGATTCAAGGCAGCGCCGGGCCCGGGTTGCTCGGCGGCTCTCAAGCAGCAGCGTACAACTTTGGAGTTGCCATTACCCGGTAGTGTAATGGTAGCACAGCAGGTTTTGGTCCTGCTGGTCGAGGTTCGAATCCTCGCCGGGTAGTTCGCTTGATGAGGAGAGACCGCGCGATGGCGGATGAGCATGCGAACCTTCAAGCCCCAAAGGCCTGCCCGGGCGAACGCCGGACGGCGGCAATCATCCTGGCTGCCGGCAAGTCCACGCGGATGAAGACCGAGCTGCCGAAGGTGATGCACGACATCTGCGGGCGGCCGATGATCTCCTACGTGATGGATGCGTGCCGCCAGGCGGGGATCGCCGCGCTGCATCTGGTGGTTGGCTTCGCCAAGGAGATGGTCGTCCAGGCCTTTCACGATGAGTCTGACGTGCGTTTCGTCGAGCAGACTGAGCAGAAGGGCACCGGGCACGCGGTGATGGTGTGTACCGAGGCGCTGGAGGGCTTTTCCGGCGACGTAGTGGTCATCGCCGGTGACATGCCCACCATCAGGTCGGAGACTCTGCAGCGGCTGCTGGCTTCTCACCGCGCGGCTGGGGCGGCGGCCTCCATCGCGACCACGGTTTTGGAGGAGCCGACGGGCTACGGACGAATCATCCGCGGACCGGACGGGCGGTTCGAGCGGATCGTTGAGCACCGTGACTGCACGCCGGATCAACTGAAGATCCGCGAGGTTAATCCAAGTTACTACTGTTTCGACGCCCAGGCCCTGTTCGGCGCCCTGCCCAAGTTGCGGGCGGACAACGCCAAGGGAGAATACTACATCACCGACGTGCTCGCGATTATCCGCGACGGCGGCGGCATGGTGCAGGCCGCTGTTTCGGTGCCGGCGGTGGACGCGGTAGGCATCAACTCGCGCAGCGAGCTCGCCGAGGTGGCCAAAGTCATGCAGCGGCGCATCCAGGCAGGTTGGATGGAGCGAGGCGTGACCATTGTCGCCCCCGACAACACGTGGATCGACAGTCGGGCGATGATCGGCGAGGAAACGATCATCAGACCGTTCACCTGCATCGAGGGTAACGCGAGGATCGGCGTCGGCTGCGTGGTCGGTCCCTTCGCCTGCGTAGAGGAGGGAGCAGCGATCGAGGATGGCGCCCGCGTTGGGCCGGGAGTGCTGCGAGCCCTCGACGCAACCGCGTGGGGACGGACCGGGAAGGACCCGGAATCGAGACGGAATGCACAATGTGCCCGTCGGCCTCCGGCCCAGACGGGATGCGGGGAGATGCATGCAAGGGAGTGACGATGGTCACCGGGCCGGGTCGGTGCCGGCGGGAGCATGACCGAAGCGGCGACCTTGCCGGACCATCCGGAGCAACGAACTAAAGGATGACGGATGCCAAGCCCCAACGATGAGATCAAGGTGTTCAGCGGCCGCTCGAACCCGGCGCTGGCCGGCGCGATCTGTGAGTACCTGAACATCCCGCAGGGTCGGGCGGACCTTGAGACTTTTCCCGACGGCGAGTTGTTTGTCAAACTGCACGAGGACGTGCGCGGGCGCGACGTATTCGTTGTGCAGTCGACCTGCCGGCCGGTCAACGACAATCTGATGGAACTGTTGATTTTCATGGACTGCCTGCGGCGGGCGTCAGCCAAGAGGATCACAGCCGTACTCCCGTATTTCGGATACGCCCGGCAGGATCGCAAGGATGAGGGTCGCACGCCGATCACCGGGAAACTGGTGAGCAATCTGATCCACGAGGCGGGGGCTGATCGAGTGCTGGCCATGGACCTGCACGCCCCGCAGATACAGGGCTTCTTCGACATTCCCTTGGATCACTTATACGCGTCGCCGGTGATCTTCCGGCATTTTCAGGAGATCGACCGGCAGCGGATGACGATTGTCAGTCCCGACGTGGGCAATTTGAAGCGGGCCAGGGCTTACGCCGAACGGCTGGGCTGCGACTTGGCGGTGATCGACAAGCGGCGGACGAGCGGCAGTACGGCGGTGATCGAGAACATCATCGGCAACGTGGAGGGTCGGGACGTGCTGATGGTGGACGACATGATCGCCACGGCGGGGACGATGTGCGAGGCCGCCAGGATTGCAGTGCGTCGCGGGGCCAAGAGCGTGCGTGCGGCGGCGACGCATGCCGTCTTCGCCGGCCCGGCCTTGGAGCGCCTGGCGGACGCGCCTTTCAAGGAGATTGTGGTGACGGACACGATTTCGGTCTCGGCTGAGATACGCAGTCGCCTGAGCAGTATGGTCGTGCTGACGGTCGCGGAGATTTTGGGAGAGGCGATCGCCAGGATTCACAAGCATCAATCGGTGAGCAGTCTGTTCAATAGAACGTGAGGAAGGTGTGATGGAAATCCCAACGCTGAAGGGTGAGCCGCGAAAGGCGGCGGGGTCGCGGGCCGCCTGGCGGCTGCGACGAGCGGGCAAGCTGCCGGCGGTGGTCTATGGGCACAAGCAGGACCCCGAGCCGGTGGTTCTCGACTACCACGATGTGGAGCTGCAACTGCGCCATGGCACCCACGTGGTCAACCTCGACCTGATGGGCAAGATGCAGCCCTGCTTGTTCAAGGACGCTCAGTACGACCACCTCGGCTTGAAGCTGCTCCACGTGGATCTGACGCGGGTGAGCCTGACCGAGAAGGTCAAGGTTCGTATTCCTCTCCAACTTCGGGGGAACCCCAAAGGCGTGGCCGAGGGCGGCGTGCTGCACCACGAAATCGTCGAGCTGGAGATCGAGTGCCCTGCCCTGCAGATTCCGGACGTTATCCGTGTTGACGTGAGCGGCATCGGCCTCAACGAGGTCATGTACGTCAAGGACCTGAAGCTGGATCCCAACCTGGAGGTGCTCACCGATGAGGAAAGCGTCGTGGCTACCGTCCGCGAGCCCATGGCCGAGGAAGCTGCGGTGACCGCCGAGGCGGCGGCTCCTGCGGAGACGGCGGCCGCTGAGCCCGAGGTGATCGCCAAGGGCAAGGCCGAGGAGGAAGAGGAGAAGAGCGAGTAAACAAGGCCTGCTCCTGGCGTGGCGCGATGAAGCTGATCGTCGGATTGGGAAACCCCGGCCCGAAGTACCAGGGCACACGCCACAACGTCGGCTTTCTGGTCGCCGATTTGCTGTGCGAACGCTGGCAGTTCGGTGAGTGGCGGGGAAAGTTCAAGGGAGCGACCGCCTCAGGACGGTTGGGCGGTGAGCAGGTGGCCTTGCTGCGGCCGCTGACCTACATGAACTGCAGCGGCGCCAGCGTGGCGGCGGCCGTGGCCTTCTATCAGTGCTTGCTGGGCGAGGTCCTGGTGGTCTCCGATGATGTGGACCTGCCCTTGGGCAAGTTGCGGCTGAGGGCCAAGGGCTCGGCCGGCGGACAGAAAGGCTTGAGTGACGTCCTCCGTTGCCTGGGCACCGACGAACTGGCTCGCTTGAGGATCGGCATCGGCCGGCCTGCACACGGCTCGGTGACTGATTTCGTGCTCGGCCGCTTTGCCCCTGGCGAGGAAGACCAGGCCCGCCAGGCGGTCATAAGAGCGGCGGATGCGGTCGAGTGTTGGCTGAACAAGGGTATCGAGGCGGCAATGAACGAGACCAACCGGCAAGAGGTCGACGATGAAGGGCGATCATGACCGGCCGACGGCTTGGTGGTCGGTCCAAGGAGTAGTGATTCGTGAAGACGTATGAGGCGATGTTTCTGATGGACCCGTCGCTGGCGCCGAACTTCTCGGCGGCCGAGGCGGAGATCAACCGCATCCTGCAACGGGCGGACGCCAAAGTCCTGGGCTTGAAGAACTGGGGCGAACGCAAGTTGGCTTATCCGATTCGCCAACTCCGGCGGGGCTTGTACGTGCTGACGTACTTCGAGGCTGCGCCGGAGAAGATCGTCTCGCTTGAACGGGATGCCCAACTGAGTGAACAGGCCGTCCGCGTGCTTGTCTTGGGCCGTGATCGGATGACCCGCGAGGAGATCGACAAGGCCCTTGCCGCGGAACCGCCGCCGAAAGTTCCGGTTCGCGGAGAGGAATGGGGCGGACGCCCGCGAACCGAGGGTTCCTGGGCCCCGGCCGACGCCGCTAAGACCCCGGCCGGCTCCGTCGAAGTGGGAGTTGATGAAGCACCCGCGAACCTTGTGGACGCCGACGAGGCGGATCTTGACGAAGGTGATGGGGAAGCGACCCCGGACGAGGACATGGGCTTGGACAAGTAAGCCCTCCCCTGCTTGGGAGGTTTGTGCGAGGCCCCAGCCGCTGACTTGGAGGAACCGCTGCTATGGCGAATTTCAATAAGGTCATCCTTGCCGGCAACCTCACGCGAGACCCCCAGCTCTCCTACCTGCCGAGCAATACGCCGGTATGTGAGTTCGGTCTGGCCGTGAACCGCAAGTGGAAGTCGCAGCAGACCGGCGAGATGAAAGAGGAGGTCTGCTTCGTGGACTGTCGGGCCTTTGGCCGACAGGCGGAGACAATCAGCCAATACATGACCAAGGGGCAGCCGTTTCTTCTTGAAGGTCGCCTGCGCTTCGAGCAGTGGGAAAGCAAGGAGGGCCAGAAACGGAGCAGGCTGTCCGTCGTCGTGGAGAACTTTCAGTTCCTGAGCGGGCCGCCTGGCGGTGGTAATCGTTCGGGCGGCGTTCGCGGCGGGGCCGACCGTGGAGCGTCGCCGCCTCGCCATCAGGAGGCCGATGAGCCCGGCCCTGCGATGGATGACGCTTCGCCGATTGGCGGTGAGGAAGTGCCGTTCTGAGGCGCGGCCGCGCAGGTTCAGGACACGGCGTAGTGAACCGGCTCGGCAGCGATCCACAGGACGAAGACCGTGCTAACGAGGGTTTGCTCCGGGCCGCTGGGCACCCGGGGAAATCAGAGGATCCCGAAAGGAAGACGTGAATTATGCCAATGCTTAGATCCAGGCCGTCGCCGCAACGGAAGAAGAAGAAACTTCGGCCGCGGGAGGCTGCCAAGTGTCGGTTTTGCAGGGACAAAGTCGAGGAAATCGATTATAAGGAACTGACCGTCCTGCATAAGCTGGTCACCAACCAGGGCAAGATGCTGTCTCGCAAGCGCAGCGGGAATTGTGCGAAGCACCAGCGGTCCTCGCGGAGGGCGATCAAACGCGCTCGGTTCATTGCCTTGATGCCGTTCTGCGGATAGGAGCGAAGACGATGAAGCTGTTGTTAAGAAAGGATATCCCCAGCCTGGGCCTCTGCGGAGACGTGGTGGAGGTTGCGGCCGGCTATGCCCGGAATTATCTCCTTCCCCACCATCTTGCCCTGGTGCCCTCGAAGGCGAATCTCAAGATCATCGAGGATGATAAGAAGCGGGCGGCGGCGGAACGAGAGCGGCGCCACGCCTTCCTGACCTCGATGTGTCAGCGGCTGGCCGGGGTCGAGGTGACCATCAGCGCCGCCTGCAACCCCGAAGGCCACCTGTACGGCTCGGTCGGGCCTCGCGAGATTTCCCACGCCATGATGGACGAGGGACATTCCGTCCATCCCGACCAGATCAAAATGTCCGCCAATATCAAGCAGGTCGGCGCTCAGGAAGTCTCCATCGTGTTGGCCGAGGATATCAGCACGGTCATCAAGGTCTGGGTCGTGGCCGAGAAGGCCGCCGGCAACCTGGAAGGCGAAGAGGGGGCGGAAAGCGAGGGGGCCGATGTCGCAGGCGACAGTGCCATCGTCGAACCAGGATCGGTCGCGGCCGACGCCGGGCGCCCGAGCGACAACTGAGTCCGTTGAGTCCGGCCGCCTGCCGCCGCAGGATCTCGAGGCGGAAATGAGCCTTCTGGGGGCGATGCTCCTGGAACGCGAGAGCATCGGCCTCGTCCTGCAGATTATTCCGCGCGACGAGTCCTTCCGGTTCTATCGGCCGGACCATCGCATCCTCTTCGAGACCCTCATCGACCTCTATGACGAGAACAAGCCCGTTGACATTATTCTCCTGGAAGATGCCCTGCGCCGCCGCGGCCAACTGGACGAGATCGGCGGGCGCGATTATCTCCTTGATCTGGTCAGCTCCGTCACCTCCGCCGCCAACAGCGAGTACCACGCTCGCATCGTCCGCGACAAGTCGCTGCTTCGCGATTTGATCCAGTGCTGCACGGACGTCCTCCACACCGCCTACGGGCAAGAGGACCCCGCCGCTCAGATACTCGACGAGGCCGAGAAGAAGCTCTTCGCCGTCGCCGAGCAGCGCATCGCCCGACAGGCCGTCGCGATTCGCGAGCCGCTCGATGAGACGCTCAAGATCATCGAAGCCCGGCGCGAAGGCGGTTACAGCGGTGTCCCGACCGGCTTCAAGGAACTCGATGACACACTGGGTGGCTTTCAGCGTGGAGACCTAATCATAATCGCCGCTCGCCCGAGCATGGGCAAGACCGCCCTCGGCCTCTCCATCCTGGAGTACATCGGCATCGCGGAAAAAACCCCCGCGGCCTTCTTCTCCCTGGAAATGAGCAAGCAGCAGATCGCCCAACGAATGCTCTGCTCCCACGCCGAGGTGGAGATGCAACGCCTCCGCCACGGCGTGCTCAGCGAGAAGGAGATCACCAAGCTCCGCCTCGTCGCCGGCAGCATGCGCGACTACCCCATCTTCGTGGATGACACGCCCGGAATGAGCGTCATGGAGCTTCGCGCCAAGGCCCGCCGGCTCAAGCTGCTGCAAGACATCAAGGTGCTCTTCGTCGACTATCTGCAACTGATGTACGACCGCGCCGCCGCCCGCGAGAACCGCCAGCAGGAGATCTCCTCGATCAGCCGCGGCCTGAAAGCCCTCGGCCGCGAATTGGAGATTCCCATCATCGCCCTGGCTCAGCTCAACCGCCAGGTCGAGGAGCGGACCGGCAACCGCCCCAGGATGAGCGACCTCCGCGAGAGCGGGGCCATCGAGCAGGACGCCGACGTGGTCATCCTCCTGCATCGCGAGGAGTACTACTGGGACAAGAAGAAGAGAACGGAGCGCCTCTCGGAGTTTGAGAAGATCCAGGGCAAAGCGGAGCTCATTGTCGACAAGCAGCGGAATGGCCCCACGGGCACCGTGGTGCTGCAATTTGATACCAGGTTTGCCCTCTTCCGACCTGCATCTCACCCTGGCCTCGGAGATATGGACGGCTACGGCGGCCGGTCCTACCAACCGGAGCCTGACGTCGGCGGCTCATACGATGCAGGCTCCGCCGGGACTTACGAGCAGGCTCTCCCCCCGGACCATGACGACCTTGCTCAGGCCGACGAAGACGAAGCCGTTCCCTTCTGACACCCCCGGCAGCTCCGCCGCGACAATCTGGACAAACTGCCGGGGCGTCCGTAGCATTACCTCGCCGTGGCTGTTGAAACGGCCGGGCTTTGGCCGAAATAAATGGTGACGTGGGAAGCGCGCCTGCTTCGCGCACTTTCCGTGACGGAGGTTGGCGAGAGGTGCAGACCCTCGCCATGACCACGACTTTATAGGAGATAGGAACCATGGACCTCACGAACATCATCTGTGCCCTCGTGCAGCCGCTGGTGAACACCCTCCAGGGCGTCCTCGACATCATGTACATCCCCCTGAACTTCCTGGGTGTCGTTACGCCGCCGGTCTCCTCCTGGTTCCATCCGTTCCTGCCGTGCATTACGTGAGTCGCACCGCAAACGGAGCCACTCCATCTTGAAGGTATCTCCGCCCACGGATCCCCGCGGCCCGTGGGCGGTGTATTTGAATGGATAAAGGTGGAAGAATGGGCAGCGCTCTCTGAGCGGCCAGGAGTCCCGCGCAAGGCCCTCCGTCCTTGCTCCTTCTCCTCTGTCTGGCCGCTTCGCAGCCCCGCCGGCAACCACCCCTTCTCAATGGAGGACAATCCACGACGTATTTGTCACAACATGTCGGATAGACTCGCGGCCCTGCGAGTAGAGCACGTGGATGAGTCCGTCGGCGGTCTGAATTGCAGTGGGGTAGCTGTAGGATGAGTCGCCGTCTGCCAGCACCTTTGGCTTTATCCACGAGCGGCCTTCGTCGGGAGAGAGGGCTGCCGACAGGGGGCGGCGCTCGGTTGGGCTGTCGTTGAACACCAAGACGAGATTGCCGTTTGCGAGGCGGAGCAGGACGGCGGCGCTGGCAGGGTTCGGGAGGCCGCTGTCGCGGGGTGACGCCCAACTTCGGCCGCCGTCGTCCGAGGCGGATACCCATAGCCAGCCCTTGCCCACGTTTCGCATGATCGCCAGTAACCTGTCTGATTCGAGTCGCACTAGTGATGGCTGGATGTTTTGATACGGCGGGCTCGTCCAGATCGCCGAGCGGAGCGTCCAGTTGTCGCCGTCGGGCGAATCAAAGAACAAAGATCGCTGCAGCAGATCATCGTAGGCCGGCAGCAGCAGTCTGCCGTCGGCGGTTCTGACTGGCGGGTAGCGGACGTTCGAGCCGATGGGGCCGGCGACGGGCCGGCATGACGACCACGACAGTCCTCGGTCAGGCGACCGCTGAACCTCTATGCGGGCGGTGCTCCAGCCGCCGCCGGCGACGGCGTGGAAGAGCCATGTCTCGTCGCCCTCGCTGTAGAGCACGGGGTTGCCCAGGCCGGGGGGCTGATCGATGTGGAGGGCGGGCGCATTCCAATCTTCCGCCCCCGCGGGCCGACGGGCGGTGTAGATCGCCGAGCCATCCAGCTCTCCCGGGCCCACGTATGAGTACCAGCCGGCCAGCAGTTCGCCGTCGGGGAAGGCGGTCAGTGTGGCGGCGTGGTGACCGGAGCGGCCGGGAATGAGATCGAAGATCGCCTTGTCGGTGTGAATCGGCGCGGCGCCAGGCGCCGTTGCGGGGGCGGGTGCCGCGGCGTCGAAGACGAAGTCCACGTTCGCCGGCGGCGGGAAGCCGAATTGCAGCGCGCAGCCGGCGACGGCGATGGCGGTGATGACCGATCCGGCAGTCGACAAGTGTGAAGACATCTGCGTGCGGCGATTATCCCCGGCGATAGGTGATCGGGCAATCCGTCTGGCCCGATCGGGGTCGGCGTGATAGTGTATGCACCGCGCGTGCGGGGATCCGAGGCTGGGGAGCAAAGCCGAAGCTTTGCCCTACCCGTGTGTGCCGCGTGTGCGAGGATCGGAGGTCGCGGTGCGCCGCAGGGGCTTTGGGAGATGAAGGTACTGGTTACGGGAGGAGCCGGCTACGTCGGAAGCCACGCCGTTCGTGCGTTGGTTCGGGGCGGGCATGAGGTTGTCGTTGTGGACAATCTGTCTTCCGGGCACGCTGCGGCGGTGTCGCCCGGCGCGCGGCTGATGGTGGGCGATATTGGCGACGAGGCCTTCCTCGATGACGTCTTCAGGCTTTTTTCCCTTGACGCTGTGATGCACTTTGCTGCGTTCATCGAGGTGGGGGAATCGGTCGTCGATCCGCTCCGATTCTACGACAATAATGTGGGCAATTCGATTCGATTGCTTCGAGCCATGCAGCGCCACTGCGTGCGGCGGATGGTTTTCAGTTCGACCTGCGCGACGTATGGCGAGCCGGCTCACATGCCGATCACGGAAAACACGCCCCAGGCCCCGGCCAGTCCCTACGCCAAAGCCAAGTTGGCGGTCGAATGGGCCTTGAGTGATTCGGCTGTCGCCTGGGGGCTTGGTTTTGCCGGGCTTCGGTATTTCAACGCCGCGGGCGCGGCGGCGGAGGCGGATATCGGCGAGGATCACAACCCCGAATCGCACTTGATCCCGAACGTGCTGAAGGTCGCCCTGGGACAGCGGCCGCATGTGACGCTCTTCGGCACGGACTACCCGACGGATGACGGGACGTGCATCCGAGATTACGTCCACGTTGAGGACTTGATCGACGCGCACCTTCTGGCTCTGCAGGTGTTGCAGCCTGGCGACCGGCGTTTCTACAACGTCGGCTCGGGTCGCGGGGCGAGCGTTCGGGAGGTCATTGCGGCCGCTCGGCAGGTCACGGGCCATGCCATTCCGGTCGTGGAGCAGGCCCGCCGGGCGGGCGATGTTCCGATCCTGTGCGCGGACGCAAGCAAGATACGCGGTGAGATCGGCTGGAGGCCGAAGTTCACGGATTTGCAGGCGATTGTGGCCGGCGCCTGGGCGTGGCATCGCTCGCACCCCAACGGCTACGGGGATAAACGCCCATAGTGGCCCGCTGAAGACCGTTGTCGCCCGTTGGCCGATGCGGTCCGGGGAGCGGCTTGGCTGCCTGATGACCTAGCTCTTGAGCGTAACCGCCCGGCGTGGGTATACTTCGCCCCGACGCGCCGAAGTGTGCTGGCGACAGTGCCGTGTAACCGCGACCCGAAAGGGAACGTGCAGGAGATTACACATCATGGCTGCAAGACTTCTCCGAACAAGCGGACTGGTTTTCTTCGTCATGTTGACTGCTTCCGGTTGTGCGCAGAAGGAAGCGGGCCTTCAAGAGCACAAGATCGTGCAGATCGGTACGACCAAGGCGGATTTCTTCGGCGTGCCGGCCGAGTACCGCGCCCTGCACCCGCGTTTGGAGGAGTGTTTTGGTTGTCCGGTCCGCTTTCATTCGCAGCCCGACGGGCTTGCTCTCGGCAAGCAGATCGAGTTGGGTAACGTGGCGTATGCGATCTTGTCGGCGGGTGAGTACGCGGCCGTGCCGGACACCAGCCAGCTCACCCTGCTTGCTTCGGGTGTGAACGCCTTGGGAAACACCTCACGAAAGGCGTACCTGGTCGTCAAGGCCGGTTCGCACGTCAAGGTGGTTTCGGATTGCGCCGGTAAGCGGTTTGCCTTCGGCACGTATGGCGACTTGTTGACCGACTACGCTGCACGCCAGGCCCTGGAAAACGCCGGCGTGCCCGTCAAGAAGCTGATGTTTGAGTTGGTGCCTCCGCCGCTGAATCTGGAAGGCCGCTTGTATCTCAAGGGCGACACGGCCAAGACGATCGCTTTTGATCTGACGGTGAATGCAGGGGTCATCGACGAAGTGGCCTATTCGCAGATGCCGGAAAAGGGCGGCAACCTCATCACCGGCCCGTCCAAGGATCAGTTCACCATCGTCGGCGAGACCCTGCCCATTCCCGAGTTGGTTGTCGTTGCCGGCCCGTCGGCCGATCCAGTGATGACCGCCAAGCTGAAGAGTTTCCTGCTGGAGAAGGTCAAGGATGACAAGCTGATTTGCGAGCAGCTTGGCATCCGGGCTTTCGCCGAACCGGACAAGACGGCCTACGACGCCGTTCGCCCGTTGGCGCCCAAGCCGTAGCGCTTGGCGTGGCCGCGCTGAGGGATTCTCACCCTTCCGAGAGGCCTTGGAGGCCGCGTGGAACCGGCATGAGCAGGCGAGCCGACGAGCAGCCATGCCAGGGGGAGACGGCGCTTGCCAACGAGGCTTCTTGCCTTGACGCGATACGCTGATACGTTTCGGACTGGTTGGAGTTTCTTGTTTCTTCTCTTGAAGTTGAGAGCAGCTTCATGCCGCCGTCAAATCGACTTGTGCTGGCGAGCCTTGCTCTGGCCGGCTTGGCCGCCGCCGGCTGTTCGAGTCCCGAGGGGACGATCGACGTGGACCTCTCGTCGGTGCCGCCGCGTTTCATTGTTGACCACAAGCACTGGCCGAGGCCGTTCTGGTGGCCGCGGGTGAACGAGTTCGCCATCGGCAGCGAGAAGGACGATCTTCTCTGGCATCTCCATTCCGCAGACGGCCTCGGTGACTCGGCTCGCAGCCTGGCGTTCGTCTATGGGCAAGTGCCGTCCGGCTGGGTGCAGGCGTTTCCGGCCGATGGGGTCAGGCCTAAGGCCTTGGTTGCTGGTCGATCCTACTACGTCGGCGCCGTCGGCCCCAAGGCAGTGTATCGTGTCGTCTTCGCCCTGCCGCTGAGCCCTGAAGAGGCCGCGGCGAGACGCCGCCGCGTCGATTCTCCCCAGGGCTCCGAGCCTCGCGAGGCTGGCGGCTCCCACTTCTTTCCGACGACGCAGACCGGCCAAGACTGAATCCGATCGATCATAGCCTGACGGTTGCACTCTGGACCGCCGATGGGCGTTCTCATCGTCGGCGGCCGATCTTGCCGGGGGCCTGCAAGTCTTGCGCCGACGGTGAACGAGTGCCGATGGAGTTTCACGTGTCTCGAAGGTCGATCGACGCTGTCTGTGATGATCGCAACACTCAGAAAGATCGGCAGTTGCGCGTTGGCATGTCTTCGTCAACGCCGCCCCTCACGCCGAACTGGCACGCCCGATGCTAAGGAGGCCCGACGCTGCGTCGCTCGTGGTGCGAGCGCGCCGGGAGAACTGCATGACGCGAGAGCCATCGAGCACGGCGTCGAACGGTCGAGAGGCGAGTGACATTGCTTCGTCTCTTCGCGACTGGGCGGCGCTGGGCGCCCGCATACGGCGGGCCGCGATGGTGTCCGCGTCGCTGCATGCGATCCGGTCGGTTGGATGCCGACTGGATGACGGCGCGGTGGTGGAAACACCGCGGGTGGCGTCGGGTGGATGACCCGCTATGGTCTATGGTTTGTGGCAATCTGCCGCTGGTTTGCAGGCGCAGGAGTATCGGCAGGCCGTCATCGCCAATAACTTGGCCAACGCCGAGACTCCGGGCTTCAAGGCCGACCGTATCGCCTTTCAGGAACGTTTGAACGCGGCTTCCGCCCACGGCGACCTGCAAGCTGGATATCCCGCCTTGGACGCGATGACCGGCGGCCTCTTCGAAACGCCGGTCTACACCGACTTCTCCCAGGGCGGCATTCTCCCTTCAAACAGTGCGCTCGACGTGGCTGTGGACGGCGAGGGTTTCCTCATGGTCCAGAGCCGGGACGGAGTGCGTTACACCCGTGACGGGCGCTTTGTGATGGACAACCAGGGGTCTTTGGTTCACGCCTCGACCGGCGGCGCGGTCCTCAACGCCGATGGCCAGCCCATCATGCTGGATCCATCCAGCTCGGAGCCCGTCCGCATCGATGAAAGCGGCCAGGTCCGCCAGGGCGAGAGGAGCGTCGGGCGGTTGGCCTTGGTGGCTTTCGCCGACCACCGGCAGTTGGACAAGATTGGCGGCAACCTCTACGCCGCGGATGCCGCTGCTCGGTCTCAGAAAGCAGGCGGCCGGATCAAGCAGTCCGCTTACGAGGCTTCGGGAGTTGAGCCGATCAGCGCCCTGGTGGAGATGATCGCGGCGACGAGGGCCTACGAGGCCAATGCCCGGTTGATATCGCTACAGGATGAATCGCTCGGCCGAGTCGTTTCCGACCTCGGCCGCGTTGCTTGAGAGCCCCCGGCCTTGGCCGGGGAGTGTCGCGAATCAGGGTGGTGAACGAGAGCCGAGGTGTCCTCGGCAGAGACGGGTAGGCCGGAGTCGTTGTTGAAGGTGTAACTGGTAGGGATCGCGAGAGATGGGCATTCAGGCATTACATACAGCCGCGACGGGCATGCGGGCGTTGGACTTCAAGCTCAACGTCGTGGCCAACAACCTTGCCAAC
>CAYYBO010000002.1:0-51812 GCA_964470125.1 uncultured Planctomycetaceae bacterium | reverse complement strand
CTCCTAAGCTAGGGGTCGATAAGGAACAGTGCCCTGGCCGGTGTCCATGCCGGCGCCAGGGGGTGCGCCCATCTGAGCGCGGAGCCCCGGCGGTCCACCGGAGCCCCAGTTGTCTGCGTTGTCCATCCCCGGGACGGGGTCGGGCAGCGACGCAAGTTGCGATTTGTGCCAGTCGATGTGCTGCAGGACGACTCTCTGCTCCTGGTCCTTCATAGCTTTGAAGGTGAGGCTCTGTGCGAATTCGAGGTGCACCAGCAGGTGGATGGTGTGGTTCTCGGCGTGCTCGTTGCCGACGACCGTGCCACCCTGGAAGAACGTGGCGTTCTCCGTCCAGGCGCAGACGTAGTTGTTGTAGGGGGTGCGGTCCAGCCGTGGCGAGTCGATCCCCTCCCGGACCAACTGGATGAGGCACTCGTTGGCAGTCATCAGACCGACCTGTCGGTACTGGAGGATTTCCTCCTTGGAGGTGCGAGGGTCGCGCGGCTCCTTCGATCGGATGCTCAGCTGCACCGCGTACGGATCGGGGAAGGCGAACTCGCCGAGAGCGACGCGGCCACTCTTCGGGTCGAACTTGAGTCCAACGGACATCTCGTCGATGCGCCGGACCTCCACGTTGATTTGGGAGGCGAGGACGTCGCTCTGGTAGCGGACGAACCCGAGGGCGGCGCGCCACGTATCAACCCAGGCGCCGGCCAGCGACTCGGCAGGGCCGGCGATCGGGACGTTCTGGAACTGACCGACCATCGCCGTCGCCCGCGCCGACTCCAAGCGGCCAGGTACCCCGCCATAAATCAGCTCGCCCTGCGCCGACTGCTCCTTCTGCAGTTGATTCAGCATGCCGACGGTGCGGCCCATCGCGTCGCCGACGTTCGGCGGCGAGATAACCTTGGGTTCGAGGTTGGGGGCGGCCCCGTCCGGCGTGTAGAACAGCGCTTTGTTCTTGCGGATTTCGTCGAGCTGCCGCTTGCCGATGCCCATGGTACTCGGCATGCACAGGGCTGTCAGCTGCGATAGCGTAAGGAGGTAGTCGAGCCACTCGCCGAGCAGCGTCTCCATCTCGCGGTTGAGCGGGATTTGCTTGTCCACGAAAGACCGAGCCCACCAGCTGCCGACGTAGTAGTAGCGAGCGATGTTGAGCGGCAGACACGGCAGCACGCCCCCGAGCTTCGTGAGCCACTCGTCGCTGGTGTAGTCAAGATCGAGCAGCGGCTTGGTGTCGCCGATCTGCAGGACATAGCGGGTGACGCGACCGTCGCCGCTGGTCAGCCAGTGCTCCCTCAACTGACACAGACGGGTCTTCTGCGCGTCGGAGGGCTCCTCGTTGAGCGACTGGTAGCGCGTGAACCCCATCGTGCTGTAGGCGCCGATGCCCCCGAGGATAGGCAGCACGACGTTAGGGGCGCCCGCTTCGTCGCGTCCCCGGCCATACTCCGTCGACTCGACCTGGGTGGTCTGGTCGTCGATGTCCCTCGGCACCTTCACCACGTTGCGGAACTTGTTCTTGAACCAGTCTAAATTAACCCAGCGGCACCAGCTAAGCCCGCCCGCCTGCTCGGGGGAGGAGACCTGGCCGGGGAGTGGCCGCAGCTCCCACGCCGGCACTAGCGAGGCACGCGGCTTCCACGTGCGGAGGGCGGGGTCCGGCGGCTCCGTGATGATCCCAACGGTTCCGTAGGTCACAAGGTGGTAGGCCTGGGCGACTTTGGTTTGGGAGGTGAGCATCGACGGCTCGCAGTCGTCCAGCACGGCCTGGGAGAGCGCGTCCTCCCGAATATTGTCGAGGCCGAGCCCGGGCCGGCGCTTCACGCTGGGACCAAGGTCGATGCCGATGAGGCGGCCCATCTCCGTCTGCGCTTGAACGAGGGAGTTCTCGCAACGAACGCGCCGGCGCTGCCGCGTGTCCCTGGTTGGAACCGAGGGCATCCCCTTTATGAAGGAGCCCGCGCGGAAGTCGCGCACGCCCGCTATGTACCAGTGAGCGAACGCCCACGCGATCGACTTGTGCACGTACTCGGCTTCGGCGTCGTCGTACGCATTGCGCAGGGCCTCGCGGACGTCGTCACTGTTCTTCGATTTTGGCGGCAGATAGAACCTGCTCATTGGTCGGCTCCAGTTTGAAGGGCGATGCCCTGGAGAACCTCGGCCAGAGCATCACTGTGAATCATGGCGTCGGCCGGGGGGCCGGTCATCGTGGCGGGTTGCGTGGCGGCGGGGTCGTCCAGCCCTTCCTCGGCGAGGCCGTCGCCGTCCGCAGCGGGTGGCGCCGGCAGCGGAGCGAAGTGCTGCGCGCGCTCCACCGCCTCAAGGCCCACAGCCTGGGCGTAGGCACGGCGGGCCAGGGGGTCCGGTGCCGAGAACGCCACGGCGGTTCGGTCACGCAGCGCGGCCAGGGCCAGCGCGTAGAGGTCGGAGTTGGGCCGGGCGCGGGCGACACCGGCCACGTAGCCGGCCACCGCGCAGAGCAGCGTCCAGACGGAGAGCATCGCCCCCACGGCGACGTACGCTTCGAGTTGAGGCAGCATGGTTAATCCTCCGCGTAGCCGAGCATATGGAGCGCTGCCGTGGCGGGGTCCTCCGCAGCGCGTCGATACTGCTCGGCTTTGCTGGCAACTTGATCGTCCATAAGTCGATTGAGTATTATAGCAGGAATCCGGTCAAAAGACAAGCCCCTCAACCAGCTGATGCCGGTCGAGTCGTCGATGAGCTGGCCCTGGTTGATCTGTTCCAGGGGCGTGGCGGGCGTAGGGCCGGCTGGCGTAGCTTTGGAGCGACCCCGCAGGATGTCCGCCGACATGCTGAGCGTGTCGAGTTCGTCGTCGTGGGGCAGATTCGCCAGGTCCTCGGTGAAGTCCCTGATCTGCTGGTAGAGTTGGTAGTAGGGCGGCTGATACCGACGGTGCGCGGGTAGCTTCAGCTTGCCTCGCTCAACGCGGAAGGCCAACCGCATGATGCGCTGCCCCTTGTCGATGGGCGGCTTGATGGGGATGCACGGCGGACAGAACCCGTACTGCTCGTAGATGTGCTCGGCGTACGCCGCTGCCTGTTGGTAGTACTCCTCCTGCACGGGGTAGGCCTCGACGCCCACGGCCATGACGTGCCACTTGAGGGCGAGACGCCAAATCTGGCCAACGAGGAACGGGAACTTCACGCGGCCCCTCCACATGTCCAGCGACCACAGGTCGTTCCTCCGATCGACGCCCATCACGTGCACCACAGACCAGTCGGA
Source organism: uncultured Planctomycetaceae bacterium (assembly GCA_964470125.1). GTDB lineage: Bacteria > Planctomycetota > Phycisphaerae > UBA1845 > UTPLA1 > DATKKX01. The sequence goes on along the minus strand of CAYYBO010000002.1, from coordinate 48,586 downwards.
GGTGGTTTTGGCGGTGTAGGCGTAGTCCACGGTCACGAACCTATACATAGCTCGAATGTGGTCGGAGAACGCGGCGGAGCGGGGGGTCGTCTTCACCGGCTCGACTCCGTAGCACTCATGCCAGTGGACGGTGCACGGCGTGTCGAAGGGCTGCTCGTAGACCGCGCCCAGGTCCGCTGCCTCCAGGTGATATTCGTGGAGGCTCGGCCTCAACTCGAAGATGCACTTGTCGCTGCTGACGGGGTCGCCGCCGTACTCGCTGCCGTAACCGGCGTCTGTCAGCAACTCCCGCTGCTCGTCGAGGAACGCGTCGCTGAACTTCGACCAGGCGCGGACGACCTTGCTTGAGCCGTCCGGCTGCGTTTGCACCAGCTTGGCCGGCACGTTAATCTTATACCAAAGGGCGTCGCGGAACTGGGCGGGCCGGTCTGGCAGCAGCACGTCGGGAGCGATCAGGGTGTAGTGCAGCGAGCGCTTGTGGATCGGCGTCCCGAGATAGACGAAGCGCCCCGACTGCGAGGGCGTGTCCTCGTCGCGATCGAGCATCGGCAGCAGGACGCGAGTGATCTTGCGGGCCAGCCGATCAACCTCAACGTCGGATTGAAGAGGGTTGTCCGGATCGTACTCCGGGTCGTCGAGGACGATCAGCTCAGCGCGGCCGCCCCTCAGCTTGCGCGCACCCACCGACTGCCCCACAATGCGCACGAGGGTGGCGGTGCGCAGCTTCTCGTGCGACCAGACCCCTTCCCGGCGGCCGGGGACGATGTCGCCGAAGTCGTCGATCAGCCGCTGGTTGCGCTCCAGCTGGTCGCGGATGGCGGTGATGTCCTCTTCGACGTAGGCACGGGTCGACTTGTAGAACCTGATGCGGTACTGCGTGTGGGTGCAGGTTTTGAACAGCATGTAGGATTGGAGGGTGGTGGTCTTGGCGGAACCTCGCGGCAACGAAATGACGCAGCGCCGGTTCGCTTCGATCCCCCGGATCACCATCGGATGCACGAAGCCGAACTCGCGGATCGGCGGTGCGTAGAACCCGGGGTTGAAGTCGGCGGCTGGATCGGGCATCAGGTAGCAGCGGCAGAACCACAGCCACGACTCAGTGGCCAGGCCCGGGTCGTGCTGCATCAACGTGGCGTTGACGCGAGCCAGGCGCTGGCCTTCGTCGGTGAGGTCAACGTAGTCGGGGGGGAGCGGCCACGCCGCGTTGCCCTCGCGCTCAACCGGTACCCACTTCCACCTTAGCATTTGGGTTTGCGGCTCCATTCGTTGATGACATCACGAACCAGGGCCACGGCGCCAAGAGCGACCACCAGACACAGCGTCACGGTCAGCAGCACCCCAGCACACACAAACAGCAGCGTCTCAAACATCGGGGTCCTCCTCCTCCTCGTCGGCGGGGGCGTCGTCGATGCTGAGGCCCGCCTGTTCGAGGAAGGACCGCGCCGTAGCCGGGTCGACGGCCGTCTCGGTGACGACGCCCGGCATCACCTGGAACTTCTGGATGAGGCAGCGAGGCACCACGAGCATCTCCGACGCTTCCTTGTCGGGGGAGTGCGGCCAGGCGCTGATGCTCTGAGCGATGGTGACCGTAGCCTCGGTCACGGCCAGCAGCCAGCCCGCGCTAACCTGCAGCACCGGATCGGAGGGCGGGTTGCGCAAGTCGTCGGTGGATTCGTGTGGACAGCACGCATCCAACCAGATTACGACGACAACGGGGTGGACGCCCGCCGCCAGCATCGGGGCGAGCGACGCTTCAACCTGGGTCGCGGGGCTGGCGGCTGCCGGCTTGGGGCCGTTCGGGCCGAACACCGCAGAGATCAGGTCGTCCGGCAGGTCGCCAGGCTGAGCGCCAGGCTGAGCGCCGGGCTGAGCGCCAGGCAGGTCGTGTCCGTCGCCGTTGGCGGCAGAGGGTGCGAGATCACTCATGGCTCGCCTCCCAGCGGCACACCGCCTCCAACGCGAACGCCGCAGACACGGCCTTCGACAGGCTCGACTCGGTCCACGGCCGGAAGGCCCCGGTGACCAGCGCCACCAGCAGCCGCACCACCCGCGCCTGATCGTGCAGCGCGGCGTAAACCTCAGACTCCACGTGGGCGCGGAAGTCCGGGTGCCACTCGCTGATGCGGGGCAGCAGCCCTGCAGAGGGCAACGCCACCCGGAAGCCGAGGGTCCAGGCGCGGTCGATCTCGTTGAGCCACGCCGCCAGCATGGCGTAGTAGTCCGCGAGCGTCATGTTGTCGCGGCCACGCAGCGCAGCCTCGGCGAAGTCCTCCACAGACAGCGCCTCCATGTGACAGCGGTCCCCGGGTTTAGTCGAGGTCGTCGTCTTCGTCGTCGAGCTGCTCGCGGGCGGAGGCGGGGGCTGTGGGGAAGTCGTCGGGCCGGGTAGCGGCGGGTCGGCCTGCTGCTTCAACAGCGAGGGGCTCGACGGTGATTTCTTCGTCGGTTTCGGAGCCATGAGGTTGAGCCTCCTTCTGAAGGGTAGGGTGAGGTAGCGCGGCGATGCGCTCGTGCTCACCGGCAACGAAGTCGTTCGCTGCCGACAACAGAGACTGCGCCTGCAAGTTGGTGGCACGAGCCATCTTCAACTGGCGCTCGATTTGAGTGAGTTTGATGCGATCCGCACCGGAGCCGAGTTCGACGGTACGGACGATGCGGTCTCCGCCGAGGATCGCCGCATACCGCAGGACGTCCCGGCTGTGCTGCATGTGCACGCGGATGGCGTTGAGGCGGACCTTCGGGTCGACGCCCTCGTCCATCACCAGCTTGGCGAGTTCGCGGGCGATGGTCTCCGCCGTGAGTCCACTCAACTGAACGGCGGTGCCCCAGCCCTCGGGGGTGAAGAACCGCAGGAGCGTCTCCAGTGGAGCGGCTAGCTGGGTGGCGGTTGCTGTTCCTGCAACTGGCGCCGCTGCTCCCAGCGCCGGGTCATTCCCGCTGAGATGTTGCGGCGGTGCTCCGGCGACTTCGCTCGATGCAGAGGGTGCTCCGGCGGGAGCGGGCGGCGTCGCCTCCGGGTTGGGGGCTTCGGCGGAGGGCGCCTGGGGCGACGGGGGCGACGGGTCTGGCCCTCGGCCGGCAGCGGCAGGCGTTCCACGCGAGGGGCTGCCCGCCGAGGGTGCGTCGGGGGAGCGGCGGCCGGGGGTGTTTCGAGAGGGAGGAGCCGCTTCAACCAATCCTTCAGCGCCACCGAGCGGAGCCGCCGGAACTCTTCCTCGATGAGGCGCAGGTCGTCCAGTGGCGTCAGCGGATCGTACAGCAGGTGCAGCGCCCGTATCAGAGCGTGCAGGTCGATGTAGGCGGCGTCGGGCATCTCCAGCACGGGCACGGCCGGCGTCGGCAGTTCGGGGTGCGTCGCCTGCATCTCCTGGTTGACCTGCTGGAGCAGGGCGCGTGGCTCCTGGGGCAGCTCCCTGGCCAGCAGGCGCAGGGACATCAGCGCCAGCGGTCCCAGCAGGATGAGGTCGGCGGGTGGGTTTTCCTCGTTTCTTAGCATTCACTTGTGACTCCGCTTGGCCGAGCGACGGGCTTTGTCAAGGGCGATGGCAACGGCAATCTCGCGAGCCTTCTTCCGACCGTGGTGACGGCGAGCCCGCCCCGCCTGGGTGGTCGACGCGACCAGCTCAGCGATGTTCCTGGAAATCACCTTCTTCGACGAACCTTCTGCGAGCGGCACTGTCATCTCCAGTCAACTTACTACTTGTATAGTATACCACGAAAGGCCGGCGGCGTCAAGTCCGGGGGGCGGCCCGGGGGGCGGCCGGCAGCACGTCCCATAAAACTCAACGGATATCTTTGTCTGGTCCACTTAATATGGACCATGTCCGATTTTCGAAGTTGCGGCGGCCACTGGAGTTACATTTCGGATAGGGTGGTCGGTTGACGGAGTGGTCCACATTCGGATAAACGTGTCTGGACCAGCTTGTTTACGCAAGTCGTGGCTGCAGCGCAGGTTGCGGCGCGACCCTAACGCCTGTTAGGGTGTGGTCCATCCAAAACCCTATTACTATTCCTCACACCAGAGAAAACCCCTATACCCATAGTATACACCTTTTCGATGGACCAAGAGGTGTTTTTGAAGGAGGGGCTCTCGTAAGTGGCGGTGGCTGCGTGGGTTACATTAATAAACCTGGTCCAGACAAAGATGTCCTGATGTGGACCAGAACCGCTCCCGAGTGGACCAGGACCTGGAGGTCCGAAATTGCGTCCTTTATTGACAAGGACTTACAAATCGGACATGGTCCACATGATATGGACCACCTCTAAATATCCTTTTGTCCAGAGGCGTTTCCAGCGCGCCAGGGGCTTCTTCCGGAAACGGGAAAAAGTGCTGGGTGTCCCTAATTAGGGGAAAGCTGAGGGAGCCGCAGCGGTAAGTGGCGGCCACCACAACACTTAGAGGCGGGACCACCCACAAATTGGAGGTAAGTGAGGGGGGCTGCAGGCTTTGTGGTGGCAGGGCGCGAGGGGGCAGCGGATCGCGGGGGGATTGCCGTGGAAAAACTTGGCCTTACCCCCCGGCCTGCAGGCGTCGCGGGGGCGGAACCAAACCTCCGGGCGTTACTATTAGCATCGTTAGGGTACGATTTACCGCGTTAGGTTGGCGTTAGGGCGCCGCGTACGGGCGTTAGGTTAATGTTAGGGTAGGAACCCCCCGCCCCCTGCCCCCCTCTTGTCTGCGGACTTCCGCCAAGACATAAAAAAACCCCCCTGCCCGCAGGATGAACCCGCAGACAGGGGGGCGTTGCGTGAGCCGGGGGGGGTTACTCGCTGGCCTTGCCCTTAGCGAAAGCTGCCTTGACCATGGCCTTAAGCTCCTGAAGCTCACGCTCCAGCTTGGCGTTGTGTTGGAGCAATTCAACTTCCTGCGGGGTCGCCGAGTGTCCCGGATTCTGGTTGTAGTACTGCCTGAACAGCGACACCAGAAATGCGGCGTCATCCGGGTACTGCTGGAATGCTGCGAACAGCGGCACCGCAACGTCGAGCCGGGTCATCGGGCCGAAACCGCCAGCATCGTCGGCGGGTTTCAGATAAGGCTGGTCGATACCCTTGTCCCGGCCTTTGGTCCGTGAGTAGAGGACCACGTTGAACAGTCCCCCAAAGACGGTCCGCAGGACCCTCTGATTGTCGGCAGCTTTCGCGGCAGCCGCCTTGCGGATTAGCGGAATGCCGGAAGTGTCAACTACCACGTGTTCGGGGGCGACTGACGTTGATACGACTTTTGCCTTACTGGACATTTTGCACCTTATGGTTGGGGAACAGCGGCGGTTTACGCGTACCGCCGCAAGACGCTTGAACCCGATGGACTTGTCACAGACCTTCCCGCCCGCACGCATTCTCCGCCGCCGGACGGCCCAGGCCTTCTAAACTGGCGTTGCCGCTACAACTACTACCTGCCCTAACCTCTTATGGGCCGGAGCTTTACGAGCCGAACTACTATGAACGTAGTAGCGTTACTACGCTCCTCGTAGCTCAGTTGGGCAGCCGTCCGCGTCCGTCCGTGCTCTGCGGCAGCGGGTAGCGGCCATTCGGATAGGGGTAGCGGCCGCCCCGTTCCTCCACGTCCGGCACCACGCCGACGCTCCAGCCGTACTCGCCCTCCTCCCATGCGAGCTTCGTAACGGCCAGGGGCATCGCGAACGCTCGATACTCCGTTCGGACGTGCACTTGCCGCAGCCGAGGCTCCCGCTGATTGAACGGCAAAGCCACGGTCACAACCCACTTGTCCCATGCCATGTTGTCCTGCCTTTCTGTGGCCGCTATGCCACAACGCTATGCCACGACGAATCCGGGTCCGAGTGGTGACGGCACCACCGGCACCCCGGTTGCCTTGCGGCCCAGCGGCCCCAAGCTGTCTCGCTCCACCACGATCTTCGTGACGTGCACCGTGCTACCGCGACGGCGGGCAAGCCGGATCGCCTGCCGCTGTGCGGCCTGCCAATCCATCGCCCGGATAGGCCACGTCGCTGTCCGGCCACCGCTCAGCACGACCGTAACGTCGTACGTCAGTCTTGCACGCGTGCGGATCAATCGAGCACCGCCTCTCTCTCGGGGTCGCGTTCGGACGCGTCGGCACAGTAGCGGTTGCAGAAGACGCGTTCCGGTCCGTCCAGGCCATTCGTGTCCTTGAGGACCGTATCGCCCCACATCAGCTCGCGACCACAGTGATAGCACTGGGTGTCCTCATCGTGACCAACAACTCTCCACTTCAGCCGGGTTTTCATGGGGTTCTCCCTGTCGGGGTTGGATTGTCGCCGCTACGCTGCGGCTCCGTCGAGCATCCTCACTCCGCAATCGGCCCGGCCTACGGAAACCTTCGTTGCTCTGGTCTCTTTACTACCGTGTCCCTTCACACAGGATTTTCTCGACCATCATGCGTGGAGCAACTACCGCTCTCGCGCCGTCCTTCTGTCCGGTGTCGTCCAACCCCCACCAGTCCGCGCCCTCGAACTTGACGCGCACCACAGCGTGGTGGCGACATACCTTCGCGGCGATCATCTTCCACCAGCGCTCCGACCCGCGCCGCGGCCACCAACCCCGATCGGCGAGTCCGACGTACTTCTCGACGTCCGCCAGCTGCTTCAGCATATGAAAGCCCGACAAGTAAAACTTACCCCACATCGACTCGGGACAGAGGTGCACTCGGCGCGCCCTGCACCACTTCTTGACGGGCCTCCACGTCCTGCCGAAGTAGAGCGAGCGCCACCTGAGTTTTCCCCTCGGGCCGACGCAAACTCGCACGACCTTGTAGCCGTAGCCGCTATGCGGCTTGGCGATTTTGGTTGCGGTGCTTAAACACATCGCTGCACTCCTAAGAGACGCCCTTGCCGTTTCAGGCGAACATCCCCATGATGTCACGCTCTGCCGTGAGCCAGGCCTGTTGCTCGTCTTCGGTGAGCCAGGTCTTGTCGTGAGTGAGCTGGCTACGGTCGGCGGCGGTGACGTGGCCGAAGCGCCTCTCGCACCAGCTCTCCAGCCGGGTGCCCGGATACGCCGCCAACCAGTTCAACTGGACGCCCGGCAGCCTATCCCCGAACATCCGCTTCATCCAGGTGAGTTCCTCGACGACTTCGCCCGGCGGCTGCTTCGGCACGCCCAGCAGGATGTACGGCAGCACATAAGCACCGAGCGCCAGCCCCACCCACTGCAGCCGCTCCGAGTAGTCTTTGTCCGACATGAGGGCGTGCGGCTTGTTCAGGAAGACGAGCGCCGACTCGTTGAATGCCTCCAGCCCGAGTTCCACAACCCGCACCGCCGTCCACGCATACGTTCCTGTCCGTGGGTCCGGTAGCCACCGGGGGTTCGTCTGGACCACGAAGCCGCGAGCCCCGCGAAGCTCGTGGCTTAAGAGGCTCTCCATGAGCTGCGAGCGGTCTTCGGTCCACGGGAACATCTTCTCGTCCCAATAGACGTAGCTCGGCCGCACCGCTCCCAACGCCGCCGCCCGCCGCCGCACGGCCGTCGCGTCCATCGACGAGTTCGCCTGCTGCGGAATTCCATAGCAGAAGATGCAGCTGCCCCACGGGCACGCACCGTCCACTCGCAGCCGCATGACCGTCCCGCTGGGTAGCCGGCCCCACTCCTCATACAGACGGGCTGGCCGGTCTACCAGCTTCTCCGCTAGCTGCTCCAGGGAGTTGCACCACACCGCTCCTGTCCCGGCCGCGGCAGCCCCGAGCGACTCGAACGCCCCAAACGAGCCGCCGACGTACGCCTGGCACCCGATCTCCGAGCACTCCTTCAGGCACTGGAGCACCAGCGCGGCGTTATCCGAGCTGATCGCGAACACGTACACGTCCAGGTCGAGTCGTCGCTCACTGAACACCGGGAACAGGTCGCGGGCATGGTGGATGCAGCGATACTCCATCAACCGCGGCAGACTCAGCAGGCGAGCCGCCCACACCGGCAGCTCCATCGGCCCCGTCGGCAGCTGGTAGCCGGGTATCTTGGGGTAGACGTGCTTCCGCAGGAACAGCTCGAAGCGATTCGGTTCGACGCAATCAATCAGGTGAATCATACGGCACCCCCGCCTTCGCCCGGCGCCGGGGCTGCGGTTTTCGGTGGGTCCACCGATTGGTTCGCCCGGACGACCTGGACCAGCGACCACGCCGCGTACACCACCGCCTTCATGATCTCCACAGGGATCGGCCGGTTCGTCTGGTACAGGAGACACGCCAGATCGGCCGCCGCCTGAAGAGCCTCCAGACTACCGGGACGCGTCCGCAGCCGATCAATGTACTTCTGTGAGCCCCTCTCCAGCCGTGGGTCAACAATATTACCAATCTCCATGTCAGTCGCCTTTCAGATAAGAGGAACTTCGCAGGAAACCAGCTTCCGCTTCGCGAACCGCTTCGGCAGGGCTGTTAGGTAGTCCCAGCCGTTTGAGTTCCCGTTTCCCAGCGTCACCACGCCCACGCAGTGGCGCCCCGTCGGATCACCGAGCGCGTCGCAGATACGAGCTATGGTAGCCCCCGAAGCCGTCAGGTCGTCAACAATCACATACGGGTCGACGCGATCTCCTTCGCAGGGCCGACTAGAGTGAGACGGGTCGCCTTTTCGACGGACCACCACGAGTGGCAGCTTCAGCAGCGTCGCCACGGCGGGTCCAATCAACAGCCCGCTCACTCCCGTGCACACGATGCTGGCCGCTCTCGGGAACCTCCGACGCACCCGCGCAGCCACCTTCCGCTGATGTTGCTCCCGGGTCTCAGTGTCAATCAAGACTCTCAAGTACGACGCACAGTTGACGACCATGCGGAGCCTCCTAGAAAGACCGCACCGTAGTGTACCCGCTGAACGCTCATGGGAAGGTCTTCACCATTCTGCGGCCGACGAAGGCCCCGTCCTGGTACTCGTAGATGCCGACGCCCGTCGGCTCGTCGGAGTCAGCGGCAAGCATCGTCTTCACCGGCGCTCCCAGCACGTCGCCCCGACGGAGCGCCCCGGCCGCCTCCGCCGCAGCCGCCTCATCCCGGTACAATCCGAAAGGCAAGTCTTCGCCGTCGTCCATCAGGACGATCACTTGGTAACACGGTCCCTTCATGCGCATGGTAGTCGTCCTTTCTGTGGTGGTCACCACGTGTCCCACGCTTTCTGGAACTTGCGCTTCATGTGCTGCTCGAACTCCGCCGGAGTCATCCGGGTGGAGTCCACTTCCGCTTGGAATTCGACTGGTTTGGGGGCGGCCCCGCTACGGGCTGCAGACTTCGCGGCGTCTACTGGCTGAGGGATTGCCAGCTCCGCGACCAGTCGGCGGGCATCGTCACCGAGGAGCCCGCCGTTCGCCTGCAGCAATCGGTCGACACACCACGCAGGCACCATCCGAACCGACTTGCCGTGAGATGCTTGGTAGGCCACGTACTCGCTGGCCGTCTCTCGCTTGGAGCGCTTGCGCTGCACGCCGTCGTAGCCCACACTCAGCGGCTCTATGTCCTGCTCGTCCTTCCAACTCACCGCCGCGATGGCCGAGAACCCTACTCGATCAGTCCGCACAAGCGTAACGTAGATCATCGGTGTCTCCTTTCTAAGTGGGCAGGGGGAGTCGAACCCCCGCAGCGTCGCTGCCAGTCTGAAACACTGTACCCACGGCGCGGCTGCCCCCTAGGGGGCTGTGGCCTTGCCGCACGAGACCCCATCATTCGCCGATGGAAGGCGTGTCAGGCGCCGGCTAGGCCGGGCTGCCCGACATGGCCGGCTCCGCCGAAGCGCTCAGCAGAGTTACGGCCGCTTGGATGTCCGCAGGCTTGCCGACCCCGGCGAGCGGATGGACGTGCCACTGTCGGTTGTGATGCTGCCGGACGTAGCACGCCCGGTCATACCCGGCCTCCTGCAGAGCCGCGCTCATCATCCTGAGCCGCGCTTCCGTCGATTTGACGCCGAGAAACTTCGGGTTGATCTTCTTGATGCGCATGCTGTGCCTCCGGTTGAAGTGAAAGAGAAACGCCACCCGGCTACTCACCGAGCAGCGGCAACGTTGCCGGCGCTGCGATCTGCAGCGGCAACCCGGCCTCCTGCACCATGCGGCGCAGGTCGTCCATCGTAGGCAGGTACTTCGCCAGCTGGCCGACGGCGTCCCCATCGACGGCATCGAATGCGACGTTCACCAGCTTCTCGTCGCGCTCCGCCATCAACCGGAGCCGCAGCGCTTCAATCTTCTTGTGGCTGGCGACTCTCGCCGCATTCCGTCGGTCATTCTCGGCGTCGACCAGTGCATCCAGCTTCAAGTAGGCAGCCAGGTACGCCGAGACCGCCGGCTGAATCTCCGGCGGGAACTCCGCTACCCACTGTTGCACACTCTCGGGGTGCTGCAAATCAGGGAGGGAATAGAACGGGCGGGCCGGGTTCATCACGTTGCCAGCTCCAATGCATGCCTGCTCCGCCGCCTGTAGCGACGACAAGAGCGCCGCGTACCTGGCCTTGATGACACGCGTGAATACAGCCCGCTGCTTTTCGGTGAGTTTACCAGTATGGGCCATGAGGTCCTCCTTCGTGTGGGGGTTGACGATCACGGGACAGAACACAAGCGACGACTATCGCAGACAACACGATCACCAGCGACACTAGCATCGGAACCTTGCTCTCTTCGCTCGGGCCAGCTCGGACCGCTGCTGCTTGCGCTGGTTCAGCTCGGCGACAACCATGTTGTACTGCCTCGACAGATGTTCCAGCTCGTGCGCGAGCAGCGTCGCTCGATGCAGCAGCTCACTGCAGGCCTGCTTTTCGACCGCCATCGCTTTTAGGTGGGTGCTTCTCCACATCAGGGGCCACTTCACTTTCGATCCTCCTTCTGAAGAGGCACCCGCCGCACGATGCACGGCTTATGCGACGGGTCGATCTCCGCACACAAGTCCACGGCGTCCGCCAGGCAGCGGTTACACGCCGGTCCCGACAGCCCCGTCAGGTTGCCTTCGACGGGCACCAGCGTGCCGTCACTACGCTCCAACATGACAGAGTACTCGCCAGTCTGCCGTGGCCGTATTAGGGGCGGCGGCGTAGGCACAGCGCAGCACACGATTCGGGTGGGGCGAGATTCGGTCTTGGCGAAGCACGTGGTGGAGACTTCCAGCGGCGGGGCGGCGTATCCCGGCGGCAGGCGCTGGAACTCTTCCTTCGCTACCGCCTCCGTGTAGCAAAGAGTGAACGCGCCGTCCTTGAAGCGCAGCATCCACATCCGCCGGGGGAGTGCTGCCCACTCCTGTGATAACACAAAGTCATTCATAGAGGCCTCCTGTTACAGGGGAAGGAGTCGCTGATGCCGACCAGCGAACCGCTGAACCAACCACAGCGCAGCTTGTACGGTAGGTATACTTTCGTTGCTCATGCGGGCCAGGATCGTCAGCGCCCGCTGGCAAACCTGCGTTGCCCTGGGCGACGGCTCCAGCCCCGCCAGCTTCAGCATGTGGCGGTCGACGCAGCCCCACTCACGATGCGTGTGATGCGGAGCGATGATCGACCAGTAGAACGCCCGGGTCTTCGCGCCACGGAGCACCAGCGTGGGGTCCTCACCCAGCATGATGCGACACGCCGCCCATTCCTGCGCACGAGTGTGGTGTCCCCACTTATGCTGAGCGACGAGCCGAGCGATGCGCACGTTCTCGGTCCAGGATTTCTGTGGGGACAGCGCTGCGACTACGCCTGCTGCCTGTGTGCGACTCAGGCCAGTGGCAAAGGCGATGTAGTCAGCGTGCTTCTGCGCATTGATGTACCACCGACGCCCCTCGTCCCGCACCCACTCCGGCGCTCGCTCCCACGCCTCAAGGTAGCTCTGGAGAATCCGACTTACCGGCCGGTGGCTCGTCCGCCTGGAGCTGGACAAATTCGACATCCGTTTCCTCCACCGTATAGCACATGACCTGCTCGTCCGCCTTCGCCAGGATTGCCTGCGCCAACGCCACGGCAGACGGCACGATCTCCGGCTCCAGCATGACCTGGACTACAGCGACCGGCTCTACTACATGTTCGTTGCGGGGATCAACCCACTCGCCCTCGCCCAGCAGCAGAGTGCATCCACCAAAGGCTCGCGAGAACTCGTACCGCACTTGCTCATGGAGAGGCATGGCGCCTTGCGGACGTCGTGGGCAATACACAGTCAGTCGTGCAGCTTTCATGTGAGGCGTCTCCTAAGTAGGGGTCAGTGAGAACGGCAGAACGCAGCGAGATACTGTGGAGCCACCGGGGTCCACGTTGTCTCGGGGCGCCAATCTACGATGAGGCGTTGCCCCGGAAGGCCGCTGCCGGATGGCACTTCGACCACCAGGAACGGCAGCTGCACGGCCTTCACCAGCAGGGGCACGCCGTACAGCGACTTGTCTTCGAGCGGCTCGTCAAGCTCGGCTGCCGCTCCGGCGGGAGGGCGGGCCAGTCGGCGCGTGAGCATGATGACCTGTCCCGGTTGCGGGATGCCTTTGTCGTCGAGCGTCTGTGTCATGGCGGGTTCCTTCTCAGTAGAGGCGCACTGCGATCACACCAACTTGATGCCGAACACTCCACGCGGCCGCTCGCCTGCCTTGTTGGCGGTGCGAGGGCGGCCTGCTCTTGCTCCGGGTACGCGTTGCTGAATCGCCGAGAAAAGCTCCGTTGCGTCGGCGGTGCCTCGTTGGCCCTGGTCTTCGAGCCAGCTTCGGTACGACTGCACCAGCGTGGCGTTCGAGACGAAGCCGGTCTCGTCAGGTTCGATTCGATCTTTGGTGAATTCTATGGTCGGCTGGTTCCGCTGACGACACTGCTCCAGCACCAGCTCTCCGGCGCGACATCTGCTCATCCCCGTCGCCAGGACGCGCTTCAGTCCGAGGATCGCCCAGTTGAAGATGCCGGGCAGTTCCTCAAGGAGCCGCGTCTCGACCCCGGGGTCGTACTTGTAGTCGCCGATCTTGTGCTGCATGGGCACCACGCGGATACGGCGGTATGTCGCTCCGGCCGTGTCCGTGAACTCAGGCCAGGCGTTGAGCGCGACCACCTGTCGAGTCTGCAGCTTCTGTGTCCAGTACCTGATGTTCTTGTCTTCGAGCGACATCTCAGCGCCGCCAACCAACCACTTGAACACAGCCTCGGCGTCGCGTCCGAGCTTGCCGTCGCGTGCCTCATCAGAGATGTTGAGCAGCTTGCCGACCATCGGAGACAGGGAGAACCGCTTCCCCAGGTCGCTCAGCCCGATGAAACTGCAGTTGGTTACGCCGATGAGGTTCTTCGCTACGTTGAGGAGGGTTGACTTGCCCGTGCCGCTCGGCCCCACCAGGAACAGGCTCAGCTGGCGAGACGTGTCCGGGATCAGCCAGTACCCAAAGAACTCCTGCACCACGTCACAGCGATCGGTGTGCCCGTCCATCATCTGGAGGAGCCACTCCTGGAAGTGCGGGCAGAGAGCCTTGCGGTCGTAGGGGTACGGCAGGATCGTTTGAGAAAACCACTGGGGCGTGTGCTTCTGAACCATGCGAGCGTCACCAGCCACCAGCCCCAGTGGATCAACCAGCCGATTCTTCATGGCGATGTACCACTCGTGCCGTGAGCGAGCACCGCCGATCCAGCTGGGTTGCTTGATGTGCCGAGGCAGCGTCGCAAGTGCGGACACGCAGTGCGTGACGGCTTCGGCGGTGCGGTAGGAAGCGGAGATTTCCTGACGGATCAGCCAGTTGAGAACTTCATGCGCCTGTTCGTCGAACCCCAGTTGCTGATACACCGGGTGCTCCGGGCGCCACCGCCAGAACGATCCGTTCCACCACCATAAGGCTTGGGTGCCGAGGTAGCGGCTCGACGCCAGGTAGCTCCGAGCCAGGCGCGCGTTACTTAGAGCGTCATCTTCGTCGGGCATTGTCCTCGGTCTCCGGTTAGTGCGGGAAGTAATTCGGTACGCTATCGTCCTCGTCGGACTCTTCGGGATCAGCCAGCAGAGACAGAATCTCCTGGAGGTCCTTGCGGGCTCCGGGTGCCAGGTGGGCCGGCGGATAGAACTGTCGAACCTCGAACGTCGAGGCCGGCAAGCCATCCGCCTGCAGCTCGATCTTGCGGCAACGGCGGCAGGCTTCGCTCTCCTGTGCGTCGAAGCGGTCCATCTCGCAACCGCATTCAGTACACGTGCTCATGGGAAGACTCCACAAAGGAGGAGGCCCGCCCCGCTCCGTGGCAGAGCAGAGCGAGCACTCCTCCCGGCGAACAAGGCTAGGACTGCACCATCTCCAGGAAGGTGTAGTTGGGGAGGGCGTCATCCTTCGCGATCTTCCGCTTGGGGTCGTCCTTCCGCTTGACCTTCACCTTCCAGGTGGTGTTGCCGGCCTCGGCCAGAATCTTCTTAGCCGCGACCTTCAGGTCGTCGATCTCGGACCCGAACGCCATCTCGCAGATGGCCTTGATGGTCCCGCTGCCGGCGGTCTTCGTGGTGCCGGTGCGCTTGTCCTCGTACGGCTTGAGGAAGATGGGGATGTCGAACAGCGTCCCGACCAGGTCCGGGTCCGGGGCCGCATCAATCGTCATCGAGAGCGCAACCAGCGGATACGGAGGCGTCTCGTCGTTCTCGTCCTTGGGCGAGATCAGCCGCACCTGCCCACAGGCGCCGCTCTCGTCGTCCGTGAGGGTCATGGTGTAGGTGCCGTCCGGCGGGGCGAACCGCTCGCCACGCTGCTCCGTGTTCTGGTAGCCTTCCTGGATGCGCTCGTCGGATTCTCCGAACACCGACTCGATCTGCCCGTCGAGGTCGAGTTCTTCCTCGAGCGCGTCTTCCTGCTGGGGCTCCTCGACCGGGGCCGGCCGAGCCTGCTTCGTGTTCTTCGCGGTGTTCTTCACAGTGTTCTTCTTCGCAGCCATTAATGGCCTCCTTCTTGTGGGGATGTCTCATATGGATCATCCGCCACGGGTTGGGGGTTCGCTGCAGCCAACACAGCCGCAGCCTCACCAGTGAGTATGGGGGGCGGCTCCGCCGGTTGGGGCGGTGGCGGAGCCGGTTGTCGTTCGGGTGGTCCAGTTGTCAGTTCGGGTGGCATCAAGACTCCTTTCAACAGGTTCAGTGTGGACGGAGGCGGCGGTTCGTTGCCGCCACGACGATCACGAAGAACGCCACCATCAAAGCATAGCCGACGCTCAAGCGGTGCCTCACTTCCCGGCAGCCTTTCGTGCCAATTCGACAGCCTCCGTATAGGCGGCGTCGACTGCCGCCCACGGTGCCGAGTACGGCAGCACCAGAGCATCAGGCAGGGCGATCCGCGCGGACAACTCCGCGTCTTTCTTGTTGCGGGGAGCCAGTCTCGTCTGCATGACGAGCACTCGTTCCGGCGCCATCTTTGCGATGACGGGCTTTCCCTTAACGACCGGCTGCGGGGCCGGCTTGTTCAGCTTCCACTCCAGCTGGCAGAGATAGTCGGCGTCGTGCCGCAGGGTCCGCAGCACCGAAGCGGCCATCGTGCTCTTGAGGCGCTCGACTTCGTTGCCCCGCTCGTCAGTGACGTTGGTCCACTGGACGTGGGCATTGATGGTCCAGCCGTAGCCGAGCCGATACAGTGGCTTGACCCAACCCGCCACCTTCATGCGGATGAGGTCCCAGCCTTTGCCTTTGGTGCCGTAGTCGTAGATGCACTTGCCTTTGTCCTCGGTGAGGACGTCGGCAGCCATGTCCTGCAGGGCGTCGCCCGTGTCGAAGACGACGTGGTCATAGAGGCGCTTGCCACGCATGGCGCACTCCTCAAGCCACGACAGCTTCTTCAGCAGGTCCGCCGGTGTCGGCACGTAGACGTACTTCGCCGTACCGAACTGGCATTTGCCGGCCGTGTCTTCCAGGTCAAGGATGAGCGTGCGCGGCCCACGGTTGGCGGCGAGCGACGTCTTCCCCGTGCCCTTCAGCCCGGAGACCACGAACCGCATGCGCTCCAGTGGGGGCGGATTGAACCCGCACTGGATGCCCAGCTTCGCTTCGATGTCGCTGAAGTCGGCAGCCACCTGTACGGTTTTGAGGGGTTTCTTTTGCAGTGGAATCATGCAGAGCCTCCAGTTGAGGGTGAACGCACCAGGTAGTTGTTCTGAAGCAGCTCTGCCCAGTCGCTGGTACTCCTGGTGCACATCTCCACGTGGCGGCACTTCCGGTTGAAGTGGTTCTTACAGACGCCACGGAACGCTCCCAGCCGAGGGAAGTTCGTCAGCGTCGGAGCACACGACGTCGCCGTGGCAACCTCTCTCAACACCAGCTGAAGCTCAGCGTCGAGCTGGCCTGTCGCCGGCGTCAGGTACGACGCAAAGGGCGGCTGCTCCGTTACGATGTCCGCTCGTTTGGTCCAGCGGCCCGTCCCGGAGTACCACTCGGCGACCTCGTCGATGTAGTCGGCGATGTCCTGCCCCTGCTTGAGGCGGATCGTCGGCTTCTGCACGACGTTGTGGATGAAGCCCGCCACGGGGTACGGCTCCAGCCCGAGGAGCCCCATTTCCAGGGCCAGCCTCACGACGTACGCGTAGAGCCTGGCTTGCGGGTCGAACTCCAGGGCCGTAGCATACTCATCCACGCGGCTGCTCGTCGTCTTGTTGTCGACGATGTAGTAGCGCTTCGACTTCGGGTCGAACAGCAACAGGTCGATCACCGCCACGAGCTGAGCTTTGGAAAAGGGATCACGGAACTCGACTCGGCACTCCACGTTGCAGGTGTCGTACTTGGGCAGGCGAGGGGAGTACCGCTGCCAGAAGGCGGAGGCCATAGCCTGTGCGATGGAAGCATCCTGTTCGCACTGCTCGACCACGTCTTCGAGGGACTGGCCGCCGAAGATCACCGCGCCGGGTCCTTCCTCATAGGTGAGCGTGATTTGGGCGATCTGCTTGTCGAGCCAGGCAGACACCTGCGTGCTGATGGCGTTCGGCTGGAAGCCACGGTAGCGCAGCCCCACCGCCAGGTGGAACAGCTGCCCGATGTTCGGTGCCGACGCGTAGCCTTTGTCTTTGAGGCGCAGCCGATACTCGTAGAGGAACATGCGAGGGCACGTCATGTAGCAGCCGATGGCCGAATGCGACAGCGACGCGTCGAACACTTTGGCGGCAGGGGCGATCACACGCACGTCGTCTGCAGCATAGGTGCCACGGACTTCGCCACGCCCTCGACGGGGACCTCGGCGCCAACGCGTGGCGGGGGGCTTCTCCGCCGGCGCGCCCTTGCGGTGGACTGCACTGGCCGGCTTGACCGGCAGCGCTTTGGTTTTAGGGGGAACGGGTTTTGCCATGGTTACCTCCGTGCCACTTTTGGTCGATAGTCTCCTGGTGCTGCTGTAGACGAGCCAGGAACCAGTGGCACAGGAAGGTTCCGACTGCTCGATTGTCCTTCCCAGGCGGACAAATCAGCAGGTCCAAGCCGAATCGTGCACAGTCCCGTTGCAGCCGATCCAGGATGCGGACAGGCTCCGGCACGTACATGGTAGCGTGGAAGAAGTCGCGCCACGGGAACGTCAGCAGCACCCCACGGTAGGGGATCAGTTGCAGGCGGCGCCACTCCGCCACGAGCCGGCGGTGGTCGGCGGTCAACAGGTTGGTACGCAGCTCCGACATGGAGCCCTTCTTCTCGATGCACGCTACGCAGCGCCCCTTCCTATCATACACGGCGTAGTCGCCAGTGTCAAGCTGCGCGATGGCGACCTTCACCGCTACGAGGCACGACGCGCCGTTGAACCACCACCGCACGTTCGTCGGGAACCGGATGCGGTAGCGGAGTTTCTCCCGGTAGTCTACGCGCACCGTGAGTGTACGGGGCGGCAGCCTCGTCATGCTGCGCCTGCAAGGATCGCCTCGATCCGCTCTAAAGCTACGGCGTCCGTGTAAGAGCCGTCCGGCAGGAGCGCCTGGTCGCACGCTTCGATCACGCGCTCCAGAGCGGCCTTGGCGCAGGCCGGGTGATCCCGCCAGCAGCAGCGGTAGTGCGTCGTGCCATCGCCGGTGACGCAGTGTGCACACCGAGCGTCCGGTGGCCGAGTCTTTTCCGTGACGATGCTGCTGGTGCCCTTGCAGAACTCGTGGTGTTTCCAGCAGTAGTACTCGCCGGTAGCGTCGTCGACGACGCCATCAATGGGGTTGGTGGTTTGAATGAGGGACATCCTAATGCTCCACGATGAGGGTGTGGTTACACAGCTGGACGTCGCCGTCCCAGCTCACGCCGAAGAACGCAAGCGAGTTGGTGGAGAGATTCAGGGCCGGGTTGGCATCGCGTATCTCCGGACGCAGCTGAGGATCGCCCGGCCGCAGCCGCAAGTAGAGAGTGCCACAGGACTCGAAGACTCCGCCTACGTCCACTTTGGAGAGAGGGACTGTGTTGGTGTCTTTGTATTGGATGTTCATTTGGGCCTCCAGGGTAGCGGGGGGGTCCACGGCAGCGTCCGCAGCCGAGCAGGCAACGGCGGCCTCGACGACCCCAGTTTTGTGCTGGCTTCACACCGGCTCAACCACTCGTCGAGCAAGCGCCAGCACTGGTCACACAGGTTGACACGATGGTACGACAGCGCCACGCTGTTGCGTTTGCAGGCGTCACAGGTTTCGGTCATAAGGCAGCACGGGCGGCAACCAGCCGCTGGTAATACTGCGTGCGGGTGCCGTCGTCGTAGCTCGTCGATCCGTCATCCGCCAGCTTCATGCCGACGTGTCCGATGGCCGACGCACCATGCTCCACCAGCCAGCCCGCCAGCCAGTTTTGCCGCAGCATGGCCCACGGTATGCCCGCTTCGATACGCGGTTCGATCTGTTGGGTCGTGTACGCCTGAGCGGCGAAGGCGTCGAAATCCGGGCAGCCTTCTCCGATCACCACGCAGTCGAAGTACTGTTCGGCAACCAGGTCGGGCGGCTGGAACTTACCGTCGCCCAGCGGATGTGTTGCATGCAGGATCAGCCTTCCGCTCTGCCCGAAGATGTTGCGGCGTAGCGTCCTCGCGACGTAGCGGTTGTCCTCCTGCGACCACGCTCTTCCGTGGTACGGGAACGTGAGGCCGTCAACATAGATGCCGGTACAGCCGGTCTCCGCCTTCAACGCACGAACAGCATTGAGGTACTGCGATGGGTTGAGGCCCTTTTCGGCCGCGTAGAACCAGCTTGTGTACGGACAGACGACGTGTCCGACGGCTCGCGCCCCTGCTATGGTGTAGCGCAGAAGCTCCAGGGCGTAAGCCGGGACGATGTACGGCGGGTAGGGCTTGCCCGTCTCGTACAGGCCGTGGTGCATCCACACGCTGGCGGGAAAGTTCCCGGCGATCGCCAGCATTTCCTTCGGCATGGGCCACAGGTACGGCGCACCGCCGGGTGGGTTGGCCAAGCCAGAGTACATGTAGCAGAAGTCGAACGTCATTTGATGCCTCCAAGCGCCACCGGCACGTAGTTGAAAAGGCCGTGCTTCGGGTGGACAAGAAACGCGTATTGCGCAGGTTCGGCGTACCGCGCATTGGCGTGGTCGTAGGGGGTCGTCCCACAGAGCGCGCCGTTCAACACCACGTTGGGGAGAACAGCCGGCACGTGGAAGTGCCCCATCAATAGGTAGTGGAAGGGAGGCTTCCCAGCATTGGCACGCCGACGGTACTCCCGCTGGACAAGTCGCTCGATCCCGTAGTAGGGCACGCCCATCCAGCAGCGGATGTCGTTGCCGTGCTCGCACAGGAACAGCTTGCCGTTGATCTCCAGTTCCATCTTGAGTTCGAGGTGGTTGGTGAATGTCACGTTCGAGTGGCTCCGGAGCATCCCACGGGCGATCTCGTTGGCCACGTAACCCAGCGACCACTCGCCTCGACCCTGGCTCAGCACTTTGGTAGTGAGCCGGCCGTGGTTGTCAGGCGCCAGAGAATCTACCACGACTCGGCGGAAGCGCGGAGCCAGCATCGCCACGCACTCGGCCATGCAGGTGCCGACCTCCACCGCCGACGGCAACGGTTGCCGCTCGTTGTAGATGAGGTTGTCCAAGTGGATCAGCCCGTGCACCAGGTCGCCAAGGGCCACGATGCGGCACTCGTCGATCGGGTAGGCGTGGCGCTGCACGTCGACCCACCGAAGGAACGTCTCGGTCCAGGCACGAAGGCGCCGCTCGGCGATGGAGCAGCTGTAACTGCCGTAGTTCTGGACTTCGTCGGGCTGTACCTTCTGTCCCCAGTGGATGTCGCTCCATAAGCCAACAGCCACAACCGGAGTCTTCGAGGGCGCCTTAGTCGAGGTTACCTTCGCAGGGGCTGCAGGTTGGATCGCCGGCACCGCCTCCAGCAGCAGGGCATTGCGGTCTTCGCTGTGGATCAGCGCATCCGTCAGGTCGCGTACCTGCTTGCGGAGGCTCCGCAGTTCGGTCGACTGTCGGCGAGTGGTAGTCATCGACGAAGTCTCGGAGGCGGCGTCTGACGGGGCGGGCTTCTTCCGTGGCATCCAGGGCTCCTTGCTTACGGGTCAGGATTTCCAGGACGGCGAGAATCGTCTCGTCGTCTGCGGTTGTTCGGAGAGCGTCGCTGAGCAGCTTGTCTTTGCTGAGAGACGCACGCCACAGTGCCGCCGTCACCATTCCTACGATGGCCACTAGGCCGTAGGGCAGGTAGGTCTGTAGGTTCGTGGCCGTGTTGACGCCACCTTGCTGCTGCTGCTGCACCTGCTGCACCGGCTGCGAGGCCGGAGCCGCGTTCGGGTCGACGCCGACCTGTTGGGGGGCCGGCTGACTCTGCTTGGCGGAGGGAGCCACGGTGCACGCGGTGTAGGGCAGGCACGTCAATGCCAGCACCCACAGCGCGGCCACCGCGGCTGCCCAAACATCCGTTCGGTTGAACAACGTATACCTCATGGTCAGGACTCCAGTTCGTGGCCAGGCCGGAAAGCGTCGTGCGCCGACGGGTTCGGGCTGCGCAGCGCCTCGGCAAACTCCTTCACGTAGTTGGCAAGCTGGGTCTCGCCAAGCCACACGTGCAAGCGGAACACCGGCTTCGATGCGGCACGCGCGACGGCGACTTCTGCGTGCGTTCCGGTGGACTTCGCGATGTCGATGTTCGTACCGACGACTACGATCGCGTCCGCCCAGTCGCGAATCAACGCGAAGTCGTTCTGCAGCAGCCGGTCGCGCCCCAGGTCTTCCCAGTCGTCGGTCATGGTGTGGGGACAAATGACCTCGAATCCCTCAAAGATCAGAGCTTTCGCGATGGCCGAAGCTCGCGCGATATTCAGGCGACGAACCTTCGGGTCGCTGTCGGTAAGCGGTCCGCTGACGTAAATCCGCCGGATAGAGGAACGCGCTGCCTTCTCCGGCACTTCACCCAGCCGCACGACGGGCTCGGTGTCGATGCTCTGGTTGCGTGGGGCCGCGCATCCGGACTTGTAGAACTGCGACCCGTACCACGTTCGGAAGTCGGGGTCGCCCGACGGAGCCGGGATAACGAGATGCTCGCAGGGACACCCGGCGTTGGGGCCAATGTCCACCAGAGCCGTCGGCTTGAACCCGGCACCGATCATCACTTCGTCGTGCATCAGGGAGTCGAGCCAGAACGACGCCTGCGCGAGGTGGTCCTCGTTGAGCCGGCCAGCCACGTACTCATCCAGGTGCCGCTTGATCGAGTCGACTCGGCTGGAGAACGGCAGGCCCTTCTCGTGGTTGCGGTCGCCGTAGACCTTAGCTCCGTGCTCGGCGACGAGGGCGCGCCGCATCGCCGCGAACGGACTCAGCAGATCGAACCGACCCTTGCCGTGCTTCTTCTCGCGGACAGCGCCGCTGGGGAATGTCATCTTTTCTTGCATGGAAACTTGCCTCCTAGTGTTCGAGTCAAAAGGCGGGAAAGAAAAACGGGGCCTCGTGGGGGCGTCAACTCCCCATCTCCGCCGTACGATCGGCGGGTCCTAGTGCCTTAGACGAACGAGGCCCACTCTCATGTCACGCGAAACGGCTAACCGAATTGGCCGTGTCGCAACGGAACGTCAACTCTAGTCACAATACTCGTAGGCCCAGGGGCCTCCTGCCTCGTCGTGGTTCTTCGTCTCCACGATGTATAGGCCGGCCCTAACCTTCGACCCCAATGGTCTCCAGTCGGGCTACAAGTGAACGGAACGCGAACCACCACATGAACCAGATACTCAGGAGGACGCCGCCGCAAAGCCACGGCAGCACCTGTGCCATCAGTCTACGCATGAGGGGCTCCTGTGTTATGAATGAGAGGCCCGGCCGTGGCCCCCGTCACCGCTTCGTCGAGCACCACTATCCGTGGCCGGATGATGTTCATGGTGCCACTCGCCGCCAACGCAGCGAGCACAGCCAGGACTTGTTCCTGCGTGCCGACGATGATTGGTCGGTCGATGTTCATTATCGCCATGGCGTCACCCGAGCGGCAGGTAGATCGCGCCTGGCTGTGTCAGCACCAGGGCGAGCCGGTCCATGTACGCCTCGATCGAGGGGTGGAGCATGATCGGGTTCCGGGTGCACCACAGCGCCTGGCCGTCCAGGCCGATGCCTGCGAGGAACGTCCCGGTGAAGCCGTCGGACATCGTGATTTCACGAACACGCACGGCCAGTCCGACACGGCCCGTCGGGCACACGCACACCTTCCCAACGAAACCAGCCAGCTCAGCCGGGGTCATTGCGGCACCGCGGGCTGCGTCGTCGCGACCGGGAAGAACTTCGCAAGCTCAGCGAGGATCGACTGGAACGCGGCGGGGTCCTTCGCGGCGAGGTCCAGTAGCTGGGTCTTCAGGTCCGCCTGGAGATCGGCCGTCGTGCTGGCGTTACCTTCGACGGTGCCAGTACCAGTAGCCTGCGGCGCAGAGCCCGGCAAACCAACCGCCACCGGCGTCGTCACCGAGGCCTTCGGTTCCTGCACGGGGTACTGCGTAATGGTCGTGCCCGGCGTCGAACTCTGGCCGGTCGCACCGCCCGTCGTTTGGGCGCCAGTGGCCGAGCCGCCCGTTTGCAGCGTCAGGTAGACGTTCTGCACGTAGCCGGCACGCGTGTCCCGCACGGTGGAACCCGCAGGACCACTGCCACCATCCATGATGCGGGCCAGGTTCTTGTCCGCCAAAGGGCCGTACACCAGCGGCCCCATGATGCTTGTCTCGTCGGGGACGCCCTGCCCGTCCGGAGCGTTCAGAATGTTGATGTCGATGCTGGCCATCGCACCCTGTTCCTGTTGGGTCGCCTTCTCCGCCTGAACCTGGCGGGTCGGCTGGGCGACAGGGGCTTCGGTGTTCTGAGCACAGCCGCTCAGCGCCAACGCCACGAAAACCAATACTGCGTACTTCAACATGAGGTCCTCCTTCGAGGCTATGGGGGTTAGATGCGCTGTGCCACGCTGGCACGCGGATGCTTCAGATGGTCTGCGTAAGGGTGCACCGACAAGTGTGACGCGACGGACCACGTCAGCGTCGAGGCCGTCGCCAGAGCGATCGTCGGGTACAGCGTGAAGTCGAGATCAGAGTAGAACTTGTTGTTCCCGGCGGTGCGTAGGGCGGCGTTCGGCCCTTGCGTCACGACGCGAGCATAGCCCGGCGTGCCGTCCACGTAGATGAACCACTCGGAGCCTTCGACCAGAGTCGTGCCGGTGTTGAGGTACTCGCTAGTGTCGCCGAATTGCCGGATGCGCTGCACGACGGCCGAGCCGCCCCCCGGCGCGCTGCACGACAGGCACATGCCGTAGAGCCTGGCGTTCGCGTTAGGGAACGAGTGCTCGGAACCCCACCGCACGTCCATCTGCGTTGTGATGCCGCTGTGGTCTAGCTCGTCTTTGAAGGCAAACCAGTTGCCGGTAGCGGAGGCGTTCGTGCCGGCAGTCCACATCATCAGCTTGTCGGCTTCGACGACCACGTCCCAGTCGAGCGTGCCGCCACCACCCGACACTACGGTCAGGTCGTAGGTCGCCACGCCGTCCACCCACAGCGTCGGCAGGTAGGCCGCGTCTGGCACGAAGCGATTCGGGTCGGACGAGGCATTGTGGTAGCCTAGCGTGCACCAGCCAGCGGCCCCGCCATCAATGTCCGGCTTGAAGTTGACGTTGGGTTCGAGCGTGTTGGGCGACGCAAGGATGCCGCCATCAACCCAGGTGTCGCAGCAGTGAGGTTTCTTGCCGCCGCCACTCCCGAACAAGTACTCCGTTGCAATGTAGCCGATGACGTCGTTGCCCTGCCACTTGCCGTCGGCGAAGTAGGCGGTATCGACTTCGCCGGGCATCGCCAGTTCCGTCGACGAGAAGCAGTGCACACTATACAGCACGAGGTTACCGGCCGAGGCAGGCGTCTTCAGGTAGAGGGTGCGGTCAGAGGCCGAGGGCGTCACCGTCAGGTACTTCGACAGCACTTTCGCGGTGGCCGTGCCGTGCACATCGACCGTTGTCAGCAAGGTCGTGTCGCCGTACACTTCGAGCGCCGTCCACCCCGTCGTAGTTCCACCGATGCGCAGGATGATGACGTCGCAACCGGCGGGCAGCTTCCCAATGAAGACGTTCTTCGACGTGGAAGTCGTGCTCTTGGCGTAGGCGCCCGCGTACGTTCCACGGGAGGCGTCCGCCGTCAGTGCTGACCAGACCGTGCCGGCCTCGCTGGTGATGCGGCCGTTGTTCCAGGAGTGGAAGAGGCCCTTGTGGACGCGGCCTATGACGATCTGTCGAAGTGCGCGGACGTTCGGCGACGTGAGCGAAGCCATGTTGGCGTTGTCGATCAGCGGAATGCCGATCTCAGTCCTGATCCAGTAGCCGTAGTTGTCGGCTGAGCAGGGAATCCACACCGGGAACTGCCACGTCTGGCTGGAGTCTCGGGTGACGACGAGCTTCGGGTAGGCCATGATTTACTCTCCGCCAAACAGAACGATAGTGCAGTTCTTGCCGACGCCCGACGGGACTGCGGCAACCGTCGAGAAGATCGTCGCCCGGTCGATCAGCATGCCGCCGTACCCGCTGTACGTGCGCGTCTCGCCGGCAGGGATCGTGAACACGTCGAACTCGGTCGGCGCTGTCGCCGTCGTCCGCCCCAAAGCAACGTACATGTCGCCGCCAGTTTTGTTCTCGATGACGAGTTCGCGGCCGAACTTCGCCCAAATGAACGCAGTGTAGCTGCCGGCGCCGATGTTGCCGCCGGTGCTCCACTGCATCCCCGGGGTAGCCAATTCCTGATTGAGCATGTTGGACTCCTGTTTGGGGGGTTAGTGAAAGAACGAGGCCATCCCGCCGCCTGTGTGGGCGTTTTTCGACCACTCCCACAGTAGCAAGCCGATGCCTACGGACATCTCTACGACGGCCACACCGACCAGGCCCGCGAGCCAGTAGCTCACTTGCTTCAAGTGACCGACGTCAGTCTCGATTCGGGCGAAGCGCTCGACGGCTGAGTTGCCGTCCGGTTCGCCGTCGCCCCATGCAAACTTTGCAAGACGTTGGACCAGGTCACATCCAGGGGGTGGCGCCATTTGATGCTCCATGTTAAGTTCTATGCGGCCAAGGTATTATACCTGATTTTGACCTCCGCGTCAAGGGGACACGCGGCGTACCCGTGCTCCAGTAGCCAGTCGTACAGCGGAGGTTTCTTAAACCACTTCAGGACGAGTTTCTCCACTTCGGCGACCTCGTCAGCAGGACAGTCGTAGTAGCCCGCATCGTACACGTTGGAGTAGGTGACTGTCCGCGCGCGGTGCCGCCGCAGCTCCCGGTCCACGGCGAACTGCGCTGATTGGGCGAGCATGGCAGCCAGGCCCTGCACCGGGAAGTTGAGTATCTCGGAGCGGTAGGTCTTGCGCACGTCGCCCAGGAACGTCCGGTGCAGCCCCGTGAGCGGGAGGCTGAGTCGATGCTTCGTCTGCGCCTCCACGTAGAGGGACTCCTGCCACGCGTAGAACACCGGGTAGCGTTGGCGGTCGGCGTCGATCCACGCTTCGAGTTCGCCCAGCGGGATGTTCTGGTGCGTCAGCAGCAGGATTGTCTGCTGGAGCTTGGGCGCACCGCCGCCGTAAACCCGCAGGAAGTTCGCGTGCTTGCCGGCGTCGTACCAGACGGGGTCCTTCTTCTTGTCGATGGGTCGACCGCACAGCTCCGTCGCCGTTTTCGCGTGCAGCGAGACGCCCTGCACGAACAAGGCCAGCATCACCGGGTCGCCACTGTAGATCACCGGCACCCTCAGCTCGATTTGAGAGAGGTCGCACGACAGCGTCGCGCCGTCCTTGAAGCGGCTGCGCTGACACGCGCTGATGAAGTCGGGCTGCGTGGCGATGGGAGGGTCCTGCGCCGAGAAGCGAGCTTGCCGCTGCCCGCCTTCGCGCTGCCGGCCAGTCTCCGGGGTGTTCTCCGCCCAGCGGCTGGGGATGATGTGCCACCGTGGGTGCACCACTCCGTTGATGTGCTGGGACTCGATGTTGTCGGGGGACAGCCCGAGCAGCGGATGCACGTAGCTCGTCTGCAGTTTGAAGAGCCGGCGGAAGCGCTGCAGCCGCACGACCTTCTCGAAGTACTCGTTGTCGACGGCCCGTGCCGCGGTCCCTCTCGGAACCTGGGCGCGGAGCAGTGTGAGGTTCACGTCTTTGGTGGAGACGTCTCCCTTCTTTTCGGTTAGGAGCAGCTGCTGATCGAAGTTCCGCTTGGCGGGGCCGGTCTTCGGCGCGTACTTCCGCACCAGCTCATCGACGAGCTTCTGCTGCGAGGTCTTGCTGCCGGTTGTTTTGCCGACGTTGCACATTAGCAAGTCGCGAGGGGCGCCCCACTGCCACAGCCGGTCGAGAGTGCGCTGCAGACGCTCGCGGATCATCTCCAGAGCCGGTATGTCGTACATGACACCTTGCTCGCTCATGGTGACGGCCAGCCACAGCGCCTCGGAGTACCAGGTCCGCGTTTCGGCGGAGAGTTTCGGCGAGCCCGCACCGTAGCGGTCGGCGATCCCGTCGAGCACGGCGTCCAGGCACAGCAGCGTGCAGACAGCGTCCTTGCAGTTGTAGAGGTGGAGCCGCCCGTCATAAACCGAGCGGTAGCGCTGGCCCTTCCGCAGGTCGACGGGCTCGTCGTAGTAGTCGGCAATGCCGAACAGCACCACGAAGCTCTTCAGGCTGCGCTCGGGGCGAGCGTCGTTCTCCAGGAACGAATAGACCATCAGGTCGATCAGCTCGCAGCCGGCCTCGCGGGAGATAACCCGGCGGAACTCCTCGTCGAAGTAGCGCAGGTTCACCACGTCGAACTGCACATTGTTGGAGAGCAGTCGCAGTTTTCGCTGCCTCTTCAGTGCGGCAAGGAGCCGCCGCCGGTCGTCCGCGATGCACATGCGGTAGAGTTTCGTGCGAACGACGCCGTTCTGCTTCCAGGCTAAGCCCACTGTCTGAACCAGCTGCGAAGGCTTTACGCCGTCGAGTGCAACGGAGTGTGTCGGCTGGAAGCAGCGCTGCACCGGCTGCCTCTCGACGCACCCGTACGTCTCGATGTCCAGCGAGATGATGCCGCAGTTCGCGGGCGGGTCCGGCACCGACGGGCCATAGAGTTGCCGGGGCAGCTCCACCGGATCGTGGAGTCGGCCGGTCCGCAGCCACCGCCGCACCAGCATCAGGTGGTCTTTGATGGCGGGCAACTTCGCCGGGTCGCGGTTCGGCAGCAGGATCGCCGGCTGGTACGTGGCGAAGCACGTGTACTGGTGGTCGCCGAGTTGCTGCGGGTGGCCCTGGGGAAACGTCCCGATAGAGCAGTTTCGGCCCAGCAGTGCGTGAATGCCTTCGGAGCCGCAAGCGACGAGCACAACCTCCTCGTACTGCGCGCGCAGCAGCTCCAGGTCTTCGAGCAGCCATTGCCGACAGGCCATGATTTCGACGGGGTCGACGCCCGACCGTCCCCGGGGGAAGCACCGGCACGCATTCGTCAGGTAGCAATCAGCCAGCTTGTTGAGGCTGTGCCCACGGATGTAGGTGCCGTTGAGGTGGGTGCCGGCGGGGCCGCAGTAGACAACGCCCGTGCGTTCCTCGTCGGCGGCGGGGGCGGCACCCACGAATACCAGGGCTTTACTGTGTTGCGGAGCAGTAAGTCCCGAGGCAGCGCGTGTACGCAGCCCCCGCCTCTTAGCCCGCTCCGCCAACGGGCAGGCTCTGCAGTCGCCGTGATGTTGGAAGAGCGGCAGCTCCATCTATGCCTCCGCTGCGAGGTCGAGGTTGACTGTCCGGTCGTTGTGGTACACGTAGACCTGCCGAAGGGAGACTGGCGAGTAGACGATCGGGCCGTCCTCTCCTTCGGGTTGGTGTCCGATCATCACCTGGTAGTCGTCGGGGAACCCCGTCAGTTTGACGAGCAGCTCGACGACCGTACACCCCAGGCGCGGGCTGATTCTAATGTTCTCGCTCATTTCGCAAGCTCCTTCTTACATTCGTCAATCAAGTCGGCAGTCCATGTGTTGCGGTTGGCGCCTACGATCACAAGTGTTCGCGTGAGCAGTTCCCGCAGCCGGTCCCGCTCGGCGCGCAGCGCGGCGAGTTCTGGCTCCCAACGTAATCGTTCCTGCATTGCGCCATCTTCTTCGGCCGTCTGCACCAGGTCGGAAATCGCCGCCGCTGGCGACTCTGGTTCGCGTAACTCCGGCATGGCGTCGCGCATCTCTGCGCAGTAGCCGTTGTGTGCGGCTCGCACGGCATCGCGGTAAGTTCTGGCGTCGGCGAGTTCTGCGGCGTCCGTTTCAGAGACGTGCAACATCTTTCTCGGCCTACCGTCCCATCCTTCCGGCAGATGTAGGTGAGCCGAGTTTTCGTCCGTCGTGTTCCAGTAGACCGCCCAATACGGACCAGTCCCACACCTCAACTCGAACACCAACCATTGGTCTAGCGGCGGCGGCTTCGGCGTCTCGCTCATGGCTTGTCCTCCGGGCGCAGGGTGGCAATGGCGGAACGCAATGCAGCGTCGTGGCCCACGTCGGCCGGATGCAATCGTACGGCGAGCACTAATTCGGCCAGCGCCGCCTGTGTCCGTGTTGACAATGCTTTCCAAGCGTCCCGCTCGGCGCGCAGCGCGGCGAGTTCGGCAGCGGCCCATTCTCCCGCGAAGCTCTTGTATGGGTCACCCGGGTCGAGAACGTAGTCCAGCCACGTCGCGTACCCTTCCGGCGGTTGCGGCGTCACGGGACCACCACGCGCAGATCGGGGTTGTCGCCACGGGCCGCGTCCATCGCGGCGTCGGCCAGGCGGCGGGCCTTCTGAGACTCACGGTCGGCGGCGGACATGCCGCAGGCCATGCAGTGGCCCTCGGGGTCGGTGTACTCTGCCTCGTGCTGGCACGTCTCCGGATCAGCCTTCTCGTCCGACACAGGCGGCTCGTCCGGCTGCTTCGTCACGAAGTCGCAGAAGGCCTTCAACACCTCCTCGACTCGGCCCCACTGGTTGGTCGTATTCGCACGAAGAAGGAGAGCCACCGGCACAGGGATCGACCCGAACAACACTCTGTTGCCGAAGCGAGGGTGCGTGATGGCCAGCGGCACGATCATCGCCGGTCCCATGTCGGCGCCAGGAGAACCCGGCTTCGGATCAGCGATCGCCAGGCCCGCCTGCCCGGTAATCATCGTCTGCGTGAGGAGGAAGGAATAGCCCTCCAGGTGGCGACGCAACACCCGCGTGATGTACTGTGGGAAATTGTCAGACAACATCTCAAAAGCCTCCAAGCAAAGAGTCAGTGTCCGTTGCGGGGAACATCCCCGGCAACTCCACATTTTGGGCGGTAGTGTCGGCCTCGCTGAGCAGGCGATCCCGCAGCTTCAAGCCGTGTCGGGACTCCAACCCCAGGGGCTGCCGACCGCCGCCGGGGCTGCTCATCCGGCGTGCCCTGTACGGTTCCCGTAGTTGAATCGTCGTTCCCGCTGAGAGGCCGGGTTCTGCGAGGCCGAGGATGTCCGGGTACTCAGCGCCGAACGACGTAGCTATAGCTGTAGTGAAATGGGGGCGCAGCTCCGGAGGCAGCGTCTCCAGCACGCGCTCCAACCGCGTCACGTCTTGGCGCAAGTGCAGCGAGCGCATGTCCTGCTTGCGCACGGGGATCGGCCCCAGCCCCGGGTACTTGTGGCGCCACAGCTCGTCGATGCGCTTGACGGAGAGAGAGTCGCCCGACGACAGCGCCTCCAGGTACTCGCGCTTGAGTTGACGGACCTCGTCTCGCTGCCGCAGGGCGAAGCTCGTCAGCGCGTGCTCTTGCTCGACACCCACGTCGCCGACGCCCAGCGCCCGCGCGAACAGCTGGCCC
Organism: uncultured Planctomycetaceae bacterium; assembly: GCA_964470125.1. Classification (GTDB taxonomy): domain Bacteria; phylum Planctomycetota; class Phycisphaerae; order UBA1845; family UTPLA1; genus DATKKX01. Next base: position 18,479 of record CAYYBO010000002.1, on the reverse strand, counting down.
TTCGAGAAGTAGCCGATCAGCGCTCCGTCCGCCGAATAGAGAGGGACGCGGCCGTCCGGGGTCTGCGCGTTGTAGTCGGCGTACTGCCGGCGCGTGAACCGCTGTACTCCCTCGACCCCCGGCAGTGCCGTGGCCAGTCGAGCCAAGCCGACGCCGCCCGGCACCAGCGTGGGCAGCGCCTTGCGCAGGGCCTCGCTGTCTCCGCCCACGGCTTGCATCCCAGCACCGACAAGGCCCACGAATGGCGGCACCTGCAGCGGAGCGAACGGCGAGTCTTCCGTGATTTGAGGGATACCGCCGGTCGCCAGGCCGCGCGTGTAGTCTACGCCGAGGGATTCCCGCACTGTTGCGTAGAGGCCACCCACGACCAGCGCGGTGCGCGCGGCGTAGGCCGGGTCCTTCACGATGTTGCGCAGGAGGTTGAGCTGTCGAATCGGGTAGCCGAGGTACTGTTGCAGGGGCTGCCACCACTCCGTCAACATGAAGGGCTTCTGGAGGGGGCCGGTGCCAAACTGCGTTGCGTACATGAGTTCGGCGGCGTGCTCGTCGACCGCCTCGCGCAGCAACCGCAACTTGCCTTGGCCGCGATAAGGCAGCCGCACCTTCGCGCCGCGCGAGGCCATGTAGACGACCTTCCCCGGCAGCTCGTCCTGCAGGTGGAACCGCGCCCAGTTGTACGACCACATCCGGTTGAACAATTCACTGAACTGGAACGGAGCCATCAGCGTGTTGCGCAGGTGGTCCATGGCGCGCGTGCCCTTGCCGGCTCCGACGGCCTGTCGCGTGAGGTTCTCCAGCGTGGACTCCGTGGCCTTGCCGAGGGTTGCGTCCAGTTGCAGGACGTTGCGGCCGAAGTCGCCGAGGTACTTCCGTGCCGCCTCGTTGGCTTCCATGGCCTGGCCCCCCAGTGCCTTCGGAGCGCGAGCCACGACGTACTTGCGCATCTGGTCGATGGTGTACGTCCAGGATTCGCGGGCGTACTTCGCACCGAACATCCCGCTCATGTTGGAGACGACCTGCATCATGTTGGTGAGCGGCGCGAGGAAGTTCGGCGCGCCCAGGGTCGTCATCGTCAGGTAGGACGTGATGTCGTGGCCCATGGCTGCGTAGCTGTAGGGAGAGCGCTCGATCCGCTCGGCTGCTCGCTCCAGCGCTCCGGCGTATTGCTTGACCGGCCCCCACTCCTTCAGCCGGCGGAGCTGCTTGGCCGACCACTCCTTCAAGCCGGCGAAGCTCTGCATCGACCGCAGCTGCTTCGGAGTAAACGCGCCCATCATTTGGGGGAGGGTGACCTCCCGAATATCACGGACGACCCCTTTCCAGTAGGCGGGGTCCTCGACGCTGCGCTCCAGTTGGCCGAGTTGGGCGTGGATTTGCTCGCCGAGCGCCGCCTCGTGGACGATCCCAGCGGCCGCGCGCGGGTACTGCCTCGCGTAAACGGCATGCGCCCTCGCCGCCAGCTCGGTCTGCCCGCGCCCCTCATAGGTGGTGATCGCCTGCCGCATGAGTCGGTGCGCTTCGACGGCCTGCTTCGGGTTGCGCGATGCGAACCGCGCCGCCGCCTTGGCGATGAGTTGCTCGGGCAGCGGGTCGACCTCCGCCTCCGCCAGGGCGCGACGGATGTTGTTGCCGCGCTGTGTCGGAGCGGTGTAGCCGGCCACCCACGCGGCCTCGGGCCGATCCGCGTACGGCCCCAGCACGTCAGCCAGAGCCTCTCGCTTCCACTCCAGTCCGGCGAACTCATTGGCTGGAGGCAATGCGACCTTCGGCAGGTCGTAGAGCGGCGTCTTCCTCATCGGCACCGAGAACTGGAGGGTGTTGTAGGCGCGGTGGAAGTACTGACGCAGCACCCGGCCCAGGTCCGTTGAGTAGTACATGGGACCTGCCGGGCCTTGTGCGGTGTACTGGTCGAGGAACGCCAGCTCGTCCGCGTCGAGGAATTCGGACAGGCGCTGGCGACTCGGCAGCATGACGTTGCGTCGGTGCGTTGCGGACGTGGCGCCCTGGCTGATCTCGCGCGTTCCACTGACGAACTGACGCGCGGCCGCAGCCAGGTCCGCCGCTTCCGTTTCGTAGGTCCGCTCGGCCAGGTGTGGCAGGTAATCTTCGAGCGTGCGGGCGACGTCGCGCGGCAGGTGGGCAATGTCTCCGCTGTTCTTGAGCATGCGGTAGAAGTAAGGCGCCCGTTCGGGGTCGAGGATCGTGCGAGCGAAGTTGTGCGTCCAGGCGGCCGTGTCCCGCAGCAGTCCCTTGAAGGCCGGCTGTGCCTCGGTGAGTGCCGCCCAGTCGGCGCGAACCTGCTGGTTACGGGCTTCGACCTTGGCGAGGATGCCCTCCGCTACGTTCTCGAAGCCGTCGTCGGCGGCGCGTTCGGCCATGCTCTGCCAGGGCTTAGCCGAACGGCTGAACGTATGTTCTCGGTACTCGAAGAGCGTGCGTAGCTCCGCCTCGGTGGGATAACGCCCCGCCGCCCGCTCGAACCTGTCGAACATGCGGTTGTAGCGCTCGATGTGCGGGAGCAATTCCTTCATGGCGTGGGCGGGCGCGGCCATCAGCAGGCGAGCCAGCGGAGTGTCGGCGACGATCTCCGGCATGGGGGCGATGCTTCTGGCGAGCTTACTGGCCTTGGCGCCGCCCTCCTTCATCAAGGTGCGGGCTACGGCACCGGGGTTCCGGGTCATGAGCGTACCGACGAGCCCGGCGATGACCATCGGATTCGAGACGATGTTCACCAGGGGCTCCAGGATAGAGCCGGTTAAGCCGAGGCGCGCGGCCATCGACTGGCGCTGCTCCGGCGACAGCGCGTCCGGGTCGTAGAGCGATTCGGCGGCCGCGCCGACGTTCCCCTCCAGCAGGTTCATCAGGGAGAGGCCGGGCCTATCCAACAGCATGTTCGTGCCCAGCACCACATCGGGCGTGAGCAGTATGGCGTCTGACATGGAAGCCTCCGATTAGCCGCCGCCCGGCAGCATCAGCCACGGCGGCATTTGTGTTGCGGCTGCCCGCTGAGACACGACGTCGAGCAGGCTAGGATCAGGCGGGCCGTGCACCACGCGGCCGGGCACCGCCCCTTGTGCATAGGCTGCAGCCTGTTGTAGCGCGGCCATCCGCATGTTGTAGGCAGCGCTGGTTACGGGGCCAGCCTGGGCCTGGCGCGCAGCGAGCTTCTCCAGCAGCAGGCGCTTGAGTTGAGGGGGAAGGTCCTGCGGCTGCTGAGCCGCCTGCTGAGTCGCGAGCTGCATGGCCAGTTGGTTCGAGGAAGCGTCGTTGCCTCCCATGAGGAGCTTCGAGCCGAGGATCAGCGCCAGCACCGACAGCACGGGGTGCTTCTTCACCAGGCCCTTGAACTTCTCCCAGGAGCCCGGCGTGTTCTCGACCATGGGGCCGGTCCCTGTAGGGCCGGGCGGGAGCCGCTCCGGTTTCGGGAGCGTCTGGCGCGAACGAAGTTTCTCCTCCGCCACCTTCGCTGCTTCTTCGGCAGCCGGGCGGGCGGGAGGCGTCACCGCTTCAGGTTGAACACGAGCCGGGGCGCCCTCCACGGTCTTCGCGGAGTACTCGGGACGGCCGGTCGGGTCTGTGCCGACGGGAGTGGCGCCCACGGCCGCGACATCCGCTCCGGTTGCGCCGGCAGCTACGGCCGCAGCTTTGGCTTCGGCGGCGGCATCCGCAACGGCACGTTTGGCAGGGGTCCCCCGGCGCGTGACGCCAGGACCCTTCTCGGGAAAGGCGTTCTGTGCCAGGGCGTTACCGAGGCCGGGGTGGTCCAGGCGGCCGAGCTGTGCCAGCAGCTTGACGACTCGCTCTTCCCTGGCAGCCGCGTTCGGCGTGGTCAGTGCTCCGCCCGCCAGCTCCTCCGCCAGCGCCCGCAGTGCGTTGGTTTGGGCGGCGGAGACTTCGCCGGGGTGCGTTGCACCGTACTCGGCCGCGCGGAGCAGCCACGGCGCCACTTGCGCGTCGTCGATCTTCGTGAGGGCGGCCGCGAACGGCAGAGCCGGGCCTTTCCCCGTGGACGTGCGGCCCACGAAGAACGCCCGCACCTTCTTCACCGTTGACTGCTGGTCGGGCGGCAGCTTGCTGAAGGCTTCCCTGGCAGCCTTGGCAGATTCGGCGACGGCGAGTCTCTCGCTGGCTTTCGTTTTGGGGGCGAGTTCGCCCTCGGCGGCCTCCATCGCCGCTGCCGGATCGGCGGAGGTCATGTCGTCGGGAAGCGGCGTCTTCTCATTGAAGCTGGCGACGGTGGTGGTCGTCGGCGCGGCGTTGGCGGCCGTGCGCATAGCCTGGGTGTCGGGCACGGCGGAAGAGGCTTCGGGCCGGTCGATCGGCGCGTTCTCCTTCACTAGCTTGGTGGCGGAGACCAGCAGAGCGTCGCCAGCAGCGGCCCCCTGACCTTCGACCACTCGCTTGTAGTTGTCGAGGATGGCCTTGCGGAGGCGCTTGATGTTGTCGCGCTGCTCCCGGTCGTTCAACTGACGAGCCGTCTTCTCCAGCGTGTTCATCTGGCGAGAGAACTCAGCCAGCGCGTCGGACTTATTGGCGGCGGTGGGTTTGGCTTTGGCTTTGCGAGGCACGTTCAGCTCCTACGTGAAGAACTTCTGTGCGAGAACAGGAGACACGTCCACGCCAGGGGAACTGTCCGGCGGCATAGACATCATCAGTTGGTAGGCGAGGTCGGCCCGGGCGCGGGCGTCTCCGATTTCCGGGGCCGAGTTCCCGATGGCGGACGCCTGTCCCAGCTGCCCCATCGTGGAAGCTGTGGCCGCGCCCGAACGGGCTGCCCCCAGCGCGCCGATCTCGGACAAGCCCTGCATCCGGCGCTGCTCGCTCTCGTCCGCCATCAACATAGCGTTGGCGACGGCGGCGTTCTGCTGCTGCTCCCGCAGGAGCTTTTCGTCGGGGTGGCTGCCGCCGCGTCCAAACAGCAGCTTGTCTGCGAGGAGCCACAGCGCGATGCCCCCAATGGGGTTGGCGGCGATCCGTCCGATGAAGCCCAGCTTGCTGAGCCACGGCGCGGCCGAGAGCAGCTTTCCGGTCAGTCCGGACGGCGGCGTCGGCAGGTTGGGGATGGGGGCGTCGATACCTGGAATCTGGATAGGCATTGGTTGCTCCTGTTAGTGGTACATGGCCGAGCCAAGGGTCGGGGCGGGTCGACGTGCCGGCTGAGGGGCAGGCGGCGTCTCCAGTGTCGGCAAGGGCACCGACGGCGCGGCGGTAGTCTGTTCGGCTTCGGGGCCGGGCGACGGCTTGATCGGCGAGGGGTTGGGAGGAGTCGTCTTCAACATAGACGGCTGGCCACCCTGGGCCGTCAGGCCACGCCCGCCACCGCCGATGCGGAGGCTGGCACCCTGAGGCGGCGGAGCCTCCTTCCCGTTCGCCGAGTCGATCAGGCGCTGGTAGTACTGGTCGAGGTTGAAGCCGAGATACTCCCCGCCGAGCGCGGAGGGGTCATCAGCCAGCGTGGGAGCCGTCGAGCCAGCGGCGTTCGTCGCGGCCTGTGGAGGCAAGCCCGCCTCCTGCAGGGTCCGCTCCATAAGCTGAGTGTAGTAGTCGACGGGACCGGCCGGCTCCGCCTCCACCGGGAGCGGCTGGGTCGACGGAAGTGGCGGGGCGGTCTTCGTGGCGATGGCCGCAGCAGTCGCGGCGACGGCCCCTTCGGTCGCTGCCGGCGACGCGGACGCGGGCGGCGCGTTCATCGCCAACAGCTGCTCATCCAACAGAGAAGGAACTTCCTTGGCCAGGGCCTCGCCGTAGCTGCGCTCGCGATCGTCGAGGAACGACGCCTCGTTCACCGACATGATGCGGGCGACTTCCTTGCCGCCGTCGGGCAGCGTGTTGGTGGTGACGAAGTAGAACTGCCCGGTCTCCTGGTCCATTAACTGCGCCAGTACCTGCTCGGGCGTGATCTGCCGCTTGGCTAGCGCTTCGCCCACACTGTTCAGGCCGGCGGCGACGTACGACGCCTCGTCGCGCTCCAAGCCCATAGCGTCCGCGTACATTTGGGTTTCGCGTTCGATGCGCTTGGCGTCCCAGCCGTTTCCCGCCAACATGGCAGCCTTGTCGGGCCGGTTCTTGCTGATGCTGAGGACGCTCAACGCCAGCTCGGAACCGAAGAACTGCCCCGTCCGCTGCTTCAGGTAGGGGTTGGCGTCGAGTACCTGGCGCACCGCCGACGACTGCATTACTTCGTCGTAGGTGAGGCCAAGGTCCGCCAGTGCCAGCACCGAGCGGGACAGCAACCGCGCCGTGTTCTCCGCCAGCGGGACGTCTTCCGTGGCGTTCATTTCCAGCATGGAGTGCAGCCCGAAGAGAATGCGAGGAGCCTCCGCAGTCATCGACCCGTAGAGCTTCTGCTTGGCGCCGGTTCGCGTGGGGTAAGTCATGGCTGCCTGGTAACCGGCAACCCGATCGGCCAGCTTCCCCAGCACGGGGCGAATCTTCTGGTAGTCGGGGTCGAGTGCGCCGAGCAGCTGGGAACGCAGGTCCTTCTGGCGGTCCTCGTCGAGTTTGGTTTTGTGGTCGAAGGGGTCAATCCCGGCGTCGACTTCCGCGACGAGCTTCCGCACCGTGACCGGATCGTACTGCGCGAGGACCAGCAGCTGACTGGCCGTGTCGCTCATCAGCCGTGCGTATACGTCGCGGGCGTCTTCGCCCATCGTATCGTAGACCTTTGCCAGCGCGTCTTTGTCGCCGCTCAGCAGGGCTTCGGTGGCCGGACGGAAGGCCGGAGCGTCAAACGCGGCCGGTATGAAATACTGCAGCAAGCGGCGTTCGTTCATTTGGATGGCGGTTTGCTGAGTTGACGGAGCGGTCGGCTGCGTGGCCGCCTGGGCTACGACGTCGCTGGTGAGGCCCCCCGGAGGCAGAAGGCCCCCTGGGGTCTGCACAGACTCGGGCTGCGGCGGCACCGGCCGAGCACTCGGTTGGGCGGCTGGTGCGGGCGGGGCGGCGGCCGCTGCCTTCGCGGTAGCCACACCCTTAGTGTACGGGTTGCCAACGAAGCCAGCCACCGTGCCTGCGCCATACGCTGCGGACTCGATCGCTTCGTCGACGCCCTTCTCGAACCTCTTGCGCTGCTCGCTGCCGTGCGTCAAGCCGCCTGCCCATCCGGTCTGTGCAGGCTCGGCTACGTCGATCCCGAACGAGCGAGCCGTGCCTCCCCAGGCAGCGCGCAAATCCGGGTCCTGCAGGAGACGCGTCGGGGCAGCCTGTGCCCGGGCGAGCACCGTCGACAGCACGTTGGTGTAGAGCTGTTCCTTCTGGATGCGTTGGCGCGCCAGCTCCTGCATGATGGTGAGCTTGGCCTGGGCTGCAGTGTTGCGCTGCTTCTCGTTGGCGGCGGTGAGGCTAGCCGAGAGCGCCGTCCCGTAGGTGGCACGAATGTTCTCGGCGGCTTCCTTGTATTGCGTTGCCAGTTGCGCACGCTCGAAGTTGTTCAGCCGCGACGGGAACTCCTGCTGGAAGCGCTCGTACGCCTTCGTCCGCAGCTCCGTATCGAGGTCAGCCAACTGCCGCTGCAGCTCGATGGCCAGCCGGTTCTGGTCGGCACGAGCGTCCGCCGCCGTCTTGGCTTGGAGGGCGACCTGCTCGCGCATGGCCTTCTGTTGAAGCTGCAGGCCGAGTTCGGCCAGGGCGCGGTCCTGCTCGTAGCGCTGCCGCTGCAGCTCCGCGTTGGGGTCCGGCCCGATGGAAAACGGTCCAACCTGAAATCGACTCATGGTACGCTCCGGTGAAGGTTAAACAGGCAATCCAAACGGCGCCTGCGGAGTCCACTCTCCCCAGGGGTTGGTCGGCTTGGCGCTCGACGCAGTTTTGGTGGGGGTCGTGATGTTCATGCCGCCACTCAGCAGCGAGTTGAGAGGGCCTTGCCACGCCTGCTGGTCGATCTGCCGGCCCAGCAGCCGCGTTTCAAAGTCCGCTCGGTTCTGTTCACGCTCGGTCACGCCCCACGAGGTGAGGAAGTCACCCGGCGCGGAGAAGTCAACCTGCGAGAGATCGACGCCCATTTGGGCAAGCGCGGCGGCGCTGGTGATTTCGCCGAAGTTCGCGATGGCACTGGCCACCCCGGCGCCCAGCGCGTTGTTGCGGTCCACGGCGTCGGCCGTAGCCTGGCCCGTCAGTGCGTCGAGGCCGTCGTAGCACTGCGTGAGCTTGTCGGCATCGTAGATCAGCGCCGCACCCCGCAGCGACATGGCGGCGATGCCCGCCTGCGCCAGGTACTGCCCCGAGGCATTCGATGCCGTGGCGTACGTTTCGTCGAGAGTGATGCGGCCGGTCGTCAGTGTGGCGTAGGCGTTCTGGACGGCCTGGGCGCGGGTGGCCTCGGCGTTGTTGAGGTTGTTGCCATAGACTCCAGAGACCGTGCCGTAGGACGACGTCAGGGCGTCGATGGAATTTTGGGCCGTGGCGTTAGCGGTGAGCCGCGCGGTCGTCACGAAGTTCGAGGCTTCCTTGCGTGCCGCGCCAACCAGCTCGCCCGTTTCAGTGCTGAGCTTCGCTTTAGCGGCAGCGATCTGGCGCTGGACCATCTGGTCTTTGGTGGGGTCGCCGGTGAGTTGCTTCTCAAGCGCCCCAATCACTTCGCGTGCTTTGACCGCCAGATTGCCCGCTGCGGACGCCACGTTCTGCGCGGCCGTGTCGCGGATGCTCGCGATGGCGTCGGTGAAGTTCTGGCGGGTGAAAGCCAGGCCTTCCTTCACCATCCCGGTGAACTCGCCGAACGTCTTCTTGATGTCGCCGACGATGTCTTTGTAGTTCTGCTCGGCCTTCCCCACGACCTGGTCGTGTTCGGCGGTGATCTCGCCACGAGTTTTCTCCAGGCGAGCACTGATGTCGCCGAGCCTAGCCGCCTCGTCCGCCTTGAGCGCGGCGAGCGACTCGCTGGTCAGCTTGCCTGTGGCTTCGCTCAGCCCGCCCTCCCCCAGCTTGATCTTGGCGAGGTCCTGCCGCAGCTGGTCAAGTGCCGCGTCGGTGTTCCCCGACTCGAAGCGCACGTCGGCCTCCAGGTTGGCCGGAGTCAGCTGGCCGGTGTTGATGGCTTCGCCGCGCTCGATCTGCTGCTGCGCGTCTTCGGCGAGGTTCGAGGCGCGGCGATACAGCGGAGACAGCTCCTGGTTCTGTGGGGTGTAAGAGCCAGAGCGGCCAGTCGTTCCCGTGCCGAAGTAGTTCCCGGCGAAGGCGGAGAGGTTCGCGGAACGGCGGCCGATCCCCGCTTCCTGGTCCAGGCGGTTCTGCTCGCGCTGGAAGATGCTCTGCCCGATCTGTGCAGCCGCGACGTCCGGCGCAAGCCCCGTCAGCGTGGCGAGGCCCTGCTTCTTCTGTTCGTTCTCGTACTCGGTATTCTGGATGCCCTGGACGAGATTCGCCAGCTCACCGGCGAAGCCCAGCCCACCGCCCAGGTACTGTGCCCAGCGACCAAAATTCGGCATACTCATGATGCGTTCCTTGTTACTTAACCGTCATCGTCGGTGCTATTGTACCACAAACCATCAACCAAAACAAGTGGAAGTCCCAGCCGCCCGTCCGTGCGTAGAACACCGGCAGCAGCGTGTGTCCGGTGACGTTGTAGGGCGCGGCCAGCCACGCGAACTGCTTGTAGGGGCGGTCGTCGTCCCACATGACGCCGGCAGCGGGGCAGTCACTCATGGTGATGGTCGTGCTGTGGAAGTCCAGCCAGCCGTCCAGTGGCCGCGCGTACTGCCCACGGATGTCCCGCGTGTCCGGTTTGGTTTCAGTGGCGATCAGCGCGGCCGGGCGCACCATCCCTACTTGGATCGAGCTGACGGTCGACACCATCTCGACGTACGACGCCGAGAGGCGGACAGCTCCGGGGAGCACGGCCTTGGCGTGGATTCGTTCGAGCAGGCGCGTGGCCGTGGCCCCGGGCAGCGGACCCCCCACCACGTAGCTGTGCAGCGGGCTGAGTTGAATCCAGTGGCCCTCGACGTCACTGGGCAGGAGGTCCTCCGCCTCAGCCTGGATGGCTATTGTTCCGTCGACGTCGGGGTACTCTGACGGTGCCAGCGGCGTGCTGGTGAAGACGTAGCCGGCCTTCGGGCCGTCCAGTATTTCGATGACCATGTCACGGGCCAGCGCCGGGTTGAGTAGAACGGGGGCGGAGGTGCCCTGGGAGGCCCCGGGCGGTGTCGCCGTGCGCGGCGCAGGGGGGTCCTCGCCCTCGGGCGCGTCCCTCAGATCGAGTCCGATGCAGCGGCCATGCCCGTTCACGTAGGATTCGGCGGCGAGGTGCGTGTCCGCCACGTAGAGCCACGGTGCCGCCAGCCCCGCTACGTCCGGCTTGATTTGGGTGGAGGGGGCCGGCACCGCCAGCGTGTGTTGAGTGAGGCGGCCGTCGCCCTCGCCCGGGTCATCCGACGAATAGTAGCAGCGACCGTGCTGCGTGTAGTAGAGCGCGCGGCGCCTATTACTGATCCCGTCAACGGAGATGATGCCCTCGCGCACCATGGTGAAGTTGGTGTACTCGTCCATCGTGACGCGGTTCGTCTTCAACCAGATGCGCACGAGTTCGCCGGTTCTCCCGCACAAGATCGACACGGTTTGATCGAGGGAATCGTAGGCGCAGGAGATCGACCCCCGCAAAGCCTCGGTGGTCCAGCGCTTCGTCAGCAGGCGCTGCAGCTCCAGCACTTCGTAGAAGGTGTCCGTCCCTCCGTCCAACACGAAGACGCCCTTCTCCGTTACGATGAGGGCGGCAGCGCCGAAGCTCACGCAGGAATGCTTCGAGCAAAGGACCCGGCCGTCGTCGATCTGCCCGACGTAGAAGCCCAGCTCCGACGCGGGATCATAGCTGATTTTGTAGACCGGGCCGTCTCCCAGCGCGTAGAGGTTGCCTGCGGCGGCGACGAACGCGGCCTTCGGCGGCACCAGTTGCGTGATGTCGACGTCGACGAGATTGGTCTGCCCAAGAGCCGGAGCAGCCGTCAGCCGGAACTCCGTAGGGAAGAAGCACGCGGCGCTGAAGTTCTCCGGCGCCACCCTTCGAGGATCGCTCCACATGATATAGAGCTGGTCGTTTACCTCAACTTCGTCGGTGACGTTAGGCCGTGGCCGCGTCAACAGGAACATGCTGCCCATGAACATCGTCGAAGCGTACGGCTGGCCCAGCTCGCTGTAGGTGAAGAACGTGTCCATGACGGGATCGTAGCGCGGCAACGCAGCCAGCACTTCGTCCGTCATCGGGCTGTATTGGACTTCTCGCTGACCATTGCCGTCGGCCGCCGTTCCGATGGCACCGTAGAAATCCACCAGTGTGTAGTTCTCGTTGCGGGAGACCGGGTCGGCGGTGCCTGCTCCGTCCGTTTCCACGTTGAACACGTGGGAGAGCGTGATCCCTGCGAACAGCCAGTTGCCCAGTTTATTCGGGTAGGTGCCGCCCGCCGTGTACGTCCCCCACATCGACGCCCAGTCGCCGGTCAGGTCGAAGGCGCGGAAGTCCGCATGGGTGGGCAGCTCGTCCACCACGTAGAAAACGCCAGCCGCCGGCTCGGTCGTGGACTGCGAAGACAGGCTGCACAAGGGATGCCACTTATCCCACATGAAGATGCCGGTGGCGTTGTCGCTGGCCAGATACGGAAACGTCTTGGAGGGCGTGTTCTGCATGATGCCGCCGTACAGCAAGAGAGCGCTGCGGGTAGAGCCGGACATCGTCGCGACGAATTCGTTGGCGGCGTCGGGTGATTGCGTTTGTTCGAGATACTGGTCGTACGTGATGAGGCGGAAGGAGGCGTTCGAGTAGCGGCCCCGCTCCGAGTCGACCAGCCGGAACCCCGACTTGTAGATGCCCGCCGTGGCGCGGCCGTTGACCTTGTCGGCGGTCGTGTCGATCGGCACGTTGAACCCGTCAGCCCACGTGGCCTGTCCCGCCGGCACACCAAACCAGTCCATGAACCAGCGCGTCCCGTCAACGTCGGTGCCACGATCTGCGGGGTAGCGAGCCGGGCAGCTGTCCCCGGCCCACAGCACCGTATGCTGCTGGAAGGCGTCGCTCGGTGCCGAGCTGTAGAAGGAGAAATTCGGCCGGAACAGGTAGAGAAACCGCCCGAACGACGTCCCGTGCAGGAGGCCCCCGTCCCGCGCGATGGTGGCGTCGGTGAACGTGCCCATCGACCTCAACTTGAAGCACGAGTCAGCAGAGACGATCGGATTCCACAGGCGCTGCTTCGTGTTGTTGTGCCAGATGACGTAGGATTCGATAGCCCACGCGTCCGTGTCGGCGCGGACCAGCACCTGGTAGACGCTGCCATAAACGTAGCCGGTCGTGTCGCACTTTGCCAAGCAGAAGGGCACAGCCTCCAGGACCTGGCGGCAGTTGAAGGGCAGCGACGTGGAGGTTCCCGTTAGATACGTCTTGAAGAGCGTCGCCTGGGTTGGGTCCATCCACAGCTTGAAGCCGCGCGAGCGGGTCATGCCCCGCGTGTCGTTGCCGTCCATCCCCACGACGCGGCAACACGCGTCCGACAAGAGTTCCTCCGGCTCCGAAACGTAGTCGAGATTCCAGTTGCTGAGGGGGACAGTCCACGTCAGGTCCTGCTCAACGCGGGCGTCCGGCGACTCCATCAGGATCGACATGGTCAGCTCCGAATAGCACGCAAGTTAGCGCGCAGGTTGGCGATGGTCGTGTCGCTCAGCTCGGGGACAGCGCCACCCGCGACCGGCCCCTCTTCAGGAGTCGAACGCCGGGTTGCGGCCAGTTGAGCGGCGCGTCGCTTCTGTACGAGGTCGAGCAGCCGACTGGCGGCAGCTTCCTCCTTGTCGGTGGTGGCAGCGTCCTCCTTGGCCCGGTCGCGCAGAAGGAGGGTGCGCTCCGGTTCGGCCGGAGGACGCTGCCCCAGCATCCGGCCCGGCGCGGAGGCGGTGCGCTTCCACGCTCGACGAGCCAGGCGTTGCGCTGCGAGTGATGCACGCATTAGAACTGCACTCCAGACCAAGCATCAGCCGAAGACTGGGTCGTGTCCATGTGGATCGACGCGATCGTCTGCGGCTGAGACCACTTCATAAGCAGTGCTCGCTTCCGTCGCTGGAACAGATTGGACAACGCCACGATCTTCTTGCCTTTGGTTCCGGCGGTGCACAGGTCGAGCGCCGCAGCGATCGCCCCCAGCCCAACAAGCGCCGGGTCCAGATCAGGCAATACCTCATACACCACGTAAGAGCGCGCCTCAGAGTCGCCCGGCAGCGTGGTCTTCGCGGCGTTGAGCCACGCGGCCCAGGTCGAGCTGGTGTTGAGCCACGAGGAGTCGAACGCCGGAGCCACCGTGAGCTTAAGGCCGTCATCCATGCTGTAGGATTCAATGCGCCGCTCCTGTACTGGAATCCACGGAGAGAGCATTGTCGCTGGCTTGCCGTCAGTAATGGAACCAAGGAGCCGCAACCGCGAGCCCACGAAGGCGTTGGGGCGCTTGTCGAAGCCGCCGACTAGCCAGCCGGTGTCCGTTCGATGCCACAGCTTGAACGTGGTGCTGGTGTGGCGCAAAGTGCCGGTGTCGCCAGGCCCCTCGTAGATCGGCGTGGCCTGCTGGTGGAAGAGAACCGGCCCGCCCGGCACGTACTCGATGGTGATGGTGTCGCCGCCGTCCTGCGGGATGGGCAATAGCTGGAAGTCCTGCAGCCCATCCAGAAGGAAGTTGGGTCCCCACGGGGCGCGCGGACTGTCCGGCACCACTACCCAGTTGGGCAGTCCGGTGGTCGAGTCGAGGCACGCGATGCGTGTGATCTCCTGGACGTTGGGCGGCAGTTTGTAGTGCTGCTGCGAGGCGACGGTCGTGAAGCTATGCACCGCTTTAGGAGGGTAGTCCGCCGCAGCGTACAGCTCGGTCATGAGGGCGGCAGTGGATTCGCCCCACGCGAGGCACAGCTCCGCGTCGGTGAAGCGGCGGTCCACGTCGGCCGGCTCGTCCGCATAGACGCGCAGCCACTTGAGCGCGCGGGCGATGAAGCCTTGTTCGTGGTAGGGGGCGTCAGTCGTGGCCATGCTATGGCTCCTATGTGTTCATGCCGTAGAGCAGCTGCATGGTGCGTTTCGGTGAGGGCATTGTCGGCTCCAACTAAGACAGGAGGTTCAGGTAGGGGTTGGAGGCGTCGAGGTGCCGGCGCGGCATCGAGTCGCGGAGGCGGCGGATTCTCTCTTCCTCCCACTGTTCGGACTCGTCCAGGGCGTTCCACTCGGTTCGATGCAGCTGCTCGATGGCGTGGCGCCGAGCGGCCACTTCCAGGTCGAGACACAGCCGGTGCTTCACCCGGACGACGGTGGCGCGGGTCGGCCCCGACTCGATCGGATACGGAGCAAGCTCGCGCACGAGCCCTTGCCCCCGATTAATCCAAGTGCCCACAACGAAGACCCCATTGCGTGGCACCACAAACAACATGAGTTCGTGGGCGTGGGTGGGGATTTCCCTCCGCAGAAAGCGGATAAACTCGGTCTCAACCACCGGCTCACGGCGGGTCAGTTGCGTCATGACGTGCCTCCGTCATTGCTTAGGTAAATTGAACTTCGACACTCACCGGCGACACAGCGGGGCCGGCGACTCCGTTCACGGCGGTCACGACCGCGATGCTCAGCGCTGTGCTGGTGGCGAGGCCGGTCCCGTCGGTGACGTTGCGAAGGTCCATCGAAGCAGTTTTCCCGGCCTTGACCGTCAGCCACAGCCACGGCGCGGTCGTTCCGAGCGTGACCGAAGCGGCGACCTCGTCGAACAGCTCGATCACGATGTCTACAGCGCCCGAAGCCCGGTTGTCGATGAGCAGCTTATGCACCGTCGCCGCTGAAGCCTTCAGCTGGACGACGGTTTCGTCGGCGGCGCTGTCTCTTGCGACGTAGGCGGCGACGGCACTCGCTACGGATTGGATTGACGTTGTTGCAGCAGGCATGGGCAGCTCCTAATCTCGGCCTACGGCGAGGCCACGAGCCGCTCCCGTCAGGGAGGAGCCGTGCGCCGCATCCGTCAAGGCGTACGAGTAACCGTCATCGAACTCCATGCAGTCGCCATTGAGGGTCACCAGGACGATCTTCGACGCAGGCACTGGAATTCCGTGATCGGCCCAGTCGGTGCCGAGGGTCGGCGCGAACTTCGCGAAGATTTGCAGCCAGGCCGCGCCAGCGACCGCTGCGTTGTTGATGACAATCTGGCGGAGCACGACGTCCTGCGTTGTGTCGCAGACGGCCGTGGCACCCAGCGCCGAGTCATAGACTGCGGTGCCGACCACGTCCGTCAACGATGAGGCGGCGGCTTGCGTTACGGCCATGGGATACTCCTAAGCTAAAGCTGAGGCGGGCTCCCTCCAAGCTGTGACACCCGGAGGGAGCCCACCACAAATCGCGATTAGCCGACCGAATGAACCGACAGCTCACACTCGGTGAGGTAGCCGTCGCCGGACGCGACCAGCAGTGCATACAGCTGGATGTAGTCGCCCGGTTCGAGCCACATCGTTCGCTCCAGGTGGAAGCCGTTCGTGTCGGTGCTGTCGCCAGTATCCGTCACGATCATGTTCACCGCGCACGGCACGCTCAACGCCGCGCCGTTCCGGTAAATCTCGAACCCTGTGTTCTTCGTCTTGACGGCTCCGTTGTACGACCCGTGCGCGGAGACACGGTAGTACCCGGGCTGGTTCACGGTAATGCGCGAACTGGTGGCGTTGTTGTAGTCCGCCGTCAGCGCACTGCCGATCTGGACGTAGTTCCCGCCGTTGCACGACGCGGCCTTGAAAGAGACCACGGCCGTCGAGCCGCCATTGAGGCGGTAGTTGGTGCTTGCGCCACGAAGGCCGATCGTAGCGCACTGGAAGTTGCTGCGACCGAAAGATTGAATAGGCATGTTCGTTACCTCAGTTGGGCCTCCCCCGGAAGAAGGAGGAGGAGCCCGGCGGGAGGCGCACCGGGCTCCACGGGTGCGTCACTAGGACGCGTAAGACTCAGTCAGGTTGGTGAACTTGAACCAGCCGCCGAACTTCTCCGGAATCACGTCGTAGATCATCCGGCACGGGCAGTGCAACATCGAGGTGAAGGCGCCCGCCGTGGAGCCGCCCACCGCATTCGCATGCAGGAAGATGCCGCTGGAGCCGTCCAGCGAGGCCAGGAACTCAAGACCCTGGTCGAAGCCGGGCGACGTGCTGGTGCCCTTGCTGCGGGGCGGACGCACGACCTGCCAGTTGTTCTTCATCTGCAGGAGGTAGGCGTGCTTCTGCGGCACCCACCGCTCGCTGCGGAACGTGTAGTCCCGGCCGAACAACGTGTAGGTGATCTCTTTCTTGACGCCGCCACTCAGGTCGACGGCCGCACCGGCGTTGCTGTGCTTGACGATCTCGTAGTCCATGAAGAACCGGGCCATGATGCCCGGGGACATGAGCCACGTGTCGGGCTGCGACCCCATGTCGGTGTTCCCAACGTACATCTCACGCTCCGCCAGGTACTGCTGCAGGCGGGATTCGGTCGCGGCCATGCTGGTCGTGACCACTACCTGCTGCAGCTCGGGGTAGCTGGTGGTGTTGAGGCCGAAGATCGAGGTCGGCGCACCGCTCGACGCGAAGAAGTCTTCGAGCCGCGTCGGGAGGTAGTTGGCGCCGCTCGTCTCGCGCCCCGAGTTACGGGGAACGATGTGGTAGAGCGTCGTGTTCGCGACGGTAAACGAGCCGTTCGGGCAATACAGGGTGACGTGGCCCGGATACGTGGCAGTGCGGTTCAGGCCCTTCACCTTCGAGACGAAGACCGGGCCGCTGTTCAGGCGGGTAGTCCCGTTGTGGTTGAAGATGTCCACGCGCATGCCCGAGGACCACTTCGCGAAGCTGTTCGGGACGGCGTTGGACGTGCCGGCAACGTCGAGGGTGACGTCGAGGCCGGTTGTCCCCGTGTAGGTGCCAGCGGCGGCGCCGCCCGTGGTGAAGCTACCCAGGGCGTTGATGATGCCGTTGCCCGGCTGCGCGAACCAGTAGTTGCACATCATGAAGGCGATGTTGCGAGCGAAGCCCTTGAGGTAGCCGGAGAAGATATCCGAAGCCATCTTCCAGGCTTTGAGCTGCGCCAGCTGCATGACCTCCGAGGGGAAGTAGAGGTTGCCCTTGATGCGCTTGAGGGTGATGGTCTTGATGTTCACGGCCGGCAGCACAGACTCGGTGATGCCAGGCCACGTCTCATAGTCCTGGAGGACGTTGAGGTCGACGGGGTTGGGGGTCGTAGGGTCGGTGGCGATCGCCGGCCCAGTCAGCGTGCTGGGCTCGATGGCGCCAGCCATGCCGCACTGGAACGGCCAGATCACCTTCCAGTCTTTGCCGAGGTTGTCGAGCTGGGCCACGCGAGTGCCCTGCGTGGCAATATCCTTCCACGACTCGCTCACCTGAGGCAGGAACCAGTCGGTCGTGGGAGACAGCGTTTGCTGCATACCCAAGCCGAGAATGTCAGCAGTGTTAGCCATTGTGGACTCCAGCCGGAGCCGTCAGCAGTGTCTCCGATTAGGCGGAGTGCTCGTCGGCCTCGGCGTTAGCCGCGTCACCACGTGCAAGCAGCGACGCGAAATAATTCGACATCGCCTCAGACTTACCGTAGTCGTCCGGTTTCAGGGTCGGCGGCTTGTCCACTTGGAATCGCCCGGCGGCACCAGGCCCGACACCCACCCCGAGAAGGGCGGTCGGATCGGGCTCGGCGGCGGGAGGCGCGAGGGTCGCTACGAGGGTGCGCGTATCCGCGACAGCCTCGGCGAGCGCGTCGGCCACTGGCTTCCCGCTGGCGACTCGGTTTTCTAGCGCTGACATAGTCCGTTTGACCAGTTCAGCTTCGGCACCCGGCGCGCGCCCCCTGAGAGCGCGTCTGATTTCCGGGTCGCGTTTGAGGGCTGCCTGCACTTCGCGGACAGCTCTCTCCCGGGCAGTATATTCTACCGCATTTTGGGAAGTTGTCAAGACCCCCGGCAGGTCGATCCCCGCTGCCTTCACCTTGGCCAGCGGAGCAAGCAGCTCCAGCACCTGGTCAGGCAGGTCCTCCAGCCGCAGCTTGCCGCCCGTTTTGGCGGGGGCGGGCGTGTCGGGGGAGGAGGTGGCGGTCGCATCCTCGGGGAAGAACGAATTCCACAGCCTCTGCGCGCCCGCCATGTCCGTGATGCCGAGGCCCTGGGCGACACGCGCGAACGCGTCCACCCGATCCTGGTCGCTGGCGTCCGGGTCACGCAGCTTGTCGATGGCGCTCGTCACCCCCAGGGCCGACTGAGCGCGCTGGAGTTCGGCGTCGGCGGTCTTGCGGCGCTCGGCTGCTTCGCGCATGGCGGCGTCCGCACCCAGGCCCTTCTTCGCGTACTCGATCACTTCCTTCAGGGTGAGGGAGCGCTGGGCTCCGGCGGCCTTGAATTCAGGGACGAGGCGCTCCAGGTCCTGGGTGGTCAATTCTGCGGTGGCTTCGATGGGATTGAGTTCGTCGGACATTGGTTACCTCCTAAGCTAGGGGTCGATAAGGAACAGTGCCCTGGCCGGTGTCCATGCCGGCG
>CAYYBO010000001.1:14732-54382 GCA_964470125.1 uncultured Planctomycetaceae bacterium | reverse complement strand
GCCGTTCCACAACGACCAAGCCGGTGGCGGTGGCCGGGTCGTCCGCCGGGTTTCCGTTGTCTGATATCGTCCCGATGGTCCCATCACTGTCGATATCCGCGGGCGGAAGGCGAGAGAGCTCGCGACGCGCCAACTCCAGCCCCCCTTCGGCGGCATAGAGGGCGCCGGCTCCTTGAAGGGTGGCCAGCGACGTGGCGGCGGACGTGGCGTTGAGAGTAAGGAGCCATAACACAAACGTCCCGATAATCAGAAGCGCGGCCACGAAGACGACGGTGGCGACACCGCGCTTCAAGAATTGTCGTGAACGCCTAGCAGTCCGTGGCAAAAGGGGACTGGCTCCGAGCCGAAGGGCACTGGCGCTACCGAGAACGGCGTTCCGCGAGGTGCCTGTCCCCTTTTGCCACGGGCTGCTAGGGGACACCGGCCACCTCATCCATGAAGTTTCGCAAGTACACCCGGGAACGGAGGTGAACATCCTGGCCGCCTCGGCTCACCCAAAGATCAACGCCGACTTGCCGCACGGCCTCCCGGTCGTCCGGCGAAAGCGGAAGCGAAGAGAGGATGTTGCCCTGGCGATCGTAATACGAGAAGGCAATGCTCAGTACCTCGCGGGTCAGGCAGTTCCAGTCCACGCCGCCGTTGACGGTCATTTCAAGCGTTGCGAGAACCGGGTTCAGACGGCAGCCGGTGTTGCCGAACCGAAGCTCGACCAGGTCGGCCCGCGAGATTTGAGCCCTGCCGTGCAGACAGGGGATGGGCTCGCCGGGGCATTCGTCCTGGGGAATCTCGCGGACGTAGGGCAGCAACGTCTCAAGGGCGGCGGCCGCCTGATCGCACAGTTCGCCGCGAGCGGACAGCTCGGCGCGTTGCCAGGCGGCGTTCCAAAGCATCATGGCGGCAGCGCCGCTGATGATGACGCCCACGCTCATGGAGACGATCATTTCGATGAGGGTGAAGGCCGGCCGTGAAGCGCGGACGGCCTCAAAAGTTTGCCCGGCCGTCGACGTCGGCACGCGGTTCCGTGAGCCGGTGTCTCTAGAAGTCCGCAAAAGCATGTTCGATGGCCACCTCATTGGCGCCGCCGTCCCAGGCGACGGTCACTCGGACGATTTTGTAACCCTCGTCGCTCGCGGCGGGACCGAGGTTCGCGGCCGTGTAGCGCACCGCGATCGAGCGGCTGAAGCCCGGAAAGCCCGCGACCGGCGCCTCGGGCGGAAAGTTCGCGACGGTGAGGGCACCGTACCCATCCGTGCCCCGGTACCTTCGGGCGACGACCTCCTCCATCCTTTCCGTGGCGAGGAAGGCCGCGACGGTCGCCTGGGCGGGGTATACCGATTGAACGGCCGCCTCAGCGAAGGAGGCCATCAGAGGCGGGAGACCCACGGAGAGGATCATCAGGGCAAGTACGACCTCGATGATGGTGGCGGCCGACTGTCGTCCCTTCCGTGGCTTCATCACAGTCGCTCCACGAAGCCGGTGACCGGCTCGACCTGAATGATCACGCCGGAGGACAACAAGATGACGCCCGGAGCGGAAAGGGGGGCGCCGTTGCCGCCGTATGGAACGCCCGAGCCGTCGAACTCCACTTCGTCGGTTCCGTTGAAGGCGGCGGCTGTGATCGCGATGTTGGCGAAGGTCCCGACGCCGAAGCGAACTGCGTCGGTTGATTGATCCGAGGGGTGGGGCACCGGGATACGCCCGGCCTTGCCGGGGTTGGCCGGGTCTTCCGCGTACAGCCGGTACTCGTTTCCGGCAACGTCAAAGACGCCCCAGGCGCGCATGCCGGAAGCCAGCGTCATCCGCTGGAGATAGCGGAGGTCGCTGGTCAGCCGGGCGGCGGCAGCCTGAGATCGGATGGTGTCGATGGAGTCCAGCGTGATGCCGGTCACGGCCAGGGCCATGACGCCCAGGATGGCGATGACCGAGACCAGCTCGATGATCGTGAATCCCGAGCGCTGGCGCCACCGTCTCCTGGCGTGCATGACGACCCTCCCCGGGCTGCATCGGCGTTGATCGAGGCGGCGAAGGATCAGAATGCGTTTTCGCCGGCGACGTTGGTGTTGGCCCAGAACTGGCCCGTTGCCGGGTTGTAGCACCAACCTCCGGTGCTCCCCGAAACCGTGCCCTTGGCGGAGGATGACTGCACGACGTTGTTGGGGGTGGCGTCGGTGTCGTATGGATTGGCGGGGATTCCCTCCATCATCACCGTGCCGGCAGCGGTCAACTGAGCGAGCGTGGGATAGGCCAGGACGCCCCCGCCGCTCGGCGTGGATGAGCGCGCATAGAAATTGGCGACCCCGGCGCGGACCGCTCCAAGGGCGCCCTTGCAGGCCGCCGCCTTGGCGTCGGTTCGGTAGTCAAGATACACGGGCAGCGCAACCGCGGAGAGAATTCCCAGGATCACGATTACCGTGACCAGTTCAATCAAGGTGAAACCCCGCCGAGCCACAATTCGATTTGAGATGCTCATTCCTCTTCTCCTTAAGCGATCACAAGGGCCTCGTAGGGCGAATCCGCCTGACGGTTCGCGGGACCAGGCCCTCCGGCGTGATCCCGCATGCTGCGGCGTGCTGCGCTGGCGACCGCATCGCCCGGAGCGTGCACGATGCCCGCCTCAAGACACTGCGTACCCCGGCAGACCCTCTTGCCTAGGCCGTACCCATGATCTTGAGCAGTCTCCACATCGGCAAAAAGATGGCCAGCGCAAAGAAAAGGACCACGGCGGCCAGGCTGGTGACCATGATGGGCTCGATGAGGGTTGATAATAGCTTGACGCCCCGCTTGGTTTGCGTGGTGTAATATTTTCGGAGGTAAGCGAATATCTGATCGGTGCGGCCGGCCTGCTCTCCAACGGCGAGCATGCGCTTCACCAGGGGCGTGAGCCATTTGGTGTCGGCGAAGGCGTCGGCGAGCGATCGGCCTCCTTCGACGGAGCGGAGCATGGCCATGACGTCGCGGCGCAGGGCGATATTGGTGGTGCCGTCGGCGGTCACGCGCAGGGCCTGGGTGATGGGAAGCGCGGCCTGCATGAGCAAGTCCAGTAACTCGATGAGCCGCACCATGTAGGTTCCCAGCAGCAAGTCACCGAGAACCGGCACGCTGAGGGCCCACTCGTCCACGCGGGCCCGCACCCGCGGAAGCCGCAAGAGAAACCTAAGAGCCAGACCGGCGACCGCCAAACCGGCAAGCACCAGGAGGTAGTGATTCACGATGGCGCCGCTGATGGCCAGCAGAATCTTGGTTGGGACCGGCAACTGACCCTTGAATCTTTCAAAGAGCTTGGCGAATTGAGGCACGACAAAGACGAGCATGAAAGTCGTGGCCAACACCAGGGCCAGGACCACGATGGCGGGATAGGTCATCGCCGATTTGACCCGGCCGCGGGTGTCGGCCTCCTGTTCCTGGTACCGGGTCAGGGCGGCCAGAACCTCGGCGACCTTGCCTCCGGCTTCACCGGCGGCAACGGTCTTAACGTACACTTGGGGGAAGACGTCGGACTCGGGCGACATCGCGTCGGCCATCGAGCGTCCGTCCTCGATTCGAGCAACGACCCGATTGACGGCTGTCTTCAAACGGCCGTTTTCCGTCTGCTCGCAGATGGCCTTTAACCCCGCGACGATGGGGATTCCGCTTTCGACCACGGCAGTAAGCTGATGCGTGAAGTCAAGAAGGGCGCGACTGGTCACGCGTTGGGAGCCGAAGCGGACGAGGGGGGGGCGTCGGGCCGGCTTGCGCTTCTTCACCTGCTCCGCCGTGGTTGCGTCGCGTATGCTGAGCGGGATGCGGCCGGACGCCTCGATCCTGGCGACCACGGCCTTCTCGCTGGCGGCTTCGAACGTTTCAACGCCTACCCGGCCGGCGGCATCCGCGAATTGCACGGTGAACCTCGCCACTGATCTTCCTCCGGTTTGCCATCCGATCGCCGCCGTCCGCGATCCCGAACTCGCACGTTTGGCGACACGAACAGAGCCGCAACCGCTTGCAACTTGCGTCCGCCTCGGTGAACGCCGAAGGCGAGGGACCGGTCACCGTCCTTCTCGCCCGATCCTCCTGCACCCGCCCCATTCCCAAAGCCGGGCTCGGCCAAACCGAGCCGCCCGCGGCGTCGAACTTCCGCGGACCGCTTTCTTGCGGGCGCGGCTTGTGTGCCGCCCGGGGATATACGGGCTAGCGTCTCCCGGCCACACGGCCGACTTCCTCGACGGTTGTCAGGCCGCGGCGGATCTTGTCGACGCCGTCGTCAATCAGGAACTTCGTCCCCGCGGCGCGGACCTTTGCGCGGATTGCCTCCAGAGGTTCACAGCGCACGATCATCTCGCCGCAGGTTTCGTCCAGTTGGAACAGCTCGAACAGCCCGGTCCGCCCGAGATAGCCGGTGCCGGAGCATCGACGGCAACCCTTGCCGCGAACAGGCTGGAAACCGAGGTTGTCGGGATCCAACCCCAAGGCTCGTAGCAGGTATGCAGGGGCGTGATCCGGCTCCGAGCAGTCGGGACAAATCCGCCGACACAATCGTTGAGCGACCACCGCCAGCAGCGAGGCGGAGATCAGGTACTCGGCCACGCCCAGGTCGCGCAGGCGGGCGATGGCTCCGATGGCGTCGTTGGTGTGGACCGTGCTCAGCACCAAGTGGCCGGTCAAGGCGGCCTGTACCGAAATCTGGGCCGTCTCGCCGTCGCGTATTTCGCCCACCATGATGACGTCGGGGTCTTGTCGGAGGATGGACCGCAACCCGCCGGCGAAAGTGAGTTTGGCTTCAGGGTTGACCTGTACTTGTCGGATCAAACTCGTGCGGTACTCGACGGGGTCTTCGATGGCGATGATGTTTTTCTGGGGAGAGGCGATGGTCCGCATGGCGGCGTACAAAGTCGTCGATTTCCCCGAGCCGGTCGGCCCCGAGACGAGGATCATGCCGTAGGCGTTCCCGATAATAGCCCGAAAACGTTCGAGCATGGCGGCGGACATGCCCAGGTCGGGCAGCGTGATTGATTCCGACTCGTTTCTCAGGAGGCGCAAGACGACGGCTTCCCCGAAAACCGAGGGCAGCACTGACACGCGGATGACGACTTCGACGCCCTCGCCGCGGTAATGAAACGCCCCGTCCTGGGGCGCCCGAGACTTGGAAATGTCCAGCCGAGCGAGCACCTTGATGCGCGAGACAATCGCCCGGTGCAGACCCAGGGGCGGCGCGGCCACGTCGCGGAGCACGCCGTCCACGCGGATGCGAATCCGCAACTCACGTTCGCCGGCCTCGATGTGGATGTCAGAGGCGCCTTCTCTTGACGCCTGGTTGATCAGCTCGTCCACGAGTCTGATGACAGGGCGGTCGCCCTCCTCGGAGCCTCCGAGCGCATCGGCGTCCGCGGCCTCCAGCACGGAGACGGACTGCTGCATGAATGAGCGGGCGCCGTAGGCTCTTTCAATCAGACCGAGGACTTCCTCGCGGCTGCTGAGGCATGCGTCGACTTCCCGTTTGGTCAGGCGTCTGACCTGGTCGATCCCCGCGAGATCGTTGGGGTCCTCCATGACCAGAGTGATGACTTCATCGATGCAGAACAGGGGGAACATCATGTGTCCGCGGGCCAGGTCTTCGGTGAGGAGCTCGGCGTTCTGCAGTTGGGGAATAAAATCGGAGACGCTGCAATAGGGCACGCCGAGCCGCATCCCCCGCAAGGCGCCGAGTTGAGTGCTGCTGAGCAACCGCCGTTTACGAATGACGGTTTCGAGGTCGACGTCCTCGCCGTCGGCCTCCGTTTGCAGGTCCTCTACTTGCTGCGGAGTGAGAATCCCAGCCGACAGCAACTGTTCGCGGAACTCGTCGGCAATACTAGTCGGCATCGCCTGCTCCCGCCGTGACCGGCTGCTGAGCCTTTGCCTGATCTTCCAAGGAAGCCTCCGCCAGGGCCTTCTCGTCGCGGCCCGCCGGATCGAGGAATTGAATGCCCACGTGATAGCTGGGCTGGTGGTCGACCACGGCGCAATGCCTGACGATGCCTTGAACGACGAAGTCCTGTTGCGACGCCTCCTGGGTCTCGCCGGCGAGCGAAACGGAGACGGTCACGCGCAGGTTCTTGGGCATGTAGAAACCGGTCGACAAGCCCAGACCTCCGCGGCTTACGTCGGTGACCGCCAAGTCCAGTTGGACTTCAGGCAGGCTGAGGCGAAACTGGCCGGCGTGCTCCGGGAGCACCTCCATATACGCCTTGTAGCGCGTCGCCAGACGACGGAACTGCCTTGCTTGCACGCTGACGGCGTCGAGTTTCATACCGTTGGCTTATCGGGTATCCGCCCCTGCCAATCCAACAAAGCAACCTCCTCCGCAGGGCTGTTGAATGACTGAAAACGCTGAAGAGGACCGTGTCGGGCGGCTTGATGCACGGGCCCTCGCGCGATCCGCCGCTGGACACCCGTCGTGGTGCGTCGCACGACTTCTCGGGCCTACGGTTTTGGGAACTTAGCGTGAAGAGAGGCCCG
The DNA here is from genome assembly GCA_964470125.1 of uncultured Planctomycetaceae bacterium. Classification (GTDB taxonomy): domain Bacteria; phylum Planctomycetota; class Phycisphaerae; order UBA1845; family UTPLA1; genus DATKKX01. The sequence goes on along the minus strand of CAYYBO010000001.1, from coordinate 47,908 downwards.
TATTGTGGACCTCGCGCACAGGCCGTGGTTTGCCTGGAGCGATCGCCGCTTGGGTTGACGAGCACGCCCGCTACGGCGGCTTAGGCCGGTTTCATCGCTTCGGCGATGATCGCCTTGGCTCGGTCGACGGCGGCGGTGGGGGAGAGGCGCTCGACTTCGCCGGCGTCGCGGCGCTTCAACTCTACCACGCCTTCGCTGAGGCTCTTGCGGCCAACGGTGATTAGCAGCGGGATGCCGTTAAGGTCCGCGTCCTTGAACTTGAAGCCGGCACGCTCGTCACGGTCGTCGAAAAGGACCTCCAGGCCGGCGGCGGCGAGTTGGTCGTGAAGCTGCCCGGCGGTGTTCATCACGTCTTCCTGTCGCGGGTCAAGGGCGAGCACGATGACGTGGAAGGGAGCAATTGAGACCGGCCAGATGATGCCGTCGTCGTCGTGCGAGGCCTCGATGGCGGAGGCGACGATGCGGTTCAAACCGATGCCGTAGCAGCCCATGATGAGCGAGTGGGCCTTACCGTCCTTGTCGAGGAAGGTCGCGCCGAGGGAATCGCTGTACTTGGTTCCGAGCTTGAAGACGTGGCCGACTTCAATGCACTTCTGGAAGTCGAAATCGTTCCCGCACTTCCGGCAGCGGTCGCCGAGGACGACCGAGCGGACGTCGCCGACCTTGACGTTCTCGCCTTCCAGGGCGAAGTCGCGGCCGGGATTGACGCCGGTCATGTGGTAGTCGGTCTTGCAGGCCCCGCTGGCGCCGTTGCGCATGGCGGCGACGGCCTGATCGACGATCAGCCGGTAGGGCACGCCGGACTTGTTCAGCCCTTGCGGACCGGCGAAGCCGACCTCGGCGCTGGTGAGCTTGCGGATGGTGTCGGGGTCGGCCAGTTCCAGCATCGTCCCGGCGAGCCGGTTGAGCTTGTTTTCGTTGACCTCATGATCGCCGCGGATAAGCACGACGACGGGCGGCGGGAGTTGGTTGACAGGTCGGAGACCTGTCCCACAGGTTCCGCCTTTCGACGTTTCAGCTTTCGGCTTTTCAACGTACACGAGCGTCTTGATCATCTTTGACGGGAGCAGGCCGAGGAACTCGGTCACTTCGTCAATCGTCCGCTGGCTGGGCGTGTGGACCTCCTTCATCGGTTCCATCGCCGCGTCGTCCTGGGGGATGTCCGCGAACTCGGCGCGCTCGGAGTTCGCCGCGTAGCCGCAGCGGAAACAGCGGACGAGCATGTCCTCGCCGGCGTCGGTCTGGACCATGAACTCGTGCGAGGCGTCGCCGCCGATGGGCCCGCTCTCCGCTTCGACCGCGACGTACGGCAGGCCGCAGCGCGAGAAGATTCGACAGTAGGCCTCGTACATCCTCTTGTAGCTGGCGTCGAGCCCGGCCTTGCTCTCGTCGAAGCTATAGGCGTCCTTCATCAGAAACTCGCGGGTCCGCAGCACGCCGGACTTCGGCCGAGCCTCTCCGCGGAACTTCACCTGGATCTGATAGAGATTGACCGGGAGCTGCTTGTAACTCTTCAGATACGCGCGGGCGATCTCGGTGATCGGTTCTTCGTGCGTCGGGCCAAGCACGGTCTGCGTTCGCCAGTCACCCTTCGGGCCGGCGAGGCGCAGCAGCGTGTCGCCCATCGCCGTCGTGCGGCCGGTCTGTTCCCAGGTCTCGAGCGGCAGGAGCACGGGCATGTGCAGCTCGACGGCCCCGGCGCGGTTCATCTCCTCGCGAATAATGGCCTCGACCTTTCGCAAGGTGCGATATCCGAGCGGGAGATATGTATAAACGCCGGCGGCGGCTTGTCGGACCATTCCGGCCCGGATCATCAGTTGATGCGAGGCCACAACGGCGTCCTTGGGGATTTCCTTGGTGGTGGGGATGAGAAACTCGGTCCAGCGCATGGGGCACTCCATCAGTGGTGGTCGAAACGCCGCATTGGAAAGGGATCGCCCCCGGTTTGCAAGAGCCGGGGGAGGGCATGCTCCGACAGGGGCCAGGCAGCCGGCGGAAACGCCGCGAGGTTGCTCGTGGGTCGTTGCCGACCGCCTCATTGAAGGCCGCGTCAGCGTCCGGGTCGGCGGGCTGGCCGAGGGCGCACGCACCTGGGACAATGGCGAGCAAGGCGGGTGAGTCGTGAGTAATTCCGAGCGGCGTCCATTGACTCTAGCGGTGACCGGCGCGGGCGGGATGATCGGCCGCGCCCTCTGCCGGGCCCTGGGGGCGGCGGGTCACGCGGTCATTGCCCTGGTTCGACGGCCGACGAGGACCGATCGCGAAGTCTCGTGGGACCCCGACGATGGGATCTCCGACCAGGCGAGCCTGGAGGGCATCGACGGCGTCATCCATTTGGCCGGCGAGAACATCGCAAAGGGTAGATGGACACAGCACAGGATGGAGGTCATCCGCCGCAGCCGTGTTGACGCCACGCGCCGGCTGGTCCGTTCGCTCACCACGCTATCGGCTCCGCCGCGGATGTTCTTTTGCGCTTCGGCCGTCGGTTTGTACGGCAACCGCGGGGATGAACTCCTGGATGAATCGAGTCCTCCCGGCGGCGGCTTTCTCGCCGAAGTCTGCACGGCGTGGGAGGCAGCGGCTGCCGAGGCGGAACAATTCGCGGCTCGGCGGGTCAGCCTCCGGTTTGGCGTGGTGCTCTCTCCGTCAGGGGGCGCGTTGGCCAAGATGCTGCCCGCATTTCGATGGGGCCTTGGCGCCGCGTTGGGCGACGGCCGGCAATACGTGGCCTGGATATCCATCGACGACGCGATTGGAGCCGTCCTTCACTTGCTCGACCGCGACGAGCTGCACGGCGCCGTCAACATCGTAGCGCCCGAGCCGGTAAGGCTTTCCGAGTTCAACCGCGTGCTCGCCGAGACCGTTCACCGGCCGGCTTGTCTTCGAGTCCCGAGAACGGTCGTTCGGATCCTCCTTGGGCAGCTCGCGGAGGAGACCGTGCTGGCGAGCGCCCGGGCGCGGCCCCGAGTGCTGCTCGACGGGGGCTATCACTTCCGACACCCCCGCCTTGCTGAGGCCCTGGCGAGCCTGCTGGGCTGAGGATCCGAGTGGGAACATTGTCGGAGGAGCGGGCCGGCAAGCGGCCGACTGACAGCACCGAGGGACACAAGAAACGAGTCGGGAGGCGTCGTTCCGACAGAGACAGGACGATGGACCGGGCGGCAAGATTCAACCGTTTGTTTCGGAAACGGACTGGGTGGCCGCCGGCCCGACAGTTGTGAAGGCATCCGCGGGCTGGCTTGAAGCGGGCTGGGTCGCCGAGGGTTGGCTCGCAAGATACTCGATTCTGTGCAACAGGGCCTCGATCATCTTCTTGCGATCCTCCTTGGTCCCGGCAATGTCGGTTTTGGGTTGATCTTCGGCCCAGGGCGGCCGTTCACTGGACAATGGTGCGTCGGGATCCGGGGCCAGGTCTTGTTTGCGGACAGCCGACCGCGCATCCGGCGAATCGAGTTCGGCAAATAACTGCCCCGCCAAGCGGGCCGCCGCCACGGCTGCGTCCTCACCGCTGCCGACACTCTTGCTCAGGGCCTGGGCGATCGGCTCAAGCCTCCTCGCGAAATCGGGATCGACGTTCTTGACCAGCCATTCGTATTCCCGCCGAGCGGCTTCGGCCTCTATGCGGGCCGTGTCCGCCTGGATACGGCCCTGCTCCGCCTCGACCCTGGCCGCTTCCTTGCGAGTGACCTCCTCGGCGAGGACTTCGACCTCTTGGCGTGCCCGGGCGGTCTCGTCGCGAGAGCTGCGAAGGAACTGATACATGACGGCGGTGGCGGACAAGGAAATCACCAGCAGGGCTGCCACGCCGATGGGAATTCGGTATTTGTAGACGGCTTTCTTGAGCAGGTAGAAGCCTGAGGTCGGCTTGGCCATGATCGGCTCGCCGGCCAGATAGCGGCGGAGATCGCCGCAGAACATGTCGACGGACTGGTAGCGGTAGTCCTTGTTCTTCTCCAGGGCCTTGAGAATGATGGCGGAAACGTCGGCGTCGATTCGCGGATTCAACTTGCTGGGGAGCACCGGTTCCGCGTAGGCGATGTTGTTGAGGATTCGCCCCATGGGGCCGGAGGTATCGTAGGGCATTGCGTCGCACAAGGACTCGTACAACATGACGCCCAGGGAGTAGACGTCGGTGCGCGTGTCGACGCCGCTGGGATCGCCGGACGCCTGCTCTGGAGACATATAGGCGGGTGTGCCGACGACCTGGGCGCTCACGGAAGTCGTGACGTCGACCAGGGCGGCGGCCTTAGCCAAGCCGAAGTCCAGAACATGCGGCTCGCCTTCGCCGTCCACCAGGATGTTGGAGGGCTTCAAATCTCGATGAACGACGCCGCGCATGTGTGCATGGGCGACGGCGGCGCAGATTTTGACGTAAAGCGAGAGGACCTCCGGGAGGCCAAGACGATGGGCCTTGAGGTAGTCGTTGAGCGGGAGGCCGTACACGTACTCCATCGCGTAGTAGATGTGATCGCCGGAGACGCCGCTGTCATAGATCGGGATGATGCCGGGGTGCCGCAACTGGGCGGCCAGGGCGATCTCCCGTTCAAACCGTCTGCGGGAAGTCTCCGAGGCAAAGGGACCCTCTAGGAGCAGCTTCACGGCCACCACGCGCTTGGTGGATAACTGAATGGACTTGAAAACGACGCCCATTCCCCCTCGCCCGATCTGCTTCAGGGTCTCGTAGCCGGGAATACAGGGCAGGGACGCCGGCTCGGGCTGCAGGGCCGACGAAGCCTCTTGGGAGGGGACACAGCCGCGCGATTGCGTCTGCCGCGTGCTCGATGAGCCCAGAGCCTCGAGCAATCCCAGTCCGCAGAGGTGCTCGCGAAGCTGGGCGGCGTGCTTGGGATGCTGGGCCAGGAAATCCTCTTCGGAGAGCTTCTCGCCGCTCTCACGGCGGTCAAAGAACTCGTTGATGAGTTCTCCGAGCCTCTGCTCCTCGGCGCCCGCTCCAGCGTCTTCGATTGGGTTGGACTCTGGATTCTTCATTAAGGGTCCGCCCTCAGCATGACCATCGATCCCCATCTTTCTGCTGGCTAACAAGTTACAGCCGATGGCACGCAGGAACCCACTGGCGGTTGGTTACAGAACTCACGGCCTGCAGAGCGAGAGCCATGCTCGCTTCGGTCTGCCCTGGTACTAATCTACCACACTTTAGGTCGGCGTCTATTAGAAAGCGCTGCTCGTTTTCGAATCAGAGGCCGTATTCTTCCTGGACGGTTACGTTTCTTAGTGCCTGTCAGTTCTGGTATTGTATCTTCATCGCCGATTATTAAAGACTCCAGGAATACCGAACCTCATGCGAGAAGGGCGATTAGGATTTCCGCGTGCCGGACTCGAAACAGACGCAGGTGTTGATTAAAGAAGCCCGGGGGGGCGACCAAGAGGCGGTTCGCCGCCTGCTGATCCTCTACCACCCACGGCTTCGGGCCAGGCTTCTGCGCCAGATGGACCCGACGATGCGGGCCAAGCTGGAACCCGAAGATATCTTGCAGCAAGTCTACCTCGAGGCCTTCAGGGCCATCCAGCACTTCAACTACCAAGGCAAGGACTCGTTCTTGCGCTGGTTGTACGCGATCCTCGATCGCAAGCTGATTGACGAACACCGAGCGCTTCGCGCTGAACGGCGGGATGTGCGCCGCGAGGTGAAGGCTCTGCCGGCTCACGCCCAGCAGACCACCTACATCGACCTCATGGCTCGTATCATGGCCGGCGGCGTCAGCCCAAGCCAGGACGTGCGCAAAGGAGAAGCATTGGGCATCTTGACGGCGTGCCTGGCCGCCCTGCCGGAGCACTACCGTGACGTGTTGCGGATGCGCTTCATCGAAGGCCGCCCGGTGGCTGACGTCGCGGAGACGCTCGGGCGCTCTATCGGGTCCGTACATATGATCTGCCACCGGGCCCTACGGCTGCTCCGGGAGCATGCGGAGCAACACGGCATCGGCCGAGACTATTGAGCCGGGTCTCATCACGGCCAGAGTTGAGGCGCGGGCAAGAGGGGCCCTACTGAAGCTTGGTGCGATTAGAGCATTTCACGATTGCTCGTGGCGTCGGCCCCCCGGCCTGCCCTTTACGTCGCGAAGCGATGTCAAGGGTGGCCGACGCGGAATGGCACGAAGGCCGAATCCCTGTCGCCGTTCCAGCAGTAAGGTGGCGGCTTCTCACACACAATTTAAGCAGGAGCTGGGCTGCTACCAAGTGCCCGGGTGCCGACGATGCACCCCGCGAGGGGCTTAGGTCATCACCGTCGAACGGCAACCGCTCCCTCACCAGGCTGTCAAATTACTCCGTGATGTCAGCAGCAAACATGAGGCTGCAGTCAGACTGAGGCGCGCAACCCTGGATTCCTCCGTTGGGGCGATGAGTATCTTGACAGTCTCTCACGATCGCGGCTCTGTTTGCTTTGCCGCCCAGGCGGTCAGCCGTTCGCCGGCCTCGCGGAGGGTCTCGATCCTCTTGCAGAAACAGATTCGCACCTGGTGGCGGCCGAGGCTCGGCGGGTTGTAGAAGCTGCTGCCGGGGACGCTGGCCACGCCGCTTTCCTTGACCAGTCGCAGTGCAAAGGCCGTGTCATCCTCGCCAGGCCGCTGGAATCGGCCTACCTCCAGCAGGATGTAATACGCCCCTTCGGGATAGTACCCCCGGAAGCCGCCCTCCTGCAGCCCTGACCAGATCGCCTCCCGCCGGCCGGCGTAGTCCTGGGCAAGCTGCTCGTAGAACGCCTTCGGCATTCGCAGCGCCGCCGCGCAGGCGATCTGCAGCGGATGCGGGGCTCCCACTGTCAGGAAGTCGTGTACCTTGCGGATCGCGGCGGTGATCCGCGGCGAAGCGACGGCCCAGGCCACCCGCCAGCCGGTCGCGCTGTAGGTCTTCGACATCCCGCTGATGGTGACGGTCCTCTCGGCCATGCCCGGCAGCGTGGCGATGGAGACGTGCTCCCGTCCGTCGTAGACGATGTGCTCGTAGATCTCGTCGGTGAAGGCCAGGCAGTCGTGCTTCTGGCATAGCTTGGCGATGAGCCGCAGCTCCTCGCGGCCATAGACCTTTCCGCAAGGATTGTGCGGCGTGTTGATGATAATGCCGCGGGTCTTGCTGTTGAACACCTTGACGAGGTCGTCGGCGTCCAATCGGAAGCCTCCGCCCTCGACCGGGTGCAGCGGCAGGTATCGCGGCGTCGCCCCGCAGAGGATGGTGTCGGCTCCGTAGTTTTCATAGAAGGGCGAGGTGACGATGACCTCGTCGCCGGGATTGACCGTGGCCAGGAGGGCGGAGATCATCGCTTCGGTACTGCCGCAGCAGACGGTGACTTGCGTGTCCGGGTCGATCTTCAGGCCCTGGAACCAGCGGACTTTCTCCGCCAGGGCCTCGACCATCTGCGGCGCCCCCCACGTCCGGGCATACTGGTTGTAGCCGTCGCGGATGGCCTTGACCGCCGCTTCCTGCAGCTCCGGCGGAGTCGGAAAATCGGGGAAGCCCTGGGCGAGGTTGATGCCCTTGTGCGCGAGGCAGACTTGCGTCATCCTGCGAATGACGGATTCCTCGAAGCGAGCCGCCTTCTGAGAGACGAAGGAACGAACAGCCGCCGGCGTGGACATGCGGGCAGTATAGCGGCATGGCGGAACTGCGACCAACGTAGCGTCGGCCCCCCGCGGCCGACGGCGAACGCTGACGTCGGCCCCCGCAACCGACGGCGAAAGCGCGACAACCAGTAGTGATGACGGAAGACTCACCAACTACCGCGAACCAGGCTCACGACGCGGAGCCCGCACCGGCCATTGGCCGGTGCCACACGGATGCTTCCGCGCGCGGAGCGGCCGCGGCGAAGGGCTCCTTGACCCCCGCCATGCGGCAATACCTGGAGCAGAAGGAGCGGGTCGGTGACGCCATCCTCCTCTTCCGCATGGGCGACTTCTACGAGACGTTCTACGAGGACGCCAAGACCATCTCGCGGGTGCTGGGCTTGACGCTTACCTCGCGGAACAAGAGCAGCGACGACCCCATCCCTCTCGCCGGCGTCCCCTTTCACGCGGTGGATACGTACGTCGCCAGGCTGGTCCGGGCCGGCTACAAAGTCGCCATCAGCGAGCAGCAGGAGGACCCGCGACAGGCCAAGGGGGTCGTCAAGCGCGGCGTGGAGCGGATCATCACGCCCGGTACGCTGACGGATGAGAACCTCCTCGACGAGAAGAGCGACAACTACTTGGCGGCGATCTGCCCGGCGGGGCGGGCTTGGGACGCCGGCAAGATCGGCCTTGCGTGCGTTGAGTTGGCCGGCGGCCGGTTCTTCGCCCAGATGCTGAGCGGCTCGGAGTTGGCGGATGAGCTGGCCCGCCTGAGGCCGGCGGAGTTGCTGATCCCCGAGGCGGACATCGACGCCGCCGATCCGTTCGTTGACCGCCTGCGCGAATCGACGGAGGCGACCGTGTCGCCGCGGCCCGGTCACGCCTTCGATTCCCACATGGCCAATCGAAGGATTTGCGAGCATTTCGGCGTCACGGGCGTGGGCGGGTTCGGGTTCGATCAGTTCGACGCCTCGTTGTGCGCGGCGGCGGCGATTTTGGACTACCTTCGCGAGACCCAGAAGTCGGCCCTGGGGCACATCATCAAGCTGGTTCCACGACATGGCGGCGATCGCGTCGTCATCGACCAGGCGGCCCTGCGCTCGCTTGAAGTTGAGCGGACCATGCGCGACGGCAGTCGGGAGGGTTCACTGCTGGGCGCTGTGGACATGACGGCCGGGCCGATGGGAGCGAGGCGGCTCAGGGAGTGGCTATGCTTTCCGCTTGTCGACGCGGGCGAGATCAAGCTTCGCCAGGCGGCCATCACCGCTTTGCGCGAGCAGCCGGATCGGCTCAAGCGGCTTCGCGAGATCATCCGCCGCATGAATGACGTGGAGCGGATCGCGGCTCGATTGGGCGTGGGGCGAGCCTCGCCGCGGGACTTGGTGGGCCTCGGGAGGGCCCTGCGGGCCTGCGGGGAATTGGCGGAGGCGATCGGCCCGACGGCGGCGACCGGCGCAGTCGCAGAAGGTGATCTTCTTGGCGGTATCGCTACGGCGCTGTCAGGACACGCGGCACTGGCTGAGTTCCTTGAGGGGGCCTTGAAGGAGGATGCCCCGCCCACAACCAGGGACGGCGGCTTCATTGCCGACGGGTATCAGGCCGAGTTGGACCGGCTGCGAAACATCCGCCGCGAGGGTCATCAGTGGCTGGCCGAGTTTCAGGCCCGAGAGGCGCGGCGGACCGGCATCCCCACGCTCAAGGTCGGCTACAACTCGGTATTCGGCTACTACATCGAGATCACGCATCAGCACCGCGACAGGGCGCCGCCGGATTACGTTCGCAAGCAAACCGTGCGGAATGCCGAGCGTTACATCACCGACGAGCTGAAACACCACGAGACGGAGGTGCTCGGGGCGGAGGATCGCGCCAGGCAACTGGAAGTCGAGTTGTTCGAGGAGATACGACGGCGAGCGGCGGCGGAGATGCCCAAGCTGCTCGCGGCTGCGGACGGGCTGGCCACACTCGACGTGTTGGCGGGCCTGGCCGAACTCTCGCGGAGTCGGGATTACTGCCGGCCGGAGCTGGCGACGGCGACGCCAAGCGAAGCCGTGGCGTCGGCGTCGTGCGGCGTACTGGAAATCGTGGATGGGCGGCACCCGGTGCTGGAGGTCTCGCTGGCGGAGCGCTTCGTGCCGAACGACTGCCGGATGTCGCCGGACGGTGATCGCCTGCTGATCATCACCGGGCCGAACATGGCCGGCAAATCGACGTACATTCGACAGATCGCCCTGCTCGTGCTGCTGGCCCAGACCGGCAGTTACGTGCCGGCGAAGGCGATGCGCTGGACGCCGGTCGATCGCATCTTCGCGCGGGTCGGGGCCAGCGATGAATTGACCCGCGGGCATTCCACGTTCATGGTCGAGATGGTCGAGACCGCCCGGATACTGAACAACGCCACCGTGCGATCGCTGGTCGTGCTGGACGAGATCGGCCGCGGCACCAGCACGTATGACGGCCTGGCCCTGGCGTGGGCCATCAGCGAGTACGTCTCGGAACGCATCGGCTGTCGCACCCTCTTCGCGACGCATTATCATGAGTTGACGGAGTTGGCGGGCCAACTGTCGGGCGTCGCCAATTTCAACGTGGCGGTGCGGGAGGAGCTTCGCCCGCAGGGCAAGGGCCGCGACGTGGTCTTCCTCCACAAGATCATCCCGGGGGCGACCGACCGAAGCTACGGGGTACACGTGGCCGCGATGGCCGGGCTGCCCGGGAGCGTGGTGCGGCGGGGTGAAGAAGTCCTGGAGGAACTGGAGCGGGCGTTCGAGCGCAAGAGCCGCGGGAGCGGGCTGCGCGCGAAGCGCGGGCAGGAGTCGAGTCAACTGCCGTTGTTCGCGGATGAGCGGCCCCTGCCGGATTGGTGGCGAGAGTTGGTGGATGCGCTGAATACGGTGGACGTGAACCGGACAGCGCCGATTGACGCCTTGGCGATCCTGCAACGATTGCAGGCGCTCTTGAAGGAACGACAATAGCCGAGTGGTGCGGGCTCCGCCCGCCGCGGACAAATCGGCGGGTGGCACCCGCCCTACGCAAGGAGCACGGACACAATGTTGAATGTACGGCTGATCGGTGTGCAGAATGGATGGAGAAAGCCGGGACTTGCCGCATTGCTGGCGATGTTGGCGACGCCGCTGTTGCTGGGGTGTTCCGCGGCGACGCGGCCCGACCCGGGGCAGGCGTTTGACGAGATCACCCGGCGGTCGCTGAATGACGACGCCGAGTATGTGCGCGCTCACGTGGCACCGGGCGTGCTCGCGGGCACGCAAGCCGAGCCGGCCCAAGGCGACTCGTCGAAGGCCGTCAGCAGCCTGATGAGCGAGCTTCAACGGTGCCGCTCGTTGACTTGGCGGCAGACGGACGACCCGAACAGGGTGGCTCTGGACGCCGCGTGCATCGAAGCCGGGACCGTGCAACAGGCGACGTTCGACATGACGTACGACCCGGAGGCCGGCTGGATGCTGGTGACGCCGGCATACGACCGCCGACCGCTCGACAAGACCGATCGACAGCCCTGAGCAAGCGGCGACGACGAAAGTGGACGCCCTCAGTGTCCCCCTTGGCAGCAGAGGGGACCGACGCCATAGAGCGCGGGTGGGCCGACCCTGCCTTTAACGTTCCGTCACTCCCTTGACACGGGCGGCATCATGCCGCAAGCCCTGCCGACGCGCCGCCCGAGGTGCTCACAGATCTCCTCCACCTTTACCGCCCACGTCTCACGTCGCATCGCCGCCTGCCGATCCTCCCGGCGCGCCTCCGCGGCAAGAACCTCCTCACACGCTCTGACGAACCCCTCGGCGCCCTCCGCGACCGACACCCACTCGTCGTATCGCTCCACCTCCGGCAGCCGCGTCGACACCACCGGCAGCCCCGCCGACAGATACTCTCGCAGCTTGATCGGGTTCACCGCCCGCGTCAGCTCGTTCACCCGAAATGGTATCAGACCCACGTCGAATCCCTTGGCATGCGCCGGCAGACGCTCATAAGGCCGCCGCCCCAGCAGATGCACGTTGGGCAGCCGTGCCAGCGCCGTCACGTCCGTCGCCGCCTCTCCGATCAACACGAAACACCACCTCGGCCTCAGCCGAGCAACCTCCGCCAGCAGCGGCACATCAAGCCAATCCTGGATCAACCCCCAAAACCCCAGAACCGGCCGCGGCAGCGAGGCGATGTCCTCCGGCACGGTGAGATCATCCGAAGTCGCCTTCGCGAAATGCTCGTAGTCCACCCCATGTGTGACCAGCACCGTCCGCGCGTTCAACGACCGCTTGGCGTCATACAGTGCCTGTGATGTCGTGACTACCAGATCAGCCCGCCGCGCCAGCCGGGCCTCCGCCTCCAGCGTCTTCTCCTGGTCGTAGCCCGTGAATTCGCTGAATTCATCGACGCAGTAGTAGACTACGCACTCCTCGCCAAACCGCCCGCAAACATAGTCAACATCGGGGGCAAACGACCACACCTGCACGGGCCGCGGCGGCAGGCCGCGCAATACTTGGCGAATCTGCCTGACCAACACCTGCCGGTTTATCACCGCCGCCGCTCGATTGCCCGGCAGCGGCAGTACCAGCGGCGTGACCACCGTGATGTTCTCCGCGACCCGCCGCGGGCCTTGCATACACTGTCGCAGCTTCCTGACCACGGCCCCCGCGTCCGTCACACGCGGCCGCCGCGAGCCGTGATAGTTCACCCAGATGACGTGATTCCGTTCCGACAGCAGCTTCATCACGTGATGCTTGCTGGTCGGATCATAAGACCAGTTGCTGGCAAAGCAGATGATGTTGCGGTCTTCGATCACGTTGGCGCCGCCGATTTGCCTACGGCCTCTCTCAATCCCTCATTCTGAATTCGCCGTCTCCCTCGCCCGCCCTGACACCGCTGCAAATACATCGACGCATTCCCGCGCAACCTGTTGCCAGTCTCGCCGGCCGCCGACCAAGGCGATCCTGTCCCTGTCCCACTCCGCCGCCAGGCCCCGGCATATGCCCTCCACCAAAGCCTCCCTCTCGCCCCACGGAACCAACCGGCCAAGCCCCGACTCGCTGACGATCTCCCGGTTGCCGCCCACGTCCGTCGCCACCACCGGGCACCCGCACGCCAGCGCCTCCGCGATGGCGTTGCACCACCCCTCTGAACGACTGGCCAAAACGAACAGATCGGCCGCGTTCAACACCATCGCCACCCGCTCCGGCGGCACTCGCCCGGCAAGGACAATTGGCCTGTGGCACAGGCGTCTCGCCTGTGTCCCCCCTGCACTGTGGCACGGGCGTCCCGCCTGTGTCCCCCCTGCACTGTGGCACGGGCGTCCCGCCTGTGTCCCCACCGCCGAGACGGCGGTGCCACAGGCGACCGAATCGGTGCAGGCACTTTCAATTAGACGTCGCAGACCCTTCTCGTATGCCGGTTCTCCCGCCGGCCCTCCGACCAGGATCAACCGCACATCCCCCACGCGCCGCCGAACCTCCGGCCACACGTCAACCAGAAGGTGAAAACCCTTCAGCGCCTGCAAATGCCCCACGGAGACGACATACTTCGCGTCGCTCTCCCAGCCGCAGACCGCGCGAGCTTCCGCCGAAGGCGACACTGGCGACGACGACGCCCACCGATGGAACAGACCGCCGTCGACCCCGTTCGGAATCACCCGCACGCCCAAATCCCTCCCAGCCGCTTCACACGCCAACTCCGCCAGCGAGCGAGAAACCGCGATCAACGCATCCGCCCCCAAGAGCATCTCTCGAATCATCCGTCGCTTCGCCGCGTGTCGTATCTGGCTGACCAGCTTGCCGCGCAGCGTGCAGATGAACGGCAGCCGCTCCTCCCTCGCCACGCGCCACGCCCCTACGCCGTCCGGCCACTCAAAATGGGCGTCAATGACGACTCCCCCTCCCGGGTAGCACAAGCCTCCGCCTTGTTGCCCTCCCGCGCAGGACAAGACCCCAGCCTGTTTTTGCCCTCTCGCCATAGCGAGTCCCGCCCGAAACGCCCTCGCATAGAACATCGCGTCCAGCCGCTTGAGCACCCCCGGCAGGTAGAACATCCTTGGCCTGACCACCGGCGGCACATGGTCCCACTCAGCGGACTCAGTCTCACAGCGCGGCGAAGCCGCAGCCAAAGAGCCGCCGACCGTGCTCGGCGGGTGGATCGAGGGTGATTGCGGATCGTGGATTTCGGATTGCGGATTGCGCCGGGACAGCCCTTTGCGAAACCTTCGCGGGATACAAGGAAGCAAAGGCCTTCTAGTACAGCCCTCGCCTTCGGCGTTGGGTTCGCCCCGCCAGCCGGGAAACCACGGTACCGGCGAAACAACTGTCAGCGGCACCAGCCGCCCAACCTCCCGCAGCCGCCGCCAGACGAAGATGCCTTGCATCGGGCACGCCGGATGGGGATAGCACAGCGTTGTGGAGACGACCTGCATGTACCGGACAATACGCCGAATGCCGAACGCAGAGAAGGGCTCGTCGGTTCGCTCGCCGATTGCCTGCTTGCCTCCTTCGGCGCTCCGGCGCTGATGCCGCCGGACTAAAATCCGTCCGCCGGTCTATAATTGGTCTCGGCGTTCCAGGTGGAGCCGCGGAATCACCCATTGACGCGGGCTGAGGCTCGTGTGGAACCGGCTAATAGAGCCGGCTCGGCGCCCGCCGCGGCGGATGCCACGCTCAACGACAGATCCCGCGGCCTGCTTAGGAAGCGTGTAACGGAACCTGTGGCACCGGCGTCTCGCCGGTGTCCGCAGGCTCCGACGCCAGTGCCCCGGAGACTCAAAGGCCGTGCGGCTCCCCCAGACGCCCTACAGGATGTGCCGAATGCCGATGGCCCGATTTCTGCTTGACCCACCGCTGCCCGGTCCGGCCAACATGGGCCGAGACGCGGCCTTGCTGGAGAGATGCGGTGACGGTTCGCCGATTGTCCTTCGGTTCTACGCCTGGTCCCCGGCGACCATCTCGCTGGGCTACTTCCAGGACCACGCGGATTACCTCGACTTGCCTCCCCCCGCGGGCCGACTCCCCGTCGTCCGCCGAACCACCGGCGGCGGCGCCATCCTTCACGACCTCGAATTGACCTACTCGCTGGTCATCCCCTTGAGCCATCCATTGGTGAAAGGACGGCCCAACAGCCTCTACAACGTCGCCCACGAGGCCGTCATCGCCGCCGTCGGCCACGACGTTCACTTCGTCGGCGACGGCTGCACGAGCTGCGGCGGCGCCGCCCAGCGAGGCCCCTTCTTCTGCTTCGCCCGCCGCCACGCCCTCGACGTGGCCATCGGCGACAGTCGCGGCCCCGGCGGCCTGTCCAAGATCGCCGGCTCCGCCCAACGGCGCACGCCGAACGCCATCCTGCAACACGGCTCGATCATGCTCGACAGCAGGTACCCCCAGCAGCCGGTCATCACCTGGTCCGCCCTGGCGGGAGAGGAGATCGGCTTCCAGGCGGCCGTCGAGCGCCTGCTGCCGGCCTTCGCCGAGGGCCTGGGCGTTTCATTTCAGCCCGGCGAGTGGTCCGACGACGAACTGAGCCTGGCGCAAACCATCGAAGCCCGCTACGCCTCGGAAGCATGGACCATCTATCGGCAGCGCTCATCGAGCTTGAAATGACGAACCCAGAGCCGGCTTCTGTGAAGCCGGTGCGAGCCTTCAATCGCACCCGCCAGCCCGTAGCGTCGGCCCCCTGGCCGACGGGAACACCACGTGCGCCCCTTCGCGAAGACGCCCTTGTCGCGCTCGGCCCGGACCATCATGGCCTCGAAGGCGTCGATGTCCGGTCGGCCCACCTTGTCCTTCTGCTTTACCTGGATGGGGTACCACGCACCCATGAACTCGTCGAAGATCGCCGCTTCGCCCTTCTTCACGCCGGTCTTTTGCGGAATGGCGGAGACGGGGAAGATGCGGCCGTCGATGCCCATGTCACCGACCTTGGCCTTGCTGGGGATGCCGCCCAAGGCGGTGACCGCGCATCATCGCATTCCACGAAGGAACGCGATCGCCGGCGCCTTGTCCTTGAACTGCCCGCGAATTTCGTCTCCGTTGCTGTAGCGAACGCCGACCTCATAGCGGACAAACGGCGAACCCGGTTTCGATTCGTCGAGCTTCTCGATGAACGCGATGGCCTCGGCCACATTGCCAAGGGTCCGAGGCGAGCCGTGCAACGGGAGCACGTAGACCGATTGGATGGTGCGCGTCAGTGATACAACGAGCGCCGACCTGAACCCATCCAACTCCTCCCGATAGCGACGACGCAGGAAAGCCGCGATGCGTTCCTTCTGCGTGACAGTCAGCTTCTTGCACTGCTTCACCTTACGTGCCAAGTGCAGGTCTGGCGTGTCCTCGTCGAACGCAGCGTCGATGCCCTCGGTTGCGAAGGCCTTAACGACGTTCTCGTATGGAAAGTAGACGATCTTGAAGCCGAGCGAGCGCAACTGCGTCAGCGACCCCTCGGTGAACACGCCCGCGAGCACCACGCCGAGAAATGGGTGTGCATTGGCGTAGCGCTCAGCCAGCGGCACGATCGCGCCCTGGATTTCCTGGGCCTTATTGCGAGAGTGCTTCGTGTACCGCCGCCACGCGATCTCGACAAAGGCCTTTGGGGAGCAGATCGTTTCTTCGGAGCCGCCCAGCTCCAGCACATAGTCCAGGTCGTGTGTGTTCCCATTGGCATCGGTCCATGCTACCTTGCTCCTGCCGCCACGGGCCTCGCGCGGCCGCTTGGTATCAAGGTACAGTCCGTGCTGCTCAGCGACCTCCTCCAGCAACGGGCGGATCGCGCCCTCCAATAGTTCGCCGATGATCTGCCCAAAGCGGTGCGAGGGCGATACAGCCATGCGTGCTCCTTAACCCTCGACCCACAAGCGCCCTTCGCAGAGTGGGACGCGGTGTTTGCGGTTCTTCCACTTCACGTTGCGATCCCGTGTGCGATCGAAACGGAAAGACTTGAACCCTGCCGCAACGGCTAATCGCCCAAGCCAGTCGATGACCGGCACATATACGCCGTATGGCGCGGAGTCACCGATGACGAAGCACACTTCACTCGGGCTGTCGCACGTGCGGCGTAGGGCCTTCCACACACGGGCGAGATCGAGGAAATAGCACGCGACCATCAGGTGATAGGTCTTCTTGCCGCCTTTGGTCAGCCGGACCTGGGCTAATTGCTCACACACAGGCGTGATGTCCGACCGGATCGGTTTCAGCAACGGATCGGAGATGATCGCGCCGAGGTTAACCATCCGCTCGGGCACATGCTGCGTGCAAGAGCGGACGAGATACTGGCGCACGGCCGATTGCAGATCGCCCCACCCGTCGATCTCATGGAGGAAGCTCATCTCGAGGCGCGTGGCATCTGCATAGTCGTAGTTGTTCGGGTATGGTGGTGAAGTAACGACGAATGTCGCAAAGCGCTCGGGCACGCCGGCACATTCCCGGGCGTCCGTATGCAATAAACGTGCGTGCGGCGCGTCACCGTTCGGGGCGGCGGCCATGTCGGCCATCATGAGACGGGCCTGCTCCTCGAACGCGACGATTGGGTGGGAAGGGGATTTCTTCGCTTTCTTTGGTAAGACATACTGCCACTGTGCCGTACCCGCGTGCGAGCAACGCCGCAGTATCGAAACCATCGCCAACCATAAGAGCTGCGCTGCGTCGGATTTGTCGTCGGCGTCCTCCACAGCGCGGCGTAGGCGGTCGAGTTCGGCGAGTGCGTCGTCTGCGTAGCACGCGAGGATAAGCTTGGGATACTGTGAAATCTCGGCCTTCCGGTGCGGCGCGCCGGCGAGAGTCGCCTTGACAAGCGCCCGGAAGGCCCCGCTGTCGGAGCGGCGAGCCAGTTTAGCACGGGCGAGACGATAGACGAACGGATGCGCTTCTACGCCCAACGCCTGAGCTCCGGCGTCCTCCGCAGCGATCAGCGTTGTGCCGGACCCCACGAACGGATCAAAAACCCTCACCTCGCGCTGCCGCCTGGCGCTCTCGATTAGATGCTGCGCCCATGCGCCGGAAAAGCCCGCGCTGAAACGCACCCAGCGATGCACCGGCAGGCGCAAGTTGTCCTGGAAGGTAGTGGAGCCTGCATCGCTGTCCGATGGGTCGGGGGCAAGCTCCTCAAAAAGCAACGGCTGTGCCGGCTTCAGAGCCAAGATCGTGTTCTCCCCGTCAAAAGAGGGTAACATATGATGCTAGCTTCGACGGAACGCGCACGCAAACGCAAGTGTCGATTCAAACGCGCCGTGCTGGCGTGGCGGTCCTCGATAGCGTGCTCTGAGCCGCTTACTGACGGGCGCGGTTCGGATCGGCCGCCCCAGAAGACCTCGTAGTTGCGGTTGCTGCTCTCCGGCGGGTCGATGTAGATCAGGTCGACGCTGCCTTCCGGCAGCTTGCGAAGCTGCTCCAGGCAGTCGCCGCAGTAGATGACCCGCGTGTCCAACAAGGCCGAAGGTCGCCCTGCCGCCACCGTCGCCCCCTCCTTTGTGGTTTTGCGCCTCGCCATGCCGCATATCCTACCGCGCGGCAGGGCCGTCTCCAATTGAGGAGTCCCGCCTTGAGGCATTGCCCGAGGGGTGGGGCGGCTACGACGCGGGCGAGCGCACCGTGATGCAAGGCCGCGAGGGTCGCCATTCCGCTGGTGCGAGAACCGCTGGTGCGAGAATCCTTTCCCACTGGTGCGAGAATCCTTTCTCGCACCCACATCTTCGGGAATCCCTTCCCGCCCCCTCCGTGCGACCGATCCATGTCTTGCTCCGGGGAGGCGGGGCTCCCGGCCCACCGTTGCCTGTGGCCGGATGCCCGGAAAGCAGTTGACATCGCTTCGCGACGTAATGGGCAGGCGCGGGGCCGACGCTACGAGGTCGTCGGCTACTTGCCCAGCTCTCGCTCGATGAACCCGGTATCGAAGCTCCCCCTCGCGAAGTCGGGATGCTGGAGAATCTCACGCAGCACCGAGATCGTCGTTTTGATCGGCGAAATGCGAAACTCGTCCAGGCAGCGGCGCATGCACGCAATCGCCTCCTGGCGATCCGGCCGATGCACGATCAACTTGCCGATCAACGAATCGTAAAACGGGCTGATCGTGTAGCCCGCGCTGACGTGGCTGTCGAAGCGCACGCCCATCCCCCCCGGCGGCCGAAACTCCTCGATCTTCCCCGGCATCGGCCGGAAACCGTTGTCCGGGTCCTCCGCGTTGATCCGCACCTCGATCGCCGATCCCTGCCGCTGCACGTCACGCTGCCGCAGAATAAGCTTCTCTCCCGCCGCGATGCGAATCATCCACTTGATGATGTCGACCCCCGTGACCATCTCCGTCACCGGATGCTCCACCTGCACGCGGGTGTTCACCTCCAGGAAGTAGAACTCGCCGTGCCGATCGACGATGAATTCCGCCGTGCCCGCGCTGAAGTACGCCGCCGCTTGCGCCAATCGCACCGCCGCGTCGCAGATCGCCAGACGAGTCTTCTCGTTCACCGCCGGCGACGGCGACTCCTCCACCAGCTTCTGGTGGCGGCGCTGAACGCTGCAATCCCGCTCCCACAGGTGAACGCAGTTCCCGTGCTGATCCCCAAGAAGCTGAACCTCCACGTGTCGCGGCCGGTCGATCAGTTTCTCGATGTACAGCCGCCCGTCCTTGAACGCCGTCTCCGCTTCCGCCCGGGCGTTCCGCAGTTGGCTCCGAAGCGACGGGGCATTGTGGGCCACGCGCATCCCGCGACCTCCGCCGCCGGCCGCCGCCTTGATCATCACCGGGTATCCGATCTCCTCGCAGATCTTGAACGCCTCTTCGTCGCTCTCGACCACCCCGTCGCTCCCCGGAATCACCTTCACTCGCACCTTCTTGGCCAGCTTCCTGGCCGCGATCTTGTCTCCCAGAAGCCGGATGGACTCCGCGCTCGGCCCGATGAACTCAATCCTGCTCTCGCGGCATTGCTCGGCGAAGCTGGGATTCTCCGCGAGGAAACCGTACCCGGGGTGAATCGCATCGACGTCGGCGATCTCCGCCGCCGCGATGATCCGATCGGCCCGAAGATAACTCTGCGCCGGCGGCGCCCCTCCGATGCACACGGCGCGATGGGCAAGCTGGAGATACGGAGCGTCCCGGTCGGCCTCCGAATAGACCGCCACCGTCTCGACGCCCAACTCTCTACAGGCTCGTAGAACCCGCAACGCGATCTCGCCCCGATTGGCGACGAGCACGCGGGAAAACATCCGCTTCCTGATTCTCGCTGGAGCCGACTTGGCCGACACTGCGCCTCCCGTTCTACATCCGTCTCCGCACGCCCGGCCGCCCCCGTTCCCTGAAGTCGAGCGAAGCCCGCAGAAAACCTCTCGCGGACCCCGCCTTCACTGGCTCGGCCCGGCGGCCGACAAACGAGGCGAGTCCGCCGAGGAACCGCCTGGCCGGCTCAGACAGGCCGTAACGTCATGATCACTTGGCCGAACTCCACCGGCTGGCCGTTGGTTATCTTGATCGATTCGATGATCCCCGAGACTTCCGCCTTGATCTCGTTGAAGACCTTCATGGCCTCGATAATGCAGACCACGCTGTCCGGGTTTACCTGATCGCCCACCTGCGCGAACGGCGGCGAATCCGGATCCGCCGAAGAGTAGAATGTGCCCACCATCGGAGACTTGATCGTCATCAACTCGGCCTCCGCCGCCGGCGGGGTCGTCGCCGCGATTGCCTGCTGCTCCACAACAGCCGGGGGGATGGCCGGCCCGGCCGTGCTCGCCGGCGCTGATTGAAAGGAAGGCTGGCTCGCGGCCGCCACCCCGCGCCGCAGCACGATTCGCTTTTCCCCGTCGGTGATCTGTATCTCCGTCAGATCGTTCTCGATCATCAGGCCGGTCAGCGTCTTGATCTCTTCTATGTCCATGTAGCCTGCCACCCGTGACCGGGGCCGCCTCGGCGCCCAACCGCCGCCGTGCTATCGGCCGACGTCCCCGCCGGCCGTTCTTACACCGTCTGCGGTCGCCAAGGCAGACCCGCGCCCTTCCGTGAGGCGCGGATTCTACCGAGCCGCGCAAACAGCGGTCAAGTTATCGTCCTGGAAAAGCTGAACGGGCCCCGCGCGGCAACCCTCCTGGCCGGTTGTCGCGATCACCCTGGCTTGGCCGTTTGGCGGCTCGCTCGATCGGCCCTTCGCCCGCACCCACTAGGGGCAGCTCGGACTGGTGCAGCTCCCCAAACCCAACAGGCACTCGACAAAAGCCGCCAAATCGGCATCGTTGATGACCTGGTCTCCCGCGCAGAGGTTGGCGGCGCAGAACGCCACCGAGCCCGGAGTCGCGCTGATGTACTGGGCGATGAAGCCCTGCACGTCCCGTCCGTCAACGACGCCGTCGTCGTTCACGTCGCCCGGCGTGAAGTTCACGCTCGCGCACGGATCGGGCACGCACGGATCTGGCGGCCCGCATGTTGTGAACGCCCCGACCCATGTCCCGCCGACGCCCGCACAGGCCGCCGCGGTCTGGCCGGGGATACAGAACTGTCCGATGCAGCAGGCGCCCGTCGGTTGCGG
Organism: uncultured Planctomycetaceae bacterium; assembly: GCA_964470125.1. Taxonomy (GTDB): domain Bacteria; phylum Planctomycetota; class Phycisphaerae; order UBA1845; family UTPLA1; genus DATKKX01. The sequence goes on along the minus strand of CAYYBO010000001.1, from coordinate 26,860 downwards.
GCAGGGATTGGGCGAGCAACTGGTGCCTGGGCCTTGAAACGTGCCGCCCAGGTCCGCGCACTGGAACCCGAATTTGGAGACGCACTCCCCGCTGGAGAGGCAGCACGCCCCAGCCACGCACACCTGGTCCGCGCAGTTCGTACCGTTGCCCGCGTAGACGCCGCCGGGTCCCGCGCAAGTCGCCGGAGTAACCAACGTCAGACATCCCCCTCCCAGGCAGCACGCCCCGCGGGGCGTGCACGTCACCTGGGCGCACGTCTGCCCCTGTGTCCACACGTCGCCGAACGCCGCGCACTCCGACTGCTTCTTGCCGCTCTCGCAAACGCCGCTCGCATGACAGCAGGCCCCCGTCGGCTCCTCGCAATCCACGACCGCACGGATCATCCAGTCGCCGCTCACCCCCAGGCTGCATGCGTTGACCCACGTCCCCGACGTGTAACGCACCGCGTTCTTCTGCGCCTGGCAGCCGTCGGTGTCGTACACGACGCTCGGCAGAGTGTAAGAGCCGTTGTTCGCGTTGGCGAATCGCAGTGACACCACGAACTGCTGGCCGGCCGTCACCGGAATCCGAAGCGGAATCGTGCCGAGTTCATCCATATAGCGAAACTGATTCAGAACCCCGTCGGTCAGCACCGGCCCCTCCAACACCGCGCTCTGATACGGCGGATAGTTGTTCTGCATGATCGCTCCGGGCGTCGGGAAAGCTCCGGCGGCGTAAATCGTGATCGACTCCTCCAGGCTCTGCGGCTGCCCGCCAAACAGCGATCGCCAGAAAATCCGGACCTCAACGATGTTCCCGTTGCACGGCGAGGTCAGCCAGGCCGCCGCGCATTCGCCGGCGTCAAAACATGGACAGATCACTGCCGTGCTGCCGTCGACGATCGAATCATTCTTGACGACCTGCTCGGCCGCCTGAGCCCACGCCCCGGCCAGCAGCGCCGACAACGTGCAGACAAACAGAGACCGACGCCCACCCGCTACCGACAGGATTCCACCAGACATTGCCTCTCCTCCCGTAAGTGGCCGGTCCTCGCCGAACGGCGCGCCGACCCACCCGCCTTCCTCAGTCGACTCCACCCTGGGCGCCCAACCGGCGCACGACGCGCTCCGACGCCGAGCCCGGGCGACGCACATTTACACGCCCTATTATCGCGCCAAACGGCCGGGATTTCAATGTCTTGAACGTCCCCGCCGAGCGCGTAATTTCGCCCCGTATCATCGAGCCCGGCCGCGGCGGCCCGGCAGCAACGACTCCCGAAGCACGTCATCCACCGTCTTGGCCGCAACAAACCGAATCCGTTTGCGGACCTCAGCCGGAATCTCCACCAGGTCCTTCTTGTTCCGTTGCGGAATGATCACCGTCCTGATGCCGGCCCGCTGCGCCGCCAGGGTCTTCTCTTTCAAACCCCCGATCGGCAGCACCAACCCCCGTAGCGTGATCTCCCCTGTCATGGCGACATCGCTCCGCCCAGCCCGCCCCGTCAAAAGAGACACCAGCGCCGCGAACATCGCCACGCCCGCCGACGGCCCGTCCTTTGGAACCGCCCCCGCGGGAACGTGTACGTGAATGTCGCTCCGAGACAGGGCCTTCCCGTCCAGCCCATACCGCTTCGCCCGCGAACGAACCAGGCTGTACGCTGTTTGCACGCTCTCCTTCATCACCTCCCCCAGGTGGCCGGTCAATTGCAGATTACCACGCCCCGGCATCGACGTCGCCTCCACGAACAGAATGTCGCCTCCTGCGGGAGTCCACGCCAAGCCCGTCACCACCCCCGGCGTGCTCGTCCGCAAGGCAAGCTCCGGCTCGAACTTGATCGGGCCGAGGTACGTCGCCAGATCGGCCCGCCGTATCGTCGCCGGGTGCTTCCGCCGACGCGCCGCCTGCGCCCCGACTCCCCGGCAGACTGCGGCGATCTCCCGCTCCAGGTTCCTCACGCCCGCTTCCGCCGTGTACGACTCGATGATCTGCTCGATCGCTGAATCAGTGAACTTCAACTGCCGCGACTTCAGCCCCACCTGCTCCCGGCACCGCGGCACCAGATACCGCTTGGCGATCCGCAGCTTGTCCAGCCGCGTGTAGCCCGGAATGTCGATCACCTCCATGCGATCCCGAAGCGGCGGCGGCACCGCCTCCACGTAATTCGCCGTGCAGATGAACATCACCCGCGACAGATCAAACGGCACGTCGAGATAGTGATCCTGAAACGTGTTGTTCTGCGCCGGGTCGAGAACCTCCAGCAGCGCCGACGACGGATCACCCCGAAAGTCCGAGCCGATCTTGTCCACCTCGTCGATCATGAACACCGGGTTGTTCGCCCCTGCCTTGCGAATCTCCTGGATGACCCGCCCCGGCATCGCCCCGATGTACGTCCGCCGGTGCCCGCGGATGTCCGCCTCGTCTCGCACCCCGCCGACGGACATGCGAACAAACTTTCGCCCCAACGCCCGCGCCACCGACTGCCCCAGCGATGTCTTCCCCACTCCCGGCGGCCCGACGAGACACAGGATTGGCCCCCGACCTTCGGGGTTCAGCTTCCGAACCGCCAGGAATTCCAGAATCCGCTTCTTCACCTTCTCAAGGTCGTGATGATCCTCCTCCAGCACTTGCTCCGCCCGCGCGATGCTCAGGTTGTCCTTGGTCGACACCGACCACGGCACCTCGCACAACCAGTGAAGATAATCGATCCCGACGCTGTACTCCGGGGAGGCCTGGTGAATCCGCTTCAGACGGTTCAACTCCCTCTTGGCCTCCTTCTCCACCGCCTCCGGCATCTTCGCTTTCGCCACCGCCGCCCGCAGCTCCCCAAGTTCCGCTTCCCGGCCGTCCGATTGCCCCAACTCCTTCTGAATCGCCTCCAGTTGCTCGTGCAGGTAGTACTCTCGCTGCGACTTGTCGACCTGCTGTTTGACCTGCTCGTGGATCTTCCGCGACAGTTCAAGAATATCGAGCTGGCTGGCCAGTGATTTGATGATCTTCCGCAGCCGCGCCGGCACGTCGAACGTCTCCAGCAGCTCCTGCTTCTCCACCAGATTCAGCGACAGGTTCGCCGCCAGAAAATCCGCCACGCTGCTGGCCTTCTCGATGTTGTTCAGAATGCTGACCGCCTCGTCGGGCACCCCCGGCGTCAGCTCGATCACCCGCTGAGCCTGCCGACGAGCCGTCTGAATCAGCGCCTCCAGCTCCTTCGATTCCTCAAAAGCATCCTCGCGCGTGTGAATCCGCGCGACCAGGAAAGGCTCCTGCTGCGTCAACTCCTCGATCCCGAATCTCATCAGCCCGTGGACGATGATCGACGCCGTTCCCTCGCCGAGCGGAATCTGCTTCAGGACGCTCACCACCGTGCCCACGCGATGAAGATCATCGAGATCGGGGTCCTCCGTCTCCGCATTCCGCTGGGCCACAACCCCCAGAAGCTTGTCCCCCGCGTTGACCTGGTCGATCAGCCGCTTCGACTTCTCCCGACCGACGTTCAGCGGCACAATCGTCCCCGGAAACAGCACGGTGTCCCGCACCGGCAGAATCGGCAACAAATCGGGTATGGCGGGTTCCTTCTCACCCGCGGGATCTCTGCTCGTCGCCCCCGCCGGCTCGACCGACTTCTCGCCCTCGGTCGAATTGCCTTCAATAACCTCATCGGGCGCGGATTGCTCGTGTGTCATGCTCATTACCAACACCCCCGCCCAAACCACGCCCCGGCAAGCCCGGCCCGCAGTGACATGGCTATGTCGCTGTTGCCCCATCTCCCCGAGGCCCGGCCCTTTGGCGGCCCGCCACTCCACGCAACACCACCGTGCCTCCGAAGACGCGCCCAACCGGTCTATCCGAAGTCTACCCCTCGCCGATGCCAACGGCAATTCAGCTCCCGCGGCCAACCTAAAAAAATAACGGCCCGCGTCCATGCGCCGCCGCCGTCGTCGCGTCCTCGCCCGGCAGTCTGCTATTCGCCTTTCGCCATTTTGAACTCCCCGCGCAACCGCTCGGCCGCCTCCCTCCATTCTTTGTCGCCTTGAAACGCGACCCACCCGTCATAACGAACCCGCCGCAACGCCGCCACCGTCTGCTTCATCAATATCCCGCATGTCAAGACAGTATCACCGAGACGCACTTGCGCGACGCGATGGCCCAGCAAATCCATCCATTCAACCGCCTCGTCCGCCGCTATTTCCCCCAGATTGAGACAGACCCCCACCCACGGCGAGTTGATCTCGTCGATGAACCGCCGCGCCTCCAGCGGCGATCGAAACATCCCCGCGCTACCGTGCAAGCAGGCGACCTGGATCGCCCGCCTCTCCGCCCGACCCCGAACTCCCAGCAGAACCTCCATCGCCCGCGAGTGAACCAACTCAAGACCCGCCCTTGGGCCTTCGCCGCCGATCGCCCCCAGCTTCTCCGCCCGAACCACCACCGACTCCGCCCCCAACCATCCCGCCAAGTCCACAATGCCCGAAACCCTCCCCCAGAAAGGCCGGTCTCGCCCGGTCTCCGCTATCCGCAGATCCTCTGCCGACAATCCCTCCGCGCTTACCGCCGCGATCCTCACCCCCGTCTTCTCCACAGTCGCTGCCAGGCTGCGGCATTCCTCCTCCGTCGCCTCCAGGCCGGCTCCGCCCACCTGGGACACCGCAATCTCGACACCGTCAAACCCCGCTGCTGCCGCCCGCGAGGCCGCCGCCGCGATCGACGCCCCATCACCCATCTCCGATATGCAAACGCACGCCTTCACCCGTTGCCCTCTCTTCAATAGCTCCACGCCACGGTAGCAGCACCCCTCCGGATGTCAACGAGCCGCGGCTTCACACCCCGACATCCTCCATCCCGCCGCCTCTCTGATCCAGGCCTGGTCGTTTGGCGGCACTTGCCATCAGAACGCGGCCTACTCCCCAAGCCGCAATTCCGCATTATCATGCCCGCAGTATGCCCGCCGTCCTTCACATCCTCGATGCCGCCTGCGATGAAACTCAGCTTCACCGCCTCCTCGCCTTCCACACTGCCTTGCCGGACCGCCAATCCCCGCACTCCCTGCTCAGTCTCGACGGCCCCGCCGCCAACCGCGCTGCCCGCTTCCTCGGCTTCGCCGTCCCTGCACTGCCCCGGCGACTCCCGCTGCTCAAATGGGCGCCAGGCTTGCGAACGTCTGTCGACAACGCTGCTCTCGCCATCCTACACGCCTGGGGCGTCGAGGCTGCCGGCGTCTGCGCTTCGCAGCTTCCGGACCTCCCTCTCGTCCTCACCCTCTTGCGGCCCGAAGTCTTGCCGCACGCCGCCCGCTGGATTCGTTCCTTCCCCACCGACGCCACCGTGATCGTCGACAGCCAGACCGCCCGTGCAGCCCTCATCGCCTCCGGCATCGTCCCTGAACGCGTCGTCGTCATCCGTTTCCCCGCCGACTTCGCCGCGATCAACCAGGCCCGTTCGCAGGACCTTCGCCGCGACGTCGTCGGCGACGCCTCACCCGTGCTGCTCATGCCCGGCCCTCCCTCCCGCGCCGGCGGTCAATACTTCGGCCTCTGGGCCGCCGCCATCGTCAAGCAGATTCACCGCCGCCTCCGCGTCCTCATGCCCTACGACTCCCCGGAGAGCCGCCGCCTCGGACGCTTCGTCCGCCAGATCGGAATGCCCGACTTGTTGGCTGTCCCTAATGCTCGCCTGACTTATCCGCAACTCGCCGCCTGCGCCGATCTCTTCCTCGTTCCCGCCGCGGAGGAAACCTGCGTAGATCCCATCGCCGTCGCCCTGGCCGCCGGTCTCCCCGTCGTCGGCGCCGCCGTCCGCTCCGTCGCCGAGTTGATCGCCGACCACCAGACCGGCCTGCTCTGCAAACCGCGCCAACCTCGCCGCCTGGCCGCGCGAATCCTCACCGCCATTGAGGACCACGATCTCCGCCGACGTCTCGCTGACGCCGCCCGCGCCGACGCCTACGAATCTCTAAGCCCCCGCTCCTTCATCGAGAATCACGAGCGACTCTACGACAACATCCTCCGCGGCCGCCTTCCCGCCGATGGTATCCGCGATCCGCTCATTGCCGCCTGATCCATTCGCGCCCTTCAGTCCGTGATGCGCGTTCTCGACGCGCCCTTCGCCGCCCGACAAATCGCCTCGAATCTCCCGTCTGCCGATAAGACCTGTGGCGGTCGCCGCGTCCCGACCCAACCGCGCCCGTAATAAAGCGGCCTCTCGCCGTTGTCCCGGCGCTCGCCCGGCCTCGAACGATGAACCTCGAACCACTTCGTTATCTCTACCTCCGTCGTGTTGTCGGGACCGTCCTCTGCGCCCTCGGTGTCGATCTTGCTGACCGTCTCGCCCGCTGTCTTGCCCGTGGCGTCTTCGCCCTGGACACCCCGGCCCGCCGCCTCGCCGAATCCCGCCTCTCCGCCGCCTCGCGACTGAATCCGCAGTCCCCAATTCGCAATTCCCAATCCGTCGTCGCTTCCATGTACGACCACATCGCCCGTTTTTGGATCGAAGCCCTCTTCGCCAAGCGTCTCCTCGGAGACTCCTCCTGGCGCCGCTTCGTCGTAGTCGAGAACGAGTCTGAACTCCTCGCATTAGCGCAATCGCCTCGCGGATGCCTCTTGGCCACTGCCTGCTTCGGCAATCCCGCCGTCGCCGCTCTGGCTCTCGGTCGCCTCTTCCGACCTCTGCACGTCGTCGTTGACTCCTTCACCCAGCCTCAACTTCGAGCCTGGCAAGCCGACCTCTACGCCGATCCTTGCGTTCACATCATCAACCGCCCCGACGCCTCTTGTTTGGTGCCGGATGTGCTCGCCGCCGGCGGCGCGGTCATGATGATGGCCGATCACGAGCGCCCTCGCGGCCGCGCCGTGCCCACGACCTTCCTCGGCCGCACGTTGAACTGCTATCCCACGCTCGGCAGGCTGGCGAAGTGGTTTGACGCCCCCATCGGCGTCGTCTCCTGCCTTCGTGGCGAGCGAGCCTTCTCCTTCAACCTGGCGCTGCACACGCTCATCGACCCCGCCGCGCGCGACCACCCCGACGCCCTCGTCCGCTTGACTATGGCGGTCCTCGAGCGTGCCATCCTCTACCACCCCGAGCATTACCTCTGGTCTCTTCCGGCGACCCCGACCCGCCCCATAGCCTCGCCCCCGGAGCCGGCGTGGAACGGGAGTCGGCGGCAACCGGCGTTGTGAATCGCCGTTCTGAACTCGGCCGCAGGGCACACCGTCGCCTGTGCGTCCCGCGCCACGAACCGACAGCCGCGCATCGTCGACGGGGTGGCGATGCCCCATGGCCAAGAGCTAAGAGCTGCCAGCCAAGAGCTAAGAGTTAAGAGTTAAGAGTTAAGAGCCAACACTTACTGATATGGAAAACGTATCGGCGTCGTCCCGAAGAACACGTCGAACAGCGTCGGCGTTGCGAAGGCCGTCAGCGGCGGGCAAACCGCCGGCAAGTCCGGTGTCGGTTGCTGCGCTGCCGCCCACGGCGTCAACCCCAGCACGGCCAAGCCGGTCAACGTGACGATTCGGCGCCAAGACCACCGCCTCTCCGGCGGCGTGCGGCATTCCTCGAGATGAGCATCTTCAGTGGGCATCAAAGAGCCGTCCCTCACCTTCATTAGCGGCCGTTGAAACCCCCGACCTGAACTCAAGCTGCTCGGAGCCTGCGGCTGCGCCACAAAGGTCGGCCAGGCTCCAGGTCACCGCTTGATTATCGGTCGGCCCGCGCCCTGGCCTTTGTTCTCGCCCCTCGTCAGGCCTTGCGGTATCCTCTGCCGCGTGCCCGACCCGGTCGTGGTCCGACGCCGGGCCTCGTGTCAACGAAAGGATCACCGATGTCCGCCGCCGTTGCCGCCGCCGCGCCCGAGGACAGACCGCAGCGAACTCTCTTCGGCCACCCCCTCGGCTTGTATGTGCTCTTCTTCACCGAGATGTGGGAGCGGTTCAGCTTTTACGGCATGAAGACCCTGCTCGTGCTCTACATGCTGAACCATTTCTTCTGGTCGCAGGAGGACTCCTCCCACCTGTTGGGGACCTACGCTTTCTTCGCTTACGGCGTCAATCCCCTGGGCGGGTTCATCGCCGACCGTTTTCTCGGGGCACGCAAAGCGGTGTTCATCGGCGGCGTGTTGATCGTGATTGGTCAGTTTCTCCTGGTGAAGGAGGACCTGGCCTTCTTCTATGCCGGTCTGATCGTCCTGGTCTGCGGAGTGGGGCTGCTCAAGCCGAACATCTCGACGCAGGTGGGCAACTTGTACAAGCCCGGCGATCCTCGGCGCGACGGGGCCTTCACCATCTTCTACATGGGCATCAACCTGGGCGCTCTGATCGGTCCGCTGCTCTGCGACTGGCTTCGCATCCATTACGGCTTCGGCATCGGCTTCGGCGCCGCCGGCGTGGGCATGATCCTGGGCCTGATTGTCTACGTCATCGGGCAGGCCAAACTCGTCGAGTTCAACCAGGCCGCCCCGGCCGACGCTGAAAAGAGCAGCAAGCAGGCCCGCTCGGCCAACGCCATTCCTCGCAACGTGGTTCGTGATCGAATCATCGTGTTGTTGGTCATATTCGCCTTTGTGTTCCTCTTCTGGACCGCCTTTGAGCAAAGCCCCAACGCCATGCTTGTCTGGGCGGACAAGCACACCAATCTGCGGCTGTTGTCGACCGAACCCCCCCCGGTCTCACTGCCGGAAGCACCCGCACCCACAACCGAATCCGGCGAAGCCGGAGGTTCGCGGACGTTCTCGATGACATCGGGCCAGACTCAATCGTTCAACCCGTTCTTCATCATCAGTTTGGCGCCGGTGTTTGCATTCCTGTGGCTGTGGTTGGGCAAGCGGGGCATGGAACCCTCCACGCCAACGAAGATGGTCATGGGCGTCGCCGCCGTGGCATTGGCATTCTTGGTAATGTGGCCGGCTGCCATCCGGGAGAATGGACCGAGCACCGCTCCGTTGACCGACTTGCCCAAGGGGCTGGACCTGAAGACGTATGGAGCCACGCGGTTGGTCTACGATTCAACCGCCAAGACGCTGCTGATGAACGGCGTCCTGCCGGACCTGGATCGCCTGCGGCTGCTGGCCGAGACGGCCCCGGCGGATTTCAAGGGCATGGTCGATTCACTGGCGAAGAAGTCGAAGGAAAAGGCAGCAACGGCGAAGCGGAACGAGACTTGGGAAGTGAGCGAGGTTCTGGCATCGCCTCCGGCCGGCCTCAAGGTGGTCGGCGAGGAGGCTGCCAAGGTGGTTCGCTGGGATGTGGGTGCAAAGAGGCTGATTGCAACCGGCGAAGTGAAGGAGCGGGCCAAGATGGAGCTGCTCGCTACCGCCGCGCGGGCGGACTTCAAGCAGGCGATTGACAAGCTGTACATCGATTCGGCCAAGCACCGCGTCAGCGTCTGGTGGCTGGTCGCCTTTTTCATGGTCTTGACCTGCGGCGAGTTGTGTTTGTCGCCGGTGGGGCTGTCGCTGGTGACCAAGCTGGCCCCGCCGAAGCATGTGGGCCTCTTCATGGGCGGGTGGTTCTTCTTCACCGCCCTGTCGGAGTACGTGGCCCAGATATTCGGGGCGTGGTGGGGCACGATGCCGCCGGGCAAGTACTTCATGATCTTCGTGGTCATGTGCGGGGCAGGTGCCTTCTTCATGGCACTCTTGGTGCGGCCGCTGAAGCGGATGATGCACGGTGTGCAGTAGAGAGTGAGCTTCAGGCAAAGCTGGAGCTTTGCCCTCCCCCAGCCCGCTCCCAGCCCGCTCCAGCTCTCCCCCAGCCCGCTCCCAGAGCTCCCAGCCCGCTTCAGCTCTCCCCCAGCCCGCCCGCACGAACTGGCCGACGCGGTGCGCTACGCGTTCATGTCCTTCCAGCGCTTGGCCAACTGCCCGAACACACCGAGGGCGATGGCGGCGATGATGCCGATGCCGACGATCGGCAGCCAGACTTTGCGATTAGGGTGGTACTTGTCCCACAGCAGCAGAGTTGCGCTCTGGGCGGCGCTGTTCGCCTCGGCCGCGGCAAGGGCGCGGGCCTCGAACGGGTTCAGCCGCAGGAGCCGCGCCGCCTGCTCGGAGGCGTGCGACCAGTCCTTCCGCTCCAGCGCCCTCTGGATCAGGTGCTGGTTTCCGGCGAGCCGCTCATAGAGCCCCTCTTCCGGGGCTCTGCGAAAGACACCCAGCAGCCGCTCCGCGATCCCTCTCTTCCAGACGTGCCCTTCGACGTAGGTCCGGGCCCTTTCGTCGGATTCGATCATCTCCTGCAGCAGGGCGAGGTCGTTTCGCCAGTCGCGCTTGGCGACGGCGAGGAACCGGCGATGATCCAGCCCCGCGAGATAGCAGTACACGTCCGCCGCCCCACGCTCGGCGAGAGCCCCTTCCAGCGCCGCGTCATCCACCCCCATCGCCGCCGCCAGGGCGTCGAAAGACTTGGTGCGCCCGATGCCGATCTCCTCCACCAGCTCCTTGATGCGCTGCGGCCCGCCCTCGCTCTTCAAGTCGGCGACGGCGTCGCGCAGCCGGTTGGTGCCCTGGGCTAGGTACTCCAGGGCCAGGTTGTTCATGACCTCCGGGTCGGCGCCGAAGCGATCCCAGAGCATGGCGGCCAGCGCGGAGTCGTCCTTCGGAGCGTTTCCGGCAAGATCATCGCCGGCGAGTTCACGCGCCAATTCAAACGTCACCACGCGCCTCTGTTCGATCCACCTGGGCAGCAAATCAATGTGGGCGGCGAGGCCGATCTCCTCCGGGATATGTCCCGCCGACACGGCCGCTGCACGCGCCGCGGCCACTTTGGCGCTGAAGCGATCGCTCTGGGCAAGGTAGAGCAGCGCGAGGTTGGTGATCTGCCCGACGTCGTGCCGAAACATGTTTCGCAGGGTTTCGGCGGCGGCTTCCGCCTCCTGTTGCAGTTCCATCTGGGCGACGGCGAAGGCGGCGTCGCGTTTGACACCCAGCAACTGCGGCAGTTTGTCCAACTCGTCGCTCCAGTCGGCCGACCGGGCGGCGCGGGCCACGAGAGCCGGCTGGGCGGCCAGCTCCTTCAATGCCAGCGTCGCCTTCTCGCCATAGTTGTCGTAAAGCCAGCCGCCGAAGTACGAGCCGATGCCGACGCCGATGCCGACCGGGATGTTGACGTAGCCGAGATACAGCCCCTTCTTGCCGGGCGGAGCGATCAGGCCCAGGTATTCGTTCTTCTTGGGTCCCGTCCACATTTCGCCCAGCGAGAAGAAGACCACGCCCGCCAGGAAGACCCATCCGCTCGTGGTCCAGCCGGCGACGAGCACGCCCAGCGTTGCGACGCCCATGCCGACCAGCATGGCGCTCAGCGTGCGCATCTTGCCGGACAGCCACGACAGCGGCACCATCAGCAGGATGATCAGGCCGGCGTTGAGGTTGAGCAGGATTTGCTGCGGCACCTGGATCTTGCCGCGGTCGCCCCATTCCCACATGGCGTCGAACGGCAAGTGCGCCGCGACCATCGAACTGTCAACCCAGTCGGTGATGAAGTTCGGGTGCAGGTCCCAGAGCTGATACATCATCAGCCAGAAGCAGGACATGATCAGCAGCCAGGTGATCAGGCGGGGGTCGAAGATGTTGACGAAGGTTCGCTTGAGCACCGCGAAGGGCGATTCGGTCTTGTCCGCGCCGGAGGGGACGTCCTTGAAGGTCAGCAGCACCACCAGGTTGCAGCAGGTGAAGGCGGCGCAGAGATAGAACAGGTTTTGCCAGCCTTCGAGGCTGTGCGGCTTGCCCAGCACCAACGTGGAGACGAACGGGGCGGCGAAGGCCCCGACGTTGACTACCCAGTAGAACACTCCCCAGCCGAGCGAGGAGTTGGCCTTGGTGAGGTTCTGGGCGAGCGAGCCTTGCAAGGCCGGCTTGAAGAAGGCCGTGCCCGTGGCCAGCACGAGGATGCCGGCGAAGAAGCCATAGTAGTTGTGGAGATTGGCCATCATCACATAGCCGACGGCGTTGGCCGAGATGGCGAAGAACAGCACCCGCTTGTAACCGTAGCGATCGGCGATGCCGCCGGTGATGATGGGCAGGAAGGACTGGAAGACCGCCCACCACATGTAGATCCAACCCTTGTGCAGGGCGGTGAGGTGCAGCCCGCCCGGCTCGGTGGCCTGCATGATGTAGATCGGGACGACGGCGCGGATGCCGAAATAGGCCAGGCGCTCGAACATCTCA
>CAYYBO010000001.1:12470-14722 GCA_964470125.1 uncultured Planctomycetaceae bacterium | reverse complement strand
TAGCCCAGAATCGGGGGGGGGTTAGTAAATTGGGCGGGCGGGGGCCGGCGTCTCGGCGTTGCCCGGGGTTGTTTCAGACGGCGTTCTTCCGGTCGGTTGGTTTTGGGGATGACCCATGCGACGGTATCTCCTTTTCGTGACGGGCATGCTAGTCGAAGGCCCGGGGGCTTCCCAGAGTGATTCCGCCGAATGGGCGCCAACCGGCGGGCGGGCGAGCCGGGAAGTGAAGCCTTGATTTGCAGGTCCCGGTTCAGGGGATTACAAATGTCCGCCGGGCAATCTCGATGGCGGGAGAAGACGAGGAGCGCGCCACATGGAACCTGTCACTAAGAAGGCATCGTTCTGGCAACAGGTCGCGGGGCTGCCGGCGAATTTCTGGTACGCCTGTTTCATGGAGATTCTGGAGCGGCTGGCGTTCTTCGGATCGCGGGCGGTTGCGCCGCTGTATTTGGTGGCGTCGTCGAGTCAGAATGGTCTGGACCTGAACTACAAGGAGAAGGGCATCATCTATACCGTCTGGGCCCTTCTCCAATGCCTGATACCGATGGTCTCCGGCGGCTACACGGACCGGTACGGCTATCGCAAGAGCCTGGCGATTGCCTTTCTCATCAACGTCGTCGGTTACAGCGGCATGGCCATGTCCAAACCGATCGCCGATCACCTGGCGACGATGGGTTGGACGGGCGCGGGCTTCTGGGTGTTCATGGCGGCGGCATGCTGCGTTGCCACGGGCACGGCGATCTTCAAGCCGCCGGCACATGGGACCATCGCCAAGACCACTACGGAGGAGACGTCCTCGATGGGCTGGGGAATCTTCTACTGGGTGGTGAACATCGGCGGTGCGTTGGCCCCGATGTGCGCCGCCACATTGCGGCGAGAGATTGACTGGCACATCGTGTTCTGGGCCGCGGCCGTCGTGACGGCCTTGAACTTCTTCCCGGCATTTCTGCTCTATCGGGAACCGGCCAGGTCTTCACTCAAGGAGGGCGAGAAGACGCCTCGCGGACCGTTCGGCGTCTTTGTCCATTCGATCACCACGATCTTCAAGGACTTTCGCTTGATCGTGTTCTTGGGCATCTTCTCGTGCTTCTGGCTGATGTTCATGCAGCTTTGGGACCTACTGCCGAATTTCATCGATGAATGGGTTGATTCCTCGGGGATCGCGCCTTACTTCGGGTGGTTCAGCGACGGCTGGGTCCTTGGCAGCGGACAGGTCAAGCCGGAGATGATCATCAACATCGACGCCATAACGATTATCCTGCTTGTGATCCCCATCTCCTGGTTGATCGGCAAGATCAGCAAGCTGGCGGCGATGATCATAGGCATGGTCATCTCGCTCTTCGCCTTCGTGGCCTCGGGCTCGGCGATGGTGGGCTGGTTCTGCTGTCTGGCGATCTTCATCTTTGCGATCGGCGAGATGATCTGCAGCCCGACGTTCAGCGCGTACGTCGGCTTGATCGCCCCGCCGGACAAGAAGGCGCTGTACATGGGCTATTCGAACATCCCCTTCGCCATCGGATGGGCCTTGGGCAATCTGCTGGGCGGGTTCGTGTATGAGGATTACGGAGCGAAGGCGAATCTGGCCATGAAGGAGTTGGCCGGCTCGCCGAGACTCGTCGCCAAGGCCGCTCGGGCGGCCGACTGGAGTGATTCGCTCGAGAAGATCCCCAATTTGTTGAAGATCGATCGCGATGCAGCCTTCTCAATGGTCCAGGCGGAACTGGAGGCGGACAGCAAGACGACGGCCGGGATGCTCCGCGAGGCATTCCGCCACGACGTGGGGCAGACGGAGAACTTGTGCCTGCAGTATCTGGCGCTCCATCCAGACTGGCGGCCCAAGACCACGGTGGGTTTCGCCAAGTTGTTGGCCTCGAAAGCGGCGGGCCTGAGCGAAGCAGCGACCGGCCTCGCAGAAGATGTTGAGAAACGCTCGAAGGGCAAGAAGACAAGCAGCCGGCCGGCGGCTACTCAGCCAAACAAGAAGAAGGACCCCACGGAGAAGTTCAACCAGACGCTGCGAGAGATGTTGGATCTCTCGTCGCTGCTGCGAGAATTGACCGGCGAGGAGGCGTCGGGCCGGGTTGGTGTGGCCTCGCATGTGCATCAACTGCCTGCAATCCTCGGAGTCCAGCGGGCTGCGGCAATGGAGAAGGTCCGGGAGTTGGTCAACAAGGGCGTGCCCAGGAACCAATGGAAACAGGACTCGGACATTGTCGCGATTCTGTGGCAGCAATATGGCGAGGACCCAGGAG
>CAYYBO010000001.1:11420-12460 GCA_964470125.1 uncultured Planctomycetaceae bacterium | reverse complement strand
TTGAACAACTTGGCGTTGGAATACATGGCACAGGCGACGGGATTCATAGAGGCCGCCGTGGCCGACATCAAGTTTGACTCTTCGCTGGACATGAAGAAGAGAACAAAGGAACTCACAGAGCGTCTGGGCATTGGCCCGCAGAAGGCGTTTCCGGTGTTGAGCGCAGCAGTGGGGTGCGCCCAACTGGCTGGGGGGCACACGCCCACGAGCGCTGCAGCGACCGGACCAGGGGATGATGAGGTGTATTTGCATCTGGTTGAGAATCCGAAGGATCGATTCGAGGCGGTGGCCAGGAGAGACTGGAAGTACGACCTGGGCCTGCTGCGTGAAATCATCTCCAGCGATCCTCAGGCTTTGGCCGCCGTCCGCCAGGAGATCGACAAGCAGGGTCTCCTCGAAAGCTTGGTCCTACGGATCAGCAAAGCGTTCTCCTCCGACACCTACGAAGGCGAGGTCGGCCCAGAGGGGATCAACTACTACAAACTGGCATCCAGGCCGGAGTTGCTTCAGAAGGCGCTGGCGGCGAGAAAGTGGCAACAATCGCCTGAGCTGGCCAGAAGGGTCCTTGGGTTGAATCCGTACGAGGCCGCATCGCTGCGTTCGCAGGATCTGGCGAAGGCGACGGGGATGTTGTGGGACAAGTACCATCCATATCGCGTGTGGTATTACCTCGGCGTGGTGGGGCTCTTGGGCACGATCGGGATGGTCGTCTTTTACTTCGCCACGGGAAAGCCGAAGCAGGCGGGCGAAGCGTAACCGGTTCAGTACTGTCGAAGAGGAGGGGGCGTGGAAGGCGCACGCTGCGAGCATGCACGCTGAGGTCTTGGGGGGACTCCGCGGGCGGGCGAAGGCGTGCTGACCATCGCGAACGCCGCGAAGAGGCAGGAACAGAGAGGCTACGCGGGCGGGCGGGGGTGTCGGTCGGGTGGCATGCTTGCAGCTTGGGGCGAGCATGGAGAGCGCAGAGGGATGTCCGCTCCGAGCAGCAGACATGCCACCAGGCCGAGCGGCGGACATGCCACTAGGCCAATAGAGGGTGG
>CAYYBO010000001.1:0-11410 GCA_964470125.1 uncultured Planctomycetaceae bacterium | reverse complement strand
GCGGCCCGCGCTGCGGGGGTGAGCGGTGAAGACAATGGGGCGACGCGGGTTGACTTGGGGCCCTGGCGGGCGGCGTGTGAAGCGGATTGAGGAGCAGCGGATTCTGGGGGTTCGTGGGAGGAACGGTCGGGCATGGAGATGCCGTAGATGTCGCGGACGGAGCGGGCCAGAGCGGCCTTGAATTCCTGGTGAGTGTAGGGCGTGCCGTCGTCGCGGCGGCCATAGGGCGCGTCGGGGCCATCGTCGGCGAACCGGCCGCCGGCGGAAAGGCGAGACGGCCGGGCGGAAGCACGGACCGCGGGGCGGGGAGCGGCGGCCTTGAGACGGGCGATCTCAAGAACGGCGAGGACTTTGTCGTGGGCGCCGACCTGCTTGAGCATGTCGACGACGGACTGGGCGTATTTGACCAACTGCTCGGGCGATGCGGCATCGCGCTCAAGGTCCTTCAGAATGCGCTTGAGGAGAACGCGCTGGGTGTCGATGAGCAACTCGCGGTTGGCATCGAGAGGGATGGGCGACGGTGCGTCGGGGTTCATGAGCTTGCTCCTTCTGTACGGCTTGTCGCTTGGCGACTGCGGGCCAACAAGTCTGCTGCCATCCGTGGACGTTGAGCGCTCAGTTCAAAAGATAGTACGGTAAATGTTCGGGGTCAAACCGGCGGGCCCTGGATTTCTTGGATCGACCGGTTATGTCCTTGAGCGGTCAGGACATGGCGGCAGAAGTTTTTTTGTTTTTCCCCGGCCGGCGTCGCGAGGATCTGGCATAAAGAGCAGGGGGGAGCGATGGCACTGCGGCCGACAGGAACGTCGGCCACTGCCTTTGTCGCGGCACAGCCCCGCCACTTTCCTGGTGGCGAGTGACGCGGACCGGGCGATCCGGACCGGAACGTCTGGAGGCGCGAGGGGATGGGCGCGTCGGAAAGGCTGGAACCGGACTGGGACGCGCAAAGTTATATTTAGAAATTAGTTAGCGACGTCGCCGGGTTGGCGATGGGGCTCGATATACGGGCCGGCAACAGGACCTGGTTAGCGGACGTGGGGGCGGCGGATGTTAACGTGAACGTGGCGGGGTGTGTCGTCTTTAAACCAATTATTTTCCTTGATTTACGGATCATCAGAGGGTATGTTGGTATTCTGAGTTTAGCCGAGCGAGCCGGGGCGGAAACCAGGGTAGGTAATGGGAGTGATGGCCCTCGGTGTGGAGCGGGCTTGGCATATCCAGCCGAGATGCGCATGCGCGTGGGGGGCCGCTCGCCAGAGATGCGACATACATTCGAGGGGAGGGAATGTCGACCGGTCCGGGGAGAAGTGCGCGTACGGTTCTTTTCCTTCCAGCGAACTGCAATTGTGGGGATTGATGCGAGGCGGGTCGGCGATGCGCGCGGCGGGGCGAGGCCGAGCGGGGCCGTCCGTCGAACCGCAGGATGACAGCACGGACTTGTAGATTCTTCATCAGGGCAAAGGAGACGAAGATGCAGGCGTCGCGAACGATGGTGGTGACGGTGTTGTTGCTGGCTGTACTGGCGACAACGCAGAATGCGATTGCGGATACATGGGTGTCGGTCAGGGCGGACGGCCAGGTTCGGCTGGAGGCCGGTTCAAGTTGCCCAGGCCCCGTGGTGACAGTCGATGAATACGGCGAGACGGGCTTCGACGTGGGGGTGGAGGTCGGAGGCGTTGAAGTTGTGCCGGTGAAGACGCGGGGGGGCGAGTTCGTGCGGTTGGGCTGGGGGGAAGACTCGGTTTATGGGGCGGTGGGGGAGCCGGCCATTCCGGTGGTCCGGCGGTTGTTCGTCGTGCCGGCTGGAGCGAACGTGACCGTGTCGGCGAAGGTCGACGACGGGATTCGAATCGGCAGTGATTTGATCAACACACCGCTGCAGGTGATTCCGGTTCAGCCTTCGATCGAGAAGGTGCCGGGCGCGTTGGAACGCGCCCAGTTCCAGATTAGCGCGGCGGCGTACCAATTGGACGGGGCGATGCCCGGGGAGCGGGTGACGGTGGAGGAGCTGGGCATTTCCCGAGGGCAGCGGCTGTTTCTGCTGGAAGCGAGACCGGCGGCGTACAACGCGAAAGACAAGGCGTTGACGGTGTGGCCGTACCTGAGAATCGAGGTGCGGTTCAGCGGCGCCGACGAGCCGGCGTTTGTTTTGAACCCGCTTCCGGGCCTGAGGTCGATTGTGTTGAACCCCGGGATGATCCCGGCGGTGCAGAGCCGGGGGTCGGGGAAGTACCTGATCATCGCGGCGCCGGCGTACGTTTCGGCGATCGCGTCATTCGCCAACGCGAAGCAGAGTCAGGGCTTCACGGTCACGACGCATCAGGCGGAGACCACGAAGGAGGCGATCAAGGCGTACATTCAGAGCTTGTGGGGCGGTGCGAACTCTCCGGACTACCTGCTCTTGGTGGGTGATACGGACACGATCGCGACGTGGACCGGGGGAGGCGAGGGCAGCCCTGCGACGGACTTGCCGTATGCGTGCATGGACGGGTCGGCGGACTGGTATCCTGACATCGCCATCGGCCGCTTTTCGGTGCAGAACACGACGCACCTGTCGAACATCGTGGCCAAGACGCTGCTTTACGAGAACGGGCCTCTACCCGATCCCGCTTACTTGAAGCGGGCGGTGTTCATGGCATCCAACGACAACTACACGGTGAGCGAGGGGACGCATAACTGGGTGATCCAGAACTACATGATCCCCAACGGTTTCACCTCGTTGAAACTCTACTGCCATACCTACGGGGCGACGACGCAGCAGGTGCGGGACGCCTTCAACGCCGGACAGGTCTACGGGATTTATAGCGGCCACGGGGCGGAGACGTACTGGGCGGACGGCCCGGCGTTTTACCAGAGCGACGTGAACGGCCTGACCAATGTCGGGAAGTACCCGCTGATTTACAGCTTCTCCTGCGTGACGGGTACGCTGACGGTCAGCGAGTGTTTCACAGAGACGTGGCAGCGGGCGGCCAACAAGGGCGGGGTTATCGCCATCGGCTCGTCGGTGAACAGCTACTGGACGGAGGACGACGTGCTGGAGAAGCGGCTGTTCGACTCGATTTACGACACAAACGACACCGTTCAGCCGGAAGTCGGCCCGGTGTGGAACGACACAAAGATGCGTTATGTGGCTCAAATGGGCACAGGCCCCAGGACGCAGCGGTACTTCGAGATGTACAACATCCTGGGTGATCCGGCCTTGAGGTTTCCGGGAAGCTGCCCGGACGCGGGCACGGTGGCCCTGGATCGAGCCAAGTATGGGTGCCAGGGAACGGTGATGATCACGGTCTCCGATTGCGGTTTGAACGCAAACGATCAGGAGGTGGAGACGGTGACGGTGACGGTGGCTTCGACATCCGAGCCTGCCGGAGAGTTGGTGCTGCTCACGGAGACGGATCCGAGTTCGGCGCAGTTTGAGGGGTCGATCGCGTTGTTCACGACGGACATGGCCGGCGTGCTGCTGGTCGCCGAGGGCGACACCGTGACGGTGACCTACATCGACGCGGATGACGGGCAGGGCGGAGTTAACGTGCCGGTGTCGGAGATGGCGACGGTTGATTGCACGCCGCCGATGATCTCCAACGTGCAGACCACGAACCTGGAGGCCCGCAGCGCGACGGTGACGTTCACGGCGAACGAGGACGTTCGTGGGATCGTACACTACGGCCTGTCGTGCGGCAGCCTGACTTCGACGGCCTACGGCTCCGGCTTTTCGTCGAATCCGCAGGTGGACTTGACCGGCCTTCAGGACAACACCCCGTACTTCTACACAGTGGAGGCGGAGGATCAGGCGGGGAACTCGGTGGAGGACACCAACGGCGGGGCTTGCTACACCTTCGTGACGCCGGAGATTCCCGACTTCTACACCGAGATTTTCACGAGCAGCGACAACGACCTGGATTATCTGAGCCTGAAGTTCACGCCCAACGGGTCGTCGGACTTTTACGCGGGCTGTGCGGAGACGATCACGGCCTTGCCGACGAACCCGGCGGGCGGAACGACGATCAGCTCGTGGACGGGCTCGGCTGACGACGGGTACGCCCAGGTGAATCTCACCGGCGGGCAGACGGTGAAGCTCTACGGAGTGAGCTACAGCCTGATCTACGTGGGGACCAATGGTTACATCACTTTCAACGCCGGCCAGACGGGCTACACGGAATCCACGTCGACGCACTTTGCGGTGGCGCGGATATCAGGGTTGTTCGACGATCTGAATCCGGGCCAGGGCGGGTCGGTGAGCTACAAACAACTGGCCGATCGGCTGGTGGTGACGTGGTTGAACGTTCCCGAGCACAGCGCGGGCAATCAGAACACTTTCCAGATCGAGATGTTCTTCGACGGGAACCTGGCCGTGAATTACCTGGCCATCGCGGCGACCGACGGGCTGGCCGGCCTGTCGCGGGGCGGCGGGCAGGACCCCGATTTCACGGAGAGCGATCTGTCGGCGATGGGGGCCTGCGGTCCGAAGCCGCCGACGGCGCAGAACGTTTCGGCGAGCACGGCGGTGAGCACGATGGTGCAGGTCACGCTGTCGGGGACGGATGACGGATTGCCGGATCCGCCGGCGGCGTTGAGCTACGTGATTACAGTGCTGCCGGGAAACGGGAGCCTGAGCGATCCGAACGGCGGCGCGATAGCCGGCGTGCCGTACACGCTGGTGAACAACGGCAAGAAGGTGAATTACCTGCCGAATGCGGGGTATCGTCCGTCAGACACGTTCAAGTTCAAGGTGAACGACGGGGGCACGCCGCCGGAAGGCGGGGACTCAAACGAGGCGACGGCGACGGTCAGCATCGGAGGATCGGCGTGGGATCCGGTGGCCTACAACGTGAACCAATCGGTACCGGCCAGCGTACCCTCAAACCTGACCTTGAACGGGGTTGACCCGAACGGGGACCCGCTGAGCTACGTGATCAAGACCCTGCCGGCATCGGGGACGGGGCTGCTGTTCGACCCGAATGGAGGCCAGATTACGTCGGCGCCCTACGTGTTGTTAGCGGGCGGGAAAATCGTCCGGTACGTTCCGCCGTTCAATCAGACGCTGGTGGCGTCGTGGACCTACGCGGTTCAAGACGCGACGGCGGAGTCGAACACGGCGACCGTGTCGCTGACGGTAGGGGCGGCGGTGCCGCAAATGGTCCATGATTTTGCGTTGGACAACGACCCCGGCTGGAGCACCACGGGGGCCTGGGCGTTTGGTCAGCCGGCCGGCGGCGGGTCGCACAACAAGGACCCGAACAGCGGGCACACGGGCGCGAACGTTTACGGGTACAACCTCCTCGGCGATTATCCGAACTCGATGAGCACGACGCGGTGGTTGACGACCACGGCGCTGAATTGTTCGAATGTGACCGGGGTGGAGCTGCGTTTCCGGCGGTGGCTGGGGGTGGAGGGCTTGCCGGGAGACGACCACGCGAGCATCGCGGTGTCGAACGACGGGAGCATGTGGACGACGGTGTGGGAGAACGGGACGAGCACGGTGAGCGATTCGTCGTGGGTGCTGAAGACGTACAGTCTGTCGTCGTCGGCGGATAACCAGGCGACGGTGTACGTGCGCTGGGGCATGGGCCCGACGGACGGCAGCACGACGTATCCGGGCTGGAACATCGATGATGTTCAGGTCTGGGGCGTGGTCCACAACACCTGCACCGGGGTGGTGCCGGGCGACACGAACGGCGACGGCCTGGTCAACGGAGCGGACATGCAGCGTTTCGTGGAGGTAATGCTGAATCCGTACGCCGGCGGGGTGAGCTTCGGCGAGTTCTGCGCCGGCGACATGAACGGCGACGGATTCATGACCCTTGCGGACGCCGACTTGTTCGTGGCGGCGCTGCTGGCGCCGTGATCGGCGGGGCGGCAGCGCCCCGCAGAAGACCCCCCCCCGGGCCCGCGGGAGGCTTTCCTCGGGCGCCGGGGCGTAGAGGGCTTGATCGCCGGGCGACAGCCGGGCGCGGAGGTCCGCTGAAAACCGGGCGGGCGACGAGAGGAAAAATTGCCGGCGAGCCGAGTTGTGGGACCTAGAATTCACGTACGGAAGTCGCCATCAGGTAGGTGGCGGTAGGCCGGTGGTGGATGTGAAAGCGGAGGCATTATCGTGATGGATTCATACGGAAGTGGCAACGGCTTTTCGGAGGATCGAGGCACCCGCCGCAGTGTCCGCCTGGCGGGCGTGTTGGCTGCGGTCGCGGTGTTGACGGTGACGGCGGCGTTCGGGAAGGACCGCGACATCGTCGGAGTGACACTTCAGGAGAATTCACCGGCGCGGATCGTGCTGCACTACGAGTTTGGGGACTACAGCAGCGAGCCGGTGACAATCAATGGGGTGGAGTACCTCCGAGTCTCGTTGGGCAAGGAAGCGGAGATGCTGGAGGAGGGTGCTCCAGGGTTGTCGCAGGTCTGCCGCAGCATCATCATTCCGGACGACGCGGAGATGGCGGTGAACGTGCTGGCATCGCAATACGAGGATGTCAGCGGCGTGCAGGTGGCGCCATCCAAAGGCAACCTGTTGCGCACGGTTAACCCCGACGACGTGCCGTATACCTTCGGGGCGGTGTATCAGTCAGATGCGTTTTATCCGGGGGCGGTGGCGACGCTGGGTGAACCGTACATTCTGCGAGACTATCGGGGCGTGGTGGTGGAGGTGAAGCCGCTGCAGTACAACCCGGTGCAACGGACGCTGCGGTTTTACAAGAGCGTGACGCTGGAAGTAGTCAGCGCAGGTCCGGGGCGTGTGAACGTGCTGGACCGCAACATCGGGCCGAAAGAAGTGGTGCTGCCGTTCCACAACCTCTAT
Organism: uncultured Planctomycetaceae bacterium; assembly: GCA_964470125.1. GTDB lineage: Bacteria > Planctomycetota > Phycisphaerae > UBA1845 > UTPLA1 > DATKKX01. The sequence continues at coordinate 4,617 of CAYYBO010000001.1, read as the reverse complement.
AAGCACCATTTCCTCAACTACAATCCCGACTTGAAGTACAACCCGCTGGATGAAATCGGCAACATGCTGATTATCTGTCATGACGCATGGTTGTCGAACGTGCAGCCGCTGGTGACCCATAAGAACTCGATCGGGATCAGCACGACGGCGGTCGGGGTTTCCACGATTCCGGGCGGGAACACTTCCACGGCCATCAAGAACTACATCCAGGGCGTGTACAACGCGGGCGATCTGTCGTTCGTGCTGTTGGTGGGCGACGCGGCCCAGATTGCCACTCCGACGGCTTCGGGAGGGTCCTCGGATCCGACGTATTCGAAGCTGGCGGGCGGAGACAATTACCCGGACATCATGGTGGGTCGGTTCTCGGCGGAGACGGCGGCTCAGGTGGACACGCAGGTTCTGCGGACCGTCGAATACGAGAACATGCCGGCGACGGCGCAGGCCTGGTTCTGGAAGGGGATGGGCATTGCCTCTTCGCAGGGGGCGGGACAAGGCGACGAGGGCCAGGCGGACTACGTGCACATGAACGAGATCCGGGGTTGGCTGCTGGCCCACGGATACACGCAGGTCGACCAGATTTACGACAACAACGGCGGCACGGCGGCGATGGTGAGCAGCGGCCTGAACGCCGGGCGCGGGATCATTAACTACTGCGGCCACGGGAGCACGACATCCTGGTCTACGACGGGCTTCTCGAACACGCACATCGCGGCGTTAACGAACGACAACATGCTGCCGTTCATCATCAGCGTGGCCTGCGTGAACGGGCAGTTCAACGGATACACGTGCTTTGCGGAGGCGTGGCTGCGGTCCACGCGCAACGGCGAACCGATCGGTGCGATCGGGGCGTACATGTCGTCGATCAACCAGTCTTGGGCCCCGCCGATGGAGGGACAAGACGAGTTCAACCTCCTGTACACGGCGGCGACGCCGTCATACTACTGCTACGGGACATTGTGTTACGCCGGTTCGTGCTCAATGATCGATGGCTACGGCACCGGCGGTGCGGACATGTTCAACACCTGGCACGTGTTCGGCGATCCTTCGCTGCGGATCATCGGGACGGTGGAGCCGCCGACGGGGATCAAAGTGACGCCGGATTCAGATCTGGTTGCCCACGGTCCGATCGGCGGCCCGTTCACGCCGGGCAGCCTGATCTACACCATCGAGAACAAAAACCCCACGCCGGTGGACTACGCGGTAACGGCGAACCAGGCTTGGGTTGAGATCGCCAACGGATCCGGGACGCTGCCGGGCCTGGGGACGACGATGGTGACAGTGAGCATCAGCTCGCAGGCCGGCGCGTTGGACAAAGGAAACTTCTCGGCGACGGTCAGCTTCGAGAATACCACCGATCATGACGGAGACGCGGCGCACGGCGTGGTGCTGACCGTGGGCGGGGCGGCCTACGACCCGGTCGCGCACAATCAGACGGTCAACGCGTCGATGTACAGCCCGATGGATATCACGCTAACGGCGACGGATCCCAACGGTGATCCGCTGACGTATACCGTTGAAAGCCTGCCTCCGGCGAACAAGGGCAAGCTGGTGGACCCGAACGGCGGCGAGATCACCTCGGTGCCGTACACCCTGGCGGGCGCCGGGAGCGTAGTGCGGTATCTTCCGCCGTTTGCCCAGTCGGTGACGACGTCGTTTACCTTCTCGGCGATGGACGCGACGGCAAGGTCGAACACGGCGACGGTGACTGTGAACGTCGGCGAAGGCGTTGCCGGCAAGGTGTACGATTTCCCGATGAACAGCAATCCCGGATGGAGCACCCAGGGCTTGTGGGCTTTCGGTCAACCGATCGGCGGAGGGTCCTACAACAAGGATCCGATCAGCGGGTATACCGGAACGAACGTGTACGGGTACAACCTCGACGGCAACTACCCGAACTCGATGTCGACGACGTTGTGGCTGACCACGACGGCTCTGGACTGCTCGATCCTCACGAACGTGGAGCTGCGCTTCCGGCGGTGGCTGGGCGTGGAATCGTCGCAGTTCGATCACGCGTACATCCAGGTCTCGAACGACGGGAGCACGTGGACGACGGTTTGGGCGAACCCCGCGTACTCGATCAGCGACGCCTCGTGGCAGCCGGTGGCGTACAGTCTGTCGTCGGTGGCGGACCTGCACTCGACGGTGTACGTGCGATGGGGGATGGGTCCCACGGACAGCGCGACCAGGTATCCGGGATGGAATATTGACGACGTGGAGATCTGGGGGGTGATTAACGCCTCCTGCACGGGCGTGGTCAAAGGCGACCTGAACGGCGACGGCTTGGTCGACGGCCGCGACCTGCAAAGCTTCGTGGAGGTGTTGCTCAATCCTTACGGGGTGGGTGTGGAAGTGCCGGAGTTCTGCGCCGCGGACATGGATAACGACGGCTTCATGACCCCGGCGGACATCACGCCGTTTGTATCGAAGTTACTGAATCCGTAGGCGGGAGGAAGGCTCCGCCAAGAGGAGCGGCCCCGAAACGGTTTTTGAGTTGATCGGCGAGGCCCATCGCGAGACGCGCGGTGGGCCTCGCTGTGTTTCAGGGGCATCGAGGGTCGGGGGGGAGGAATTGGGAACGTAGAAAGGGGCGGCGGCTGGGGGGGCCGGGTTCAGGGCCAACGGTGGAGGATGCTGAGGTCCGCGCGGGTTGGGGGTTGGCCCGTGTCGTGGAGGGTGAGTCTCTGTTTGCGTTCCCTGTCCGGCGTCAGCCGGCGAGAAACACGGGCTGGGACAATTCACGCCTGGTTTGAGGAGGGCGTCGGCTCGGCCGGAGCCTCGCACTCCCGGTGCGGTCCGCACGTCTACAACGAGGGGGATCAACGTTCAAAGCGGGAATCGCTTCACGCCACGGGAGTGCGGACGTGGCCTCAACGCGAATAAGCCGGCGGCTCTCAGCGGTCAGGTATGTTGTGCGGCATGGGCGGAGGCTTTGAGAGCTTCGAGGATGCCGTTGGGGATCTTTCCGAGGGGGAGCACAGAATCGGCGGCGCCGAGTTTGACCGCTTCCTTGGGCATGCCGTAGACCACGCAGGAGGCTTCGTCCTGAGCGATGGTGCGGGCGCCTGCTTCGTGCATGGCCAGCATGCCTTTGGCGCCGTCTGCGCCCATGCCGGTGAGGAGGACGCCGACGGCGTTGACGCCGGCGTATTTGGCAACGGAGTTGAAGAGGACGTCGACGGCGGGGCGCTGATGGTGGACGCGCGGCCCTTCCTTGATTTGGGCGATGTACTGGGCACCGCTGCGGCTGATGACAAGGTGGTAGTTGCCGGGAGCGACCAGGGCCAGGCCGGGCTGGAGTACCTCTCCGCCGCGAGCCTCACGGACCTCCATGGCGCACATTTCGTTGAGGCGTTGGGCGAAGGCGGCGGTGAACTTCTCGGGCATGTGCTGGACGATGACGGTGCCGGGCGTGGTGGCGGGGAGGGCCTGGAGGACGGCGCGGATGGCCTCGGTGCCGCCGGTGGAGGCGCCAATGGCGAGAATTTTGTGGGTTGCGCGGATTCCGCTGAGGGCCTCACGGGAGATGGCGGGGGCGGCGCGATTCGCGGCGGTGGGCTGGCGGAGCCGGGCGTGGGCGGCGGCGCGGATGCGGTCGACGAGTTGAACGGCGACATCACCGACGCTATAGGCTTCGCCGGGCTTGCTGATGACGTCAACGGCTCCAAGCTCGAGAGCGTGGAGGGCGGCTTCGCTGCCGGCGGGCGTCAGGGAGCTGACGACGATGACCGGGATGGGGTGGAACTTCATCAATTTGGAGAGGAAGGTTAGACCGTCCATGCGCGGCATTTCGACGTCGAGGGTGACGACGTCCGGTTTGAGTTGGACGATTTTGTCGCGGGCGACGTAGGGATCAGGGGCCGTGCCGACGACCTCGATGTCGCTGACTCGTCGCAGTTGGTCGGTGAGGATTTTCCTCACGACGGCCGAATCATCAACGATAAGCACGCGAATCATGGGATTTCACCTTGCATCAGGGGCTCGAATGCCGGCCAGGGAGGCTTGGGAGGTTGCATCCCCCTCGGGGCGCAGGACGAGCGTCACCTCGGCCCAGCCGTTCTCCAGGGAAATGCGCGTGCGGGTCACGTCGCCGTGAAGTTTCAGAGCGTCGGGCCCGTGCGTCGGCACATCGATTCTGGGGGCGGCCAGGTCGAAGACGGGTTGCGGGCCGGCCAGGGCCTGCACGAGATTGCCGCAGATCACGTTGGCCAGCTCGCCGAGAGCGTCTCGCTGGTCTTGCTCGGGGGGGATCACTTCCTCGCCCACGCCCAGCATGTTGATGACGATGTCGGGCAGCATCGAGCGCGGCAGGGTAAGGCTGACCGATCCGTGGAACGAGCCGCGGAAGTCCACGACCGCCCGGAGGAGGTCGTTGGACCGGCCTGGCTCCTCGCCGGTCATCTCGAAGGCGAAGGCCATGGTCTCCAGAACTTCCTTGGCGACGGCGGCCAATTGTTCCTCAGACACTCGCATTTTGAGCTTCCTCCAAGAGGGTCTGGACGACTTCGCGGACTCGCTCCGGGGTGAACGGTTTGTGGATAAACTGGAAGCCTCGTCGTCGGACATCCTCGATGCGGGTTTCGCTGGATTCGGTGGAGATGACAACGACCGGGAGGCGGG